>JBBRDJ010000140.1:0-8195 GCA_038203945.1 Gemmatimonadales bacterium
TCCCGTCACGATCTTTGAGCCGGGTCAGGAGCTGTTGTCAGAACTTCAGGGGTTGGTTGAAGGGCGAGCGGTCGTCCCGATCACACCGCTGGTCGCGGGGGAGGAAGGTCTCGCGGAGTTCGACGTGGCGCGCCAAGATGCGGCGGGCAAGGCCCACGAGTATCTCAAGGACCGACTGCTGCGTCTGTCTCCAGACGATATGGAGATACTTGTTGACGCACAAAGACGCGCGCACGCTTTCGCGCGACATTCTCACGATGACTCCCGCATCGTACGCTGCGACGTTCAAGGGCTCGGTCATCAAGCGCGCAAAGTTGTGGATGCTGCATCGGAACGCGACCGTAGTGCTGGGGAACGTCGGTACCACAGACGACATCGCAGTGCTGAAGGCCATGCTCGCACACGAGAATGCGACTGTGCCGAGCATGCGACGTGGGCGCTTGAGCGGCTGACAACTCCATGAATCGCTCAACTCGATACTCCCGGCTTGAAGGGCCGCAGCTCTTCGGGATGCTCGCGCACGTAGCGCAAAACGCGATGCCGCTTCTGAGGGCCACGCCTTTCCCGCTCCGCCGACTCGTAGTCGGGTGCCCGATCGGCAAACCGCGCGAAGATTGACCGCCAGCGCGCTTTGATCGCTGCGAGCCCGATACCGAGTGAAGTTGAAAGGTCGGCATCGGTGGCATGGGTCAGCGCCGCGATCAGCAGCGACTGTTCCGCGGCGGTCAGGCCAAGCACCGGCTGGTCGAAAATGAACATTGCGCCAGTCACCGACGTCGGTCTCGCAAAGGCTTCCGATGCTGTCACCAGATTGATTACCATGTCCAGTTCCGGATACGTCGCCAGCTCGCGCACCGTACCGCTCTGACGCATGTATGGGATCTGCGCGCCGCGCGCTTCGCCGAATATCGTCCGCACTTTGTACCCCGATAGTAATTGTGCGAGGCTCATCGACAGCTGCAACTGCACTTCCTGCAACTCGCGATCAGACAGACCGTGCGACCGCCAGGAGCCATACAGCACGACGACGTCAACGCCGTCAGCGGCATTCGCACGCGCGATCGCGTGACGATCAAGCACCACCGATGGCCCGTGACGCAGACTGGTGATGATGCGAGCGTTCAGTCCAGGGCGCGGTGAGAACAATTCCGCATTGGCAAAGGCTTGCTCGACAAAGACCGTCGCGCCAAACCCGATCAGGCGCGCGCGCTCCTTCGGCTGCACGCTTTCAAAAACGGCCATCAACGCACCAGGATGCGCGATCAGCTCTCGCCACGCGGCCAGCGCACCGGTTTCGCCGAGCGTGGCGTCGCCCATATGCTCGCGCTGGATCAGCACGCACTCCGGCAAATCGGTAACGGCAGCCAGGCGCCAGCGCACGTTCGACATCTAGTTATCCTGTTGCGAGTGTCGACCTCCGCGTCATGCGGCTGCGACGAACGAGTAAGCGGCACGCATACGCCCCTATCTTTTTGATCGTGGCACACCAAACGTCCGCCCGGTACGCTGATGATGACTGCGGACGTGTGAGCGATGCACATGTCTACAGACTCATCATCTGAGGGGGGTATATGCGCGGACGTGTGATGCTGGTATGCTGTGGTGTGGTCGGACTGCTGGCAAGCCGATCAGTACAGGCGCAAAACGTCGTGACCAATCCGGGCTTCGAGTCGGGGTTCAGCGGCTGGACGGAAAACGGCGTCAAATGGTTCCTCCCCACTGGCTCTGGCGGCTACGATCCGGGCGGTGGGACCCATGGTGGGACAGGTAAGGCAATAACCGTGTGCGGCGGCGTAAGCTGCATGGCGGCTGACCCGGCGATTCTAGGCGCCTGGCTCTACCAGGATCTCAACACGGTGGTCGGGCAATCGTACACACTGTCGTTCTGGCTCTATTCCAACGGCGCATCCACCGCAGACCGGCCGGTCCAGTTCCGCGCACTATTCGGCAACACCGTCGCTGCCGACTTTACCGCGCTTCCCACATCCGACGTCTTCACCCAGTACTTCAACACCGTACCGCTCATCGCCACGTCCACCACGACGCGCCTCGAATTGCTCGGTCGCGACGATCCGTCATATCTGCAACTCGACGATATCAGCGTCACGGCTAGTACGACGACGCCCGAGCCGTCATCGATGGCGCTGGTCAGCGGCGGACTGTTGGCAATGCTGGCGGTGACACGCCGCACGCGTCGCCGTCACTAGCGCGGTGAGTCGGCGCCGCCCCTGTGCGGTGCTCGCACGCTGGCATCGCGATCTCCGACCAGTTAACGATTCTCTAGACGCAGAAAGCCCGCCGACACGATGTCTCGGCGGGCTTTCTGCCGTGGTCTCGCGGTTCAAGCTTTCGCGGGCTCAGGCGCGTGCGCAGTGTGTCCGGGTTCATCACGCCACTGGGCATCATCAACGTGCCAACGCTGTCGGCTTTCATGTTTGGTAACGTGCCGTCCAACTTGACGGTCTTCTCGAACCAGTTGCCATCCGACCATCCGCGATGGTGTCTGCGGACTTTCCGATGGACACAATGCTAACAGTCGCGTGGCCGCTTTCAGCGCCGCGAGCGGTGACATCAGCATTGATTTCTCAAACTCATTAGTCGCCAAGATCGCGACTTTGCGATTGGAGAGGTTGTGCATTTTTGGGTTAAGATCGAATGCAGCCATGTGTTGCCGCCTGTGTGGATTTGCAGAGGTGGTCCTATACTGCGTTACCACATTTGCTGCGTTTAGAAACTCGTTGCCAACTTCGGGAGCGCCCTCTGACACATTCAGCCGAACACATTACTACCGAGTTGCACCCAGCCGATGGCGGCGAAGCCACCAAGCCGACTGAAACAATTCTCCGACAGGAAATCGCAACGGGCGAAGAACAGCTCGAGCGGAAAACAACTGGCCTCCTGCTGTCGGCCGTCAGCGCCGGACTCGATGTCGGATTCGGGCCGCTGATGGTCGTAGCCGTGCTGGCGGCGAGTCCAGATAGGAATTTCAAACGGGCTCGGTCGAGTATTCGGCGAACATACGGCGCGATCGCCGACCGCGCGAGGGCCGGCGGGCGCGCCGCGGCCTGGCCGCATGCCCGCCGCCGCGTCTCGGTAGCCGTCTGGACGGAAACACAGGGGCTCACCAATGCGCTCGCCGGGGAGGTTGAGCGCATGATCGCACGAGGCTGGAGCGTTGCGGCAGGTGCTGCCCACACACGCTACTCAGGTACCAGCGCGATACCCGATCCGCTCTTTTTCGGTCGCTTCTATCAACGGGTATTTGCGCCCGTGCTCGATATCACGACCTCGCCCATGAGCGCCACCGCCCTCACCCTCGGCGCGCGCTGGCGACGCTCCGACGGCTCGCTCTTTTGGGTGCAGGCACGCTCCGACAATCTGAGTGCACGTCAGCGTCTCGAATATGTCGCCGATGGCGGCAGGCGCGGGACGAGTGTGTTGATTGGAGTGGTGTTGCCGTAGAGCCAATGTGTTGTGCCGATCGTGGTGTGCTTCGGTGCTGTTGATCGCTGACTGTCTTTAGTGAGGAGCTTGTCTACTCAGGCGTGAGCAATCGGATGAAGTGCGCCAGACGTTCCGCCTCAACCGGCGTGAAATCGGTAGGAATATTTGACACGGTCACGACATGTCCAGCGCGCACCGGAAGCGAGGTGTCGTAGTCACCTGTTCGCGCAGTCGCTGACCTGCCGCAGTCTGCCGTTCGCACAGTCGGTGACGTGCCGTAGCCATCCTTTGGTGTTGTGGGCGACGCGTCGTATGCGGCAGCGCGGTGAAGCGAGTGATGACGCCGTCCAGCTCGTTCAGTGGAAGCGACGCCTACTCGGTTGCGTCGAGCACGGAAAAGACGCTTCGCTCGGCGACCGAGAACGCTTGCGCGGTGGCCGCCGGAACGACTCAGCGTGCTTCAATGTTGGCGAGGAAGTTGAGGAGGTCATCGAGAGAGTAGGTGCGATCCATATTCGGATTGTATCGCTATGTTGCGCCTTATATTTACCCGTCTCACCAATATTGTCTTGCCGTCGCCGCGTTCGGCGCGGCTGCCAGCAGCTATCCCTTGGCTTCCTCGCGGACCTTACTGGTTCGCGCTGGTCCTTTCAGTCGCGCGGGAGGTACCGAGAGTCTACGCCGCTTTCGCCTTGGCCACCGGCAGCCGCTTCCGAAAGCAGTGCTTGGCCGAGGGTGCGTAGCCGTCGCGCTCCATGAGTAGCGCATAGCGCGCCATCTTTTCTGGGTAGCGCACAACACCCACTTCGCGGTAGCCGAGGTGGGTGAAAAAGTGGTTGGCCAGGGTAATGGCGAACAGCTCTCGGTGTCCGCGCATGCGCGCCAACCGCTCCACCGCGCGCACCACGCGCGAGCCCAAGCCAAGCCCCTGCGCACTGCCGGCCACGGCCACGGCGCCTACTTCGGCGAGTGATGGCGAATATTCCTGCAGCGCTGCACAGGCCAGCACGGTGCCGCCACTGCCTGTGACCACCACGTACGAATCAATCGAGGCGGCGATGTCCCACACGGAGCGTGGGAGCAGTGAGCCGTCTTCGGTAAAGAGGCCAATGAGTGTGGCAATGCCTGTGACGTCAGTCACCCGAGCCTGCCGAGCCCGCAGCGAGCGGGCAGAATCCTTATGCATCCTTAATGCATAAAGATGCGAGGGGTGTGGGGCAAGGGCCGCTACGGTCGCGCCGTCCGAATCATCCAGCTTTCCCCATCCACATTGCTCTGGAACCAGAGCAGCGAGGCCTTGTCGGGGAGCACGCCGTGCACAGTGCGGCTTGGCCAGGCGTAGCAGCGGCGGCGCTGCGCTCGGCCTGTGGGCGCCAGCACCGTGACGCACGATTCGCCGGTTTGCATGTCGGCGTGTTCCACGACGACGAGGCCACCGACGGTGGCGGGATCGGCGGCGGCGAAGCGGACAAGCGGCCAGCGGGCGGGGAAGACGACGTCGGCGCGCAGCGATTCCTGTAAGATGCGAAACTCGGCGCGGAGCACTTCCTCGTACGTGAGCGCCTCCATCTCGTCCTCAATGACCTGCCGCATGGAGTCGAGCGTAATTGCCTGAGCACGCGTGGTGAACGCGCGCCCTGCTCTACCTAGCGGCAGCGCGCGCTCACTACCACGAGTTGCGGAATACACATACATGCTGTCGCCGGTGCGCAGCACGACACCCACACGTTGCTGCCCAAGTGCCACCAACGCTGGGGGCAAGGCCCACGGAAGGCGGAGAGATGCGTTCAATGAACCCTTGTTCTTGAGCATCCTCGCACTTCCGGCGACCTGTGTGACGAGGGTGAACGCGCCTCGCTCTTCGTCCAGATGAAATATTTTCACGGTGTCGCGGACAATACCCGTCCCCGTACCGCGGGTCCGCCCCTCGAACGCAATCCAGAGCGACCCGTTCTCGCAGGCAGCCGCGACCGGCTTTCCAGCAGCCCCAGCCTCGGTGGAGAGTGCGAGCTGCCGATCGTATCGCCCGCTGGCGGGATCAAGCCACACAATACGCCTCAAACGTCCATCTACCCAGCCGGAGTGGCCGACACAGCCGAACAGTGCATCAACGGAGCGCCACTCACCTGGCCCTTCGCCTTGCGAAGCGAACCGAACGGCGCTGCGGTTCGAGGGCGTGAGCAAAGCCAGGTACTGCGCCGGTCCGGAAACGAGTACCGCAGTATCCTTCGCTAAAAATGCGGCGAACGCAGGCCGATCCAGCGGGATGTCACTCAGGCTGATTGAGTCTCTGCGAGCAGGCTGACCCGACAGCTCACCGGCGGATGTCAGTTGCACCAAGAGTCCCACAGCACCAACAAGCCGGAACAGATCGCGTTGAGTCATTGAAAAAAACACCCCATCTCAGTCGTCGATTGCATGTCGAAGGAGGCCTATCGAGTTGTTGTGAGTCGCAAAAATCTCGCAGAGGTGATCGGCACACTCATAGGCGGTTACGAGCGGACCGCGCACTTCCAGCACCTGTTGAACGGTGCATCCCGCCTTTCCAGCGCAAACCACTCGGTACAACTGGCCAGCAGACAAGAGCAGGAGCACGGACTGCTCGCTCGTCGCACGGACGTACACGAGCGTCGCAGTTGACGCCGAAAGTCCCTCTACAACTGTTTTCGGTGCGGCGAGTGACACGGTGAGCGGTTGCAGTGGCGTTGGATCATTGCATTGCTCCACCTGAAGAACCACCGCGGTAGAATCGCGCGAAGTTGTCACGGTAAACGAAGTCTCACCAGTCGAACTCACCAGCAGTCGTGTAGGCAGCGCAACAAGGAGTCCACTGTCGCTGAAGCTCGACTGGGCAACCGACGGAATCGGCAGGTCTGCCAGAACACGCGTGCTGTCTCCGAAGGACAGGATCCGGTACACTGCGTCGCCCGAGGCAACTGTTCCCGCCACAGACACGCCCGCGTTCAAACACGGGAAGAAGTGAAGCAGCGTGCCGAACTCGCCTCCCAACATCGTGCGTCGCTGCAACGATCCCGCGTGATGAAACAGCAACTCCCCTGCTCCGGAGTATGCGCACAGCTGCGTCAGTGGCGCATACCACACGGAGACAAAGAAGGCCCCAATGCGCTGGCACGTCGAATCAGCCTGGACAGCGGAAACGGTTCCACAACCGATGGCCCAACGCTCACCGCTTCCAGCGGGTCCAAGCTGCAGCGCACAGGCAGCGGTGTCCGACTGCCAAATCGCCATGGGAGAGTTCGCTCCCGCCGGGAGTACCTGCTCTCGCTCCAAAAAACAGGCCCCCGTGGCAAGAGCGCAGAGCAGTAGCAGCGTGATGCTGTGCGTATCAGTACGCGATCGCATGGTCGTTCGACGTCAGGTCGGCTCACCGCACGAAAACCCCGAACAGCAGCTCGGAACACAAACGCAGTTGCACGTACCATCACAGCACTGTCGCTCACCTTGGTGTCCACAGCTCGGGCAATTCGAGTAAAAGCAACAGGGGATATACTCGAGGGCGAGATCGGACACCGCAAAAGCAGGCGCACCGGAATTGGCAAGTTCAGGGGCAGCGCCGTCGCAGGCTCGCATCTGGACGGAACCGCTGGTTAGCGTCTCTGGATCACTCGCCGGCGCTGCGTTTCCGACAACGAATACGGCAAAGAGCATTACAAGTATCGCACGGAAAACCCGGGATGGAGCGGACATGTCTGCTACTCCCTGCTCTGAAACGTGGAAGCTCGGAATCTCGCCCGAATTGCCGAGGCAGCAAGCATCGACAACCTTTTTGATAGTATTTTTGATGGTCAGTGGTGTCAAGCGATCCTGTTGTGCTGGTGTTCCTGCCGCTGTGAATCTGGTTTGCGATCGCGGCGAGCAATGTCCCCCAAGCTCCCAACCATCCCGATTAGCGAGGCAGGCGGTCGGTGTCATGGGAGGTAGTCAGCGCCAGGCGAGACTGAAGGCGCTGTTTGCCCGAGAGAGGCGCGTTCAACCGCGCAGCTACTCGGCCGGCACCCCTGCCAACTGCCCCGCCACGACTTCCGCAATATCCAACACCGGCACGTCACTACCAGCAGCGGTAATGCCGTCGGTCATCATGGTCATGCAAAACGGACAGGCCACAGCGATTGCATCAGCGCCGGTCGCGAGCAGCTCTTCCGAACGCTCCACATTCACAGGCTTGCCCACCGTTTCTTTCATCCACATGCGTCCACCACCGGCACCGCAGCAGAGGCCGCGACTCTTGGTGCGTGGTGGCTCAACGAGCGTGATCACCGGCAACGCCTTCCGCAGCGTATTGCGCGGCGCGTCATACACATCGTTGTAGCGACCGAGATAGCAGGAATCGTGGTACGCCACCTTGAGACGCTGACCATGCTCCGTCTCGAGCGGCACTCGGCCGGCGTCGAGCAGCCGCTCGATGTAGTCGGTGTGGTGAATCACTTCGTAGTTGCCACCGAGATCCGGGAACTCATTGCCCATCTGGTGGAAACAGTGCGGACAAAATGTGACCACCGTTTTGATCTGACACCCGTCGAGCGTTTCAATCACACCCTTGGCCAGCATCTGATACAGATACTCGTTGCCCATGCGACGCGCCGGATCACCGTCGCGATAGTTGGTATGAAGCGGCGGCTGGATCTGCACGGTAACGTGGAGATCCCCGCTGCTCCACCACTATCCACGCGCGCACCGTCTGGCGACGGGGCGCATACCGGGAGGCCAGCCACCATGGAGATCATCGGCCT
>JBBRDJ010000141.1:0-8163 GCA_038203945.1 Gemmatimonadales bacterium
CGTCTCCGCGCGCGTACCGTGCCACCGGACCGGACGGCGTCCCCCCCCCGTAGTGCATGCCCACCACGATCGCGTGCGTGGCACCGGGATGCGGACGACGCGCATCGCGTCGCAGCTCCGCGCCGCGCGCCATGTAGTCCATCGTACCGTGGTAGCCGGCTTCCAACCACGCATCAAAGTGCGCCACACTCTCTGGCTCGCCGAGGTCGGTCACGCCTACGAGATCAAAACCGAGTCCGTACGCCTGACCCTCGAGGCGAGTGCGAAAGCCCTCAACGTCCGTCACGTGTGGCGACCTCTACGATTTGCGTTCAGGGCTGGCGACCGGTCCAGCGGGCGTACGCGATGACATCCGACGCGGGTGGTACAGCCTGTTCATCACCGTACGCGGTGTACATGCGCCAGCGCACGTAGCGCAGAGACGGCAAGGGCAGAAATGGAAACCGATGCCACCAGCCTCGCACGCGAAAGCGCCACGCCACACGCAACAGGTCAACGGCCAAGGCGGGGTTCAAGAGCGACTTGAAGGTGAGGGCGGCAACGAGTCTGATCCATGGCATGGTTCAAGCATAGCGGCTGCGCCTGCTTTATCGCCAGCGATGCCTCTTGCACATTCGCGAAGGCAGTGCCACTATCGCGAAACGGGTAACCTTTGGATCCACTTCTTCTAACCGGGAGATATCGTGCGCTTTCGCGTGCAATGGCGAGCGGGACTTGGCACCTTGGTGGCGCTGCTGATGCTGCCATCGGTACTGATCGCTCAGGACCGACGCATCACTGGTCGAGTACTCAAAAGTGGAACGGACACGCCGATCGCCTTTGCGGTGATCAACGTGGCAGGTGCGCCGACCACGGCGCAGGTACGTGCTGACGAAGACGGTCGCTACGCGATCACTGCGCCAACTGGAGACGTGCGATTGCAGGCGCGTGCGCTCGGCTATGCGCGCACTGAAGTGACGGTGCCGGCCGGCACCAACATCATGAATGTTTCCTTGCAGGCCGACGTCTTCAATCTCAGCCAGGTGGTCGTCACCGGACAGGCCACGTCCATTGACCGACGCAGCGCACCGACTTCGATCGCGTACGTCTCCGGCGAAGACGTGGCCCGGGTATCGTCACCAACAGTTCTCAACGCGCTGGCCGGAAAAGTTACCGGTGTGAATATTCAGACCAACTCCGGCGCCCCTGGTGGCGGCATTCAAATGCAGATTCGGGGTAACAACACCATTCTGGGCGGGTTCGATCCGCTCTACGTGGTGGACGGTGTGATCTACTCCAACGCCAGTATTCCCAGCGGCCGCGGCTTGGCCAATGCGGCCGCCAGCGTGGCGCTGGAAGCGGACGCGGTGAACCGCCTTGCCGATCTGAATCCGAATGACATCGCGTCCATTGAGATTCTCAAGGGAGCTGCGGCGTCCTCCATTTATGGATCCAAGGCGGCCAATGGTGTGGTGGTCATCACCACCACGCGCGGCCAGGCGGGTAAGCCCAAGGTCAACGTGACGCAGCGTTTCGGCGTGAACACGCCGCTGCGCCTGCTCGACGAGCGTCGCTGGACGCAGGACTCGGCGATCGCACGCTTCGGGCAGGCGGCCGCGCCATTCTTCGCGAACGACCCCAATCCGTACTTCAACCAGATGGAGCAGGTCTACGCGCAACGCGATCTGTCGTACGAAACCATCGCGGATTTGAGCGGTGGCACCGACAACACGCGCTACTTCATCTCGGCCAGCAATCGCCGTGAAGAGGGCACGGAAATCAACACTGGCGCTGGGCGTCAGTCACTGCGTGTCAACGTGGACCAAAACCTCGGCGACAAGTTTGATATTCGTGTTTCCAGCGTATACGCGCGCAACGAAAACGATCGCGGCTGGAACAACAACTGCAACAACTTCGGGTGTCACGGCTACGCCATCGCCTACATCCCGAGCTTTGTCAACCTTGATCGACGCGCGGATGACGGCACCTTCATTGCACCCACCGTTGGTGTGCAATCAAACCCGCTGCAGCTCACCGAGCTCGGCGTCAATCACGAAGAGACCAACCGCTTTACGGGTGGTACCACCATTGGATGGAACGCGTTTGAAAGCCAGTCGCAAGCACTGCGCCTGGTCGCGGGCGGTGGGCTCGATGTGTTCAATCAGAGCAACGATGTCTGGTCGCCCAACGATCTGTTCTTCGAGCGCCCTCAGGCCTTGTCCGGCGAATCGATTGAAAGTGGCGGTCGCAGTCGGTTCTTTAACTGGAACGTGAACGGCGTGCACACGTACACGGCCGGCAATGGCTGGTCGGCGTCGACATCGTTTGGCCTGCAGTACGAAGACCGGTCACTTCAGACCTTTCAGATTCGCACGCAGAACCTGCTGCCCGGGCAGCGCAATGTGAACCAGGGCACGAACATCACGGCTAACGAGTTCCTGAACGAAGAGCGTACCCTTGCCTGGTACGCGCAGGAAGAAGTCCGGTTGTTCAACGATCGCCTGCTGGTGCAGGGCGGGCTGCGCGCCGAACGGAGCAGCGTGAATGGAGACATCGACAAATACTACGTGTTCCCCAAAGTGGCCGCGTCGTATCGCTTTGTTGATGTGCTCGGACAGGGCAGCGAAATCAAGCTGCGCGCTGCCTACGGAGAGGTCGGTAACCAGCCGCTCTTCGGTCAGAAGTTCACCACCCTTGGTACGCCACAGCTGGGTGGACAGCAGGGTGTGACCGTTGGGACCACCGCCGGATTTGACGGTGTGGAGCCCGAACGGGTCAAGGAAATCGAAGGCGGCATTGACGGTGGCGCGCTCAACGGCCGACTGACGTGGGATGTGAGTTATTTCTCGCGCAACACCACGAACTTGTTGCTCACACGTGTGCCGTCACCATCATCCGGATTTACGAGCCAGGTGTTCAATGGTGGAAAGTTGAACAATCAGGGTCTGGAAATCGGCCTCGGCTACACACCCGTGCAAACCAGTAACGCGCAGTGGGTAACGCGCGGCACGTTCTCGCGCTACACCAACGAGGTTGTAGATCTCGCTGGTCTGCCGGCCTTCTTCCCATTGGCGTCGGGTTTTGGTAACCTCGGCCGCACGCGCATTGAGGTCGGCCAGCCAATCACGCAGCTGGTGGGTTTTGAGTTCAATGAAGCTGGAAACAGAGCAGCCCAGCTGTCGCAGGTTGGTAACACGAATCCAGATTTCCGCGCGGGTTTAGTGAACGATATTTCGTACAAGCGCCTGTCGCTCAACGTGGTGTTCGACTGGCAGCAGGGCGGCAGCGTGATCAACCTCACGCAGTATCTGATGGACGATGCACGCACGTCTGAAGATTGGGGCACACCGGCTGGTGTCGCGCGATATCAGGGATATCTCCGAGGTGTGATCGCGCCGTACATCGAAGATGCAAGCTTCGTGAAGCTGCGTGAAATCAATCTGGGCGTTGATGTTCCGCAGCGGCTTATCGGCAGTGTGATGCGGGCTGGCGTGGAAACCATGCGTGTGAGTCTTTCCGGCCGAAACCTGTGGATGTGGACCAACTACACAGGACTCGACCCGGAAGTGGCAAACTTTGGCGCGGCGGCCATCCGCAACAATCTCGACATCGGCGCCTATCCGCCGAGCCGCACCTTCCTCTTCAACATCACCCTGGGTTTCTAATGACTCCGACGACAGACATGACCCGCTCAACGGGTCCGCGTATCCGAGTGCTGCTCGGATCGGCCATTGTGGCCAGCGTCCTGTCCCTTGGTGCCTGCGGGGATTTTGACGTCACGAACACCAACGCTCCAACTGTTGAAACACTTACCGGTTCGCCAACGCGCACCATCCTGGCGCGTGCCGCGACCGGCATTTTCTCGCAGTCGTTCAACGACATCGGGACGGAGATTCAGTTTTACGCGATTTACGGACGCGAAGGGTACAATTTGCTCGGCAACGATCCGCGCGAAACAGGAGAACAGATTCGCGGGCCGGCCGACCCAACCGGTCGCAACGCCGCGATCTGGACCGGGCCGTACGCAGCTATTCGTACGATCAACACCTATCTCACCGCCTTACCGGTGGCCACGGGGATGACCGCCACGGAGGTGAGTGCCTCGGCTGGTTTTGCGAAAACGCTCAAGGCATGGCACATACATCGCTTGGCCGTGCGTACGGGTCAACTCGGTATCCCCATCGATGTCGATCGGTCAATCAACGACGAGCCGGCACCGTTTGTGAGTTTTGAGGCGGCCATGCAGGCCGCCAGCGCCCTTATGGAAGAAGCGGCGGCGGATCTGGCCTCGGCGGGTTCAACGCCGTTCCCCTTTACGGTGCCAGCCGGATTCGTTGGCTTTTCCACTCCGAGCACCTTCCTCAGATTTAATCGCGCGCTGGCCGCGAAGATTCTGGTGCATCGCGCGACCTTCGTGAACTGCGCCGCGTGTTGGGCGCAAGCGAACACCGCCATCAATGCGTCGTTCGTTAACGCAGCGGGTTTGCCAGGCACGCTCTCTACAGGCGTGAACTATTTTTACTCTGCATCCGCTCTCGAACCGGCCAACCCGGTGACCGAACCGCTGACAAACGAGCGCCTGTGGGTCCACCCCAGCCTGTTGTCGGGTGTGCAGAACAAGGTCAATGGCCAGCCGGATGACCGACTCACGCGAAAGGTCACAAGTGCCGGACGGACGGTCAATCTCAATGACCTGATTGGCACACACAAACCAACGCTTTACAATGTGGTCGGTAACCCGGCCGTGGCCAATCTCGGCGCTCCGATTCCTTGGATCAACAACGAAGAGCTGTTGTTGGTGCGTGCCGAAATTCGCTGGAACACCGGAGCACGACCGGGCGCGATTGATGACCTCAATCTCGTTCGCGTGAACTCCGGTGGGTTGGCCGCGACATCTCTCACCGCCGGTAGCACTGACGCCGCGTTTGTTACCGAACTGCTGTACAATCGCCTGTACTCGCTCATGTGGGCACAGGGCACGCGCTGGATCGATGCGCGGCGCTACGGTCGCACGCAGCAACTTCCCGCGGATCGCGCCGGCGACACGCGGTTTGAAAACATGATCGTGCCTGCTGGTGAGTGCACGGCGCGTGGACTGGAAGCGCCCTGTTTGCCGCTGTAAAAGGCAAGCAGCAACAACAATAATGCAGACGGCCACTCCGAAAGGGGTGGCCGTTTGCGTTTAGATTGCCGTATGAACTTCACCGACTACCAAGCGCTCGCCGCCCGCACCCTTGGCCGCGATCGCACACATGAACAACAGCTCGCCAATGCCGCGCTGGGCCTAACCGGTGAAGCCGGTGAAACGGCGGAGCTGATCAAAAAGCACCTGTTTCACGCTACTCCGCTTGATCGTGATGCCATGATCAAGGAGTTGGGCGACTGCTTGTGGTACATCGCCGCGTTTGCGACAGTACTTGACATCGAAATGCAAGAAATCGCCGAGCAGAACATCGCCAAGCTCAAGCGGCGTTATCCGGAAGGGTTCGATACGGAGCGCAGCCGCAATCGCACGGAATAATCGCGCGCGGTTACAGCCAGCTTTGTCCGTCCAATCCTGAAGGCACGCTCAAACCAAGACGCACCAGCGCGCTGGGCATGACATCTGCGGTACGCAGCGGAGTAATCGTTGACGGAGCATCAATGAGCAGCGGCACCATCATCTGTTCGCGATGCAGCGCGCCATGCGTAGAACGATGTGGTGTGGGTTCAAACCGGTCGCGCAGATCCCACCCCGGTGATGCCGACAACATGATGTCGCCGGCGCGCGCCGACGGAACCACGTCGGCCAGCTGAACGATTCCGTCCGGATAGTCCGTGGCCGAGCAAGCGGCGTGTGCCTCAGTGGATGTGATGTCATGCAGATCCGTGCCCACGCCGAGTGGATCGCCGGTTTCGCGCACGTAGCTCCACAGATCATGCGTCGCGCCGCGTACTCGCGTGATGGCGGCGCGCCCGCGGCTGTGATGACTCACGCGCACCACGTGATCGGTGAGTGCCACGGCGGCCAGATCCACACTGGGTCGGGCCAAGAGCAGGTCGTGCATCGCTTCCCACTTGCTGCTGAGCGACGGCCACCATGGTCGCGTACGATGATGCAGTTCCACATACACGTGTGCCATCGCGTTGCCACCGACCATGAGCGCAACATCGGGGTTTCGCACCCAGATGTTGGGATGCGCCAATACACGATACCCTTCGTTGCGCAACGCGTCTGATAGTTCGTCGTGATTGGTCACGTTGGCGTGTCCGTGATCGGCCACCAGCCACACATGCAGCTTGTCTTCCCAACCACCAAGCCGAGCAATGCGCTCCGCTTCGGCGACGAAATCGTCAACGTCGCGCAGTGAGCGACGCACCGGTGCTGCCTGTGCACCAAAGGCGTGCGCGTATTTATCGGGTGTGAGAAATGACATCACGGCGAACTGCGGTCGATCGCGCTGCAAATGGCGCAACACACGGTCCACCACCAGCTGCTCCACGCGACGCCACGCATCGAGGTTGCCCCGAAAATGCGGCAGAAACGCACGGGCTCCCCAGATCCACCCGCGGCCCGGATGTCGCGCGCCGCGCGCGCCGCGGCCGAGCAACGTAGAGCCCGCAATGCTCGACGTCGCCAGTTCGAGAATCGTTTGCGGCACCGTATCGAGATCATCATCGAGCAGCCGGATTTCGGGTCCCACATAGCTGCGCGCATACGAAGGCCACGACGCACGGGTTCGACTGCGGTCGTACCATCGCAGGCCGGGCAGTCCCACGCTGGCCGGAAACTTCCCCATGAGAAATGGGGCATAGGCTGGTCCCGTGACTGACGGAAAACAGCTGGAGACTTCAGTGAATGCACCGCGTTCGGCGCGCGCCGACAGATGCGGCAGCTCGCCCGCCTGCATCGCCGAGCGGAGCACATCCGGGCGTACTCCGTCGGCGACAATCAGCAGCAGCGTGTCGTGTGAAGAGTTCATGCAAGGGCCCGGTGGCGTGTGCGCGCCGCAACGGCGTAGCTTGCACAGATGCGTCGGTTCACGCGACGCGCTGATCCTCCCAACCCCGCGTTATGGCCCGTCCCAATCGAAAGTCGCCGCTCAAATCGACCGCAGCCGGATCCACCGTCAAGTCGACCAAAACTGCAAAGCCCGCGAAGACTGCAGAATCTGCGAAGCCCGCGAAGACTGCAAAGCCCGCGAAGACTGCAAAGACCGCGATTTCCACGAAGCCTTCTGCGGAGCCCGTGAAGGCCAAGCAAAAAGCGCGACGAGGCAAAGGGCCGCTCACGGTCACGGGAAAGCCAGCGTCGCCGGCGGTACGGTCCAAGGCTGAGCATGATTCGGTCGCCGGATTCAAGCAACGGACGGAAGAAGGGCACCGCGCGGCTGGTCGGGAGCCCGCGAGCAACGAGTTTACATCGAAAGGCAACAGGGTGGAGCGGCGTCAGCCTCAGCGTGATGTCGACGACTCCATCCGGGATATCCCGCAGCTCACCCGAAATGCCGACATGCTGCAGGCCAATGGGCGCGGCGATCGATTTACGCAAACCGATCCGTGGCGTGCCATGCGCATACTCGGTGAAGTGATCGAAGGCTTTGATGCGCTGGCGCATGTCACCAAAGGTGTGTCGATCTTTGGCAGCGCGCGTACCAGTCCGGACGATCCGCAATATCATCAGGCGCGGGAGGTGGCGCGACTGCTGGCAGAAAAAGGATTCGCGATTATCACTGGTGCAGGTCCGGGTATCATGGAAGCCGCCAACCGTGGCGCGAAGGACGCAAACGGGCAAAGTATCGGGTGCAACATTGAACTGCCCTTTGAGCAGGGCGCCAATCCGTATGTCGATACGCTGGTGAACTTCCGCTATTTCTTTGTGCGCAAAACGATGTTCGTGAAATATTCGAACGCGTTCATCATTTTCCCCGGTGGCTTTGGCACGCTGGATGAGTTTTTTGAGGCGCTCACGCTCATTCAGTGTGGAAAGATCTATCAGTTCCCCGTGATCCTGTTCGGTCGGCATTACTGGGCGGGGCTCATTCGCTGGATGCAGTCGCGCATGGCGGGCGAAGGAAAGATCTCGCCTGGTGATCTCGATCTGATCATGCTCACCGACGACCCCGCCGAAGCCGCGCAAGCAGTGATTGACGCACACGGTGCGCAGCCCGCCCACGATGATGTCTGATTGTCGTCAAATCGTTC
>JBBRDJ010000142.1:0-8157 GCA_038203945.1 Gemmatimonadales bacterium
GAGCTGGCCAACGCTCTCACGCACGGCGTGGGATTGCTGGCGTGCCTGATCGGTGTGCCAATACTCATCGCGTCCTATCTGGCACGCGGTGACCTGTTGCTGGTGCTGGGCGTGAGTGTGTTTGCGGCGTCATTGCTCGCGGTATACACCACCTCCACGTTGTACCACGCCGTGCCGCACCCACGTGCGAAACATGTGCTGCGGCTGGCCGACCACGTGGCCATCTACCTGCTCATTGCGGGCACGTACACGCCATTCACGCTCGGCGTGCTTCGCGGTACATGGGGCTGGGCGCTTTTTGCGGCAATCTGGACGCTCGCGGCGCTGGGCATCTTTTTCAAGCTGGTGTTTCACTCGCGGTTCAGGAAAGTGTCAACCGCGTTTTATCTGGCCATGGGCTGGCTGATCGTGCTGGCCATTCGCCCAATGGCGCTGCAAATGCCGAGTGCCGGCATCATGCTGTTGGCGGCCGGTGGATTGCTCTATACGGGCGGGGTGATTTTCTATGTGCGCAAAGCGGAATACGCACACGCCATCTGGCACTGCTTCGTACTGGGTGGCAGTGCGTGCCACTTCTTCGCGGTGCTGGGTTACGCGGGGTGACGTGCCTCGCGCGGCGGAAAGCAGCACGGCAATTATTGGCTCTGTTGTGCGATTAGTGCGCCTATGACAAGCGGAGTCCGAGTGCTGGCCGGCATTTTTGCGGTGTCAGGTGTGATGCACTTTGTGGTACCCAATGTGTTCATCTCGATTGTGCCGCGATGGTTACCCTCGTGGATGCCGAGTGCGCGTACACTGGTGTATGTGAGCGGTGCGGCCGAGATACTGGGAGCCATCGGTTTGTTGAATGCATCAACGCGTGCGTTTGCCGCGTGGGCATTGATTGCGCTGCTGGTGGCCGTCTTCCCAGCCAATGTGCAAATGCTGTTTGACGCGCGGGCGCAGGAGGCAGCCAGCTGGTGGATCGCGGCGCTATGGATTCGTCTGCCGCTGCAACTGGTGTTGATCTGGTGGGTGTGGAGCGCTACGCACGCGCCGGTTTGAGCGTGCCACAGGCGTTCAGCAGAACGTCTCAGCAAACTGTTCGCGCGCCTGCGTGCCTCCCATGGCAATGAGCATCGTGCCAGCAACCAACGTGCTCTGGGCCTGCGGTGATGCCTGTACCCGATCGCCATGCTGAACGGCGATCACGTTGAGTCCGGTTCGTTCACCGATGGCTGATTCCGCCAGCGTGCGGCCGGCCAGAGAGTTGGGCACGGGAATATAAAACAGGTCTACCCCTTCGCCGAGCACAACCAGTTCGCGTTCCTGCACAATGGAGATGACACTGTGCACACCCAGCGACGCGTAACTCAATACGAAATCGGCGCCAGCACGAAGGATGGCTTCAACATTTCGCTCGTGCGTGACGCGTGAGAGGATACGTGCATCCGGGTTCAGACGACGGCAGTATACCGTAAGGTAAATGTTCATGGCGTCGTCGTGCGTGGTGAGCAGAATCGACGGTGCGTGCTCAACGCCTGCGTCAGACAGTACGCTGCGGTCTGCGGCGTCGCCGACAATCAGTCGATCGGCGCACGGTTCGATTTTGCCCGAGAGTTCAGGTGCGCGTTCCACGATGTGCACCGGAATGTTTCGCGCCTGCAGTGCTCTGGCCGCCGCGCGACCCACCTTTCCTCCGCCCAGCACGATCACCGGATTGGGATTCACATTGTAGATCACGAGCAACTCATTGAGCTCCGCGATCTGTTCTTCAGTGCCAACCACGACCGGTACACACATGGCGGTGAGCAGCATGTCGGGCCGTGCCGGCAGCATGCGTCCCTTTTGCCACACGCCGATCACGCTCACGCCAATGGCTTCGCGCAAGCCAACGTCGCGAATCGTGCGACCCTGCAGCGGCGTATCGTGCACCGGAAACTCAGCCAGCAGCATGCCGTGAAAGCGCCCTATCACATTGGCGTGCGAGATACCGGCGCTGACCCGGTTGGCGAGGTGCTCGCCAAGCTGCCGTTTGAGCGGCAGCACATGCGTGGCACCACTGAGCTCCAGAATGTCAACGGAGTCGTGCGATTCGGCCAGCGCAATAATCGGGATCTTTTCCGATCGTTCGCGCACGGTGAGAATGATGCTGCTGTTCTGCGGATCGTTGCTGTTGGCGAAGACCAGCCGCGCGCGCTCGATACCTGCGGCAACAAATGTCTCGCAGGCGTCAATATTCCCGGTGATCACCGGTAAGCCGGCGTCGCGCAGCCGCAGCGCCTGATCGGCGTCCGGCTCGATGACGTAGGCTGGTACGCCGGCAATCGCCAGCCGATGCACGAGTGCCAAAGCGATCGGATCATTGGCGCAGATGAGTACGTGCCCGGACACGTTCGCCGGTACCATGCGCAGCGTGCGCACGCGTGCCCGACTGCGCTGTTCAAGCCACGGGGCGTACACCGCGCGAATGAACAGAAACGGCAGCAGAATGAGCAACATGACCAGGCCGGTAATCAGCACTACGGCGCTGAACACGCGACCAATGTCGCTCTGAAACGTGATATCGCCAAATCCGAGCGTGGTCATGACAGTGAGCGTCCAATAGACGCCCGTGAACCAGCTGTGATCCTGCCCTTCAGCGGCCATGATCACATGAAACAGCCACGAGAACAGCAGGATCACGGCCACCAGCAAAAGCATGTAGCGCAGAAATGGCGCCACGCTGCGCTGCAGTGCGTCTTCGTCTTCGACGAGGAGGGTAGCCAGATTTGATCCGACAGTCTTCATATATCAACGATAGGTGATAGCCGCGTGCGGCGCGAGCCGTTGCCATCGCCAACGGCGGCGCGGACGGCCGCGATTTCGTGCGGTGCACCTGCGACAAAGAGATACTCGGTGTTGCGCAGATGGCTGACTGCGCCAACTTTGTCGCCACTCGGATTGTGGATGCCGATTTGCGCACCCACATAGCGTTTGTAGTCATGCGACAGCACAAGCACCTCGCCGCGCGCCGCGAGCATGTCTACCAGTGCTTCGCGCGACAGGTAACCTTCGTCACTGAACGATACGATCAGCACGCGCGCATCGAGTGCACCAATTACATCGTGCAGTGCAGCGGCAAACTTCGGGCGACTATTGAACACGCTCTGACGGGTTCGCACATCGCTGCGTTTGCGCGCCACCCCGTAGGCAACAGGGGCGTCCCACCGCACGAGTGTTTCCCAGATGTGATAGTTGCCAAGATACGAGTGCTGATTGTAGGGTGGGTCGAGGTAGGCGATGTGTGCACTGAGCGTTCGGGCGGCGTCTCGCGCATCAAGTTGAGCGGCGGCACCTTTTCCGCCACGCGCTTGCGGCAGTAGCGCTGGCACGCGCAATGTGAGCGGATTGGCCGCGCGCGCGGCCCACTGCTTGAGATAGGCCATCTGCACGCCGGTCGTGGAGTCCACGCGATCGGCGGCTTCCATAAGCGACACGAGCGCGATGGCTTCGAGCTCGGGCGGTAAATCACGTTGTGCGATCGCACAGCGGATGGCATCAATGCGTGCGCCGTTTTCCGGTGTGAAGTAGCGAGCGTCTTCACAAAACGTCTGCGTGAAGTAACCGGCCTCTGGAGGCGTGTGCTGCAACTCGGCGATGAGGGCGGTGGCTTTCTGCAGCCACTCCTCGGCATCGGCCTGCACGTAGCATGTGGCCAGTGCGTGGCCGTAGGCCGAGTAATCGTTGGCCCAAACGCGCAGTCCATCGCGTTTGAGGGCGTGGCCCACGCGCGCGGTGCCCGAGAAGAGATCGATCGCCGAGGTGGCCCCGGGTACTGCCCGGGCCAGGCTGGTGATTCGGTCGAGCAGCAGACGTTTGGAGCCGAGGTACTTGATCATTATGGCGCAAAGTACCGCACCGGCGCGGGTACGTCAGCACGTGGCGTGGCGAGGAGCGTGTTGGATGGGAGCGTTCCTCGCGTCGCTTGACAGTGGTTGGGTCGCGGGGCTATGTTTTACTCACAACTGAAGAATCGTGGTCTTTTGCCGCCTATTGCCGCCACGTAAAACAAGGAGCTAAAACGCGATTGCCCGGCGGCGTCTTTTCCGTCGGGTTTTTTCGTGTTCGGACGGCGCACCTTCTGCGTCGAGGTTTGTCATGTCGTTGTTGCCTATTGCTGTGCTGCACGAGCATCCGGATTGGTTCCGGCCGCTGTTCGCCGAGTTGGAGTCGCGCGGAGTTCCCTATGTCCGGCTCAACGCCGCGGCGCACGCGTACAATCCGGGCGAATCATCGCTCCCGTATTCGGCGGTGTTCAATCGCGCGAGCCCGAGCGCCTACCTGCGTGGCAATGGCTCGAGCATTTTCTCCACGCTGCATTGGCTTCGTCATGTAGACCGCCTGGGTGTTCCGGTGGTCAACAACGCGGCCGCCTATGCGCTCGAGCTGTCCAAGGCGTCGCAGCTCGATCTGCTCGCATCGCTCGGATTGCCGTTTCCGGTCAGTCGCGTGATCAACCACGCGTCGCGCGCCGAAGAAGCGGCGTCAACACTGCGCTTTCCGGTGCTGGTGAAGGCGAACATCGGTGGCAGTGGTGCGGGTATTGTGCGCTACGACACACCCGAGGCGCTTCACGACGCGGTTGTGCGTGGTGAAGTGGAGCTGGGCGTTGACGGTACTGCGCTGGTGCAGGAATCAGCGCCGCTGCGCAATGGTCACATTACGCGTGTGGAAACGCTAGGCGGAAAGTTTCTCTACGCGATCAATGTGTTTCCGGCGGTTGGTTCGTTCGATTTGTGCCCGGCCGACGCGTGTCAGACCACGAATGGTGTGGAGTTGGTGCGCGGTGCGTGTGCGATTGATGCACCCAAGACGGGAATGCGTGTTGAAGGGACGCGCCCTTCAGATGACATCATTGCCCAGGTGGAGCGCATATCGCAGGCGGCCGGCATTGATGTCGGTGGCATTGAGTTTCTTGTGGACGACCGCGACGGTCGGCACTATTTCTACGATGTGAATGCGTTGTCGAACTTTGTGGCCGACGCGCCAAACGTGATTGGCTTTGATCCATTTGCGCGATTGGTGGACTACCTCGAAGTGCGCGCCGGATTTGTTGGCGCGGGGGTGCCATAATGCGCTATGGCTACTGGCTTCCCGTGTTCGGTGGTTGGCTGCGCAACGTTGAGGACGAAGGCATGAGCGCGTCGTGGGCGTACGTGCAACGACTGGCGCGACGCAGTGAAGAGTTGGGATACGATCTCACGCTCATTGCCGAGCTGTTTTTGAATGACATCAAGGGCATTCAGGCGCCGGCCCTCGATGCGTGGAGTACTGCGGCGGCGTTGGCTGCGGTAACGCACCGGCTCGAGCTGATGGTGGCGGTGCGTCCGGCGTACCATCATCCGGCTACGCTGGCCAAGCAGGCCGCGACGATTGATCAGATCAGCAACGGGCGCTTGTCGTTGAATGTGGTGTCGTCGTGGTGGAAAGATGAAGCGCGTCGTTACGGCTCACAGTTCGACGAACACGATGATCGCTACGCACGCACCGCGGAATGGCTGGCCATTGTGCAGGGCGCATGGCAGCAGGAGAGCACATCGTTCAGCGGACAGTACTACTCGGTGGACGAGCTGGTGGTGGAGCCCAAGCCCGTGGCCAGTCGTCAGCGTCCGTATCCCACGGTGTATGCCGGCGGTGAATCGGATGCTGCGAAGTCACTCATTGCCACCAAGTGCGATGCGTACGTGATGCACGGTGATCCACCGGAGCGCATCGCGCCCAAGATTCTTGACCTGCAGCTGCGACGTGACAAGGCCGGCTTGCCGCCCATGCAGTTTGGCATGGCGGGCTACGTGATTGTGCGCGACACACCGGCCGAAGCGCAGCGTGAGCTGGAGCGCATTACGTTGGTGGTACCGGGATCCCCCGGCTACGGAAACTTCCAGGATTTTGTGTCCAACAGCAAGCTCGATCAGCAGCTGTCGATTCAGGATTATTCCGTTTCAAATCGCGGACTGCGTGCTGGACTGGTGGGCACACCGGAGCAGGTTGCGCAGCGTGTACGCGAGTTGCAAGCGGTGGGCGTTGACCTGTTGCTGCTGCAGTGCAGTCCTCAGTTGGAAGAGATGGAGCGTTTTGCTGAACAGGTGATGCCGCTGGTGGAGCGAAGCCAACGCGCGGCGGCCTGATCGCCCAAAGTCGGTGGTGACGGCGGATTACGACAAACCGCTCGTCACCCCGTTGGCGTCCATGCGCATGCGGCCGGTCGCCGGTACTTTGGGTAAACCCGGCATGGTCATGATGTCGCCGCAGCGTGCGACCACAAATCCGGCACCGGCACTACCGCTCACATCGGTCACTGTAATGCGAAAATCGCGCGGACGACCGAGGCGCTCGGGATTGTCCGTGAGCGAGTACTGCGTTTTGGCCATGCACACCGGTGTGTCACCCATGCCGTTGGCCTCCAACCATGCAATGCCGCGTTCGGCAGCCGGTGTGAAGTCAGCGCCGTTGCCGCCGTACACGCGCTGTACAATGGTTTCGATTTTTTCCTTGATGGGCAATGCAGTGTCGTACAGCGGCTTGAACTGCTGTTGACGTTCGTCTAGCAGTTGCAACACGGCGCGCGCGAGCTCTTCACCACCTTCGCCGCCACGCGCGAACACATCAGTGAACGCAACGGGCACACCCTGTTCGGCGCAGTAGCGCATGACGCGGTCGAGTTCGGCCTGACTATCTGTGGCGCGACGATTGAGTGCCACTACGACCGGCACACCAAACTGTCGCACATTGGCAATGTGATGATCGAGATGTGGCAGTCCGCGTTCCAGCGCATTCAAGTCTTCACGATCGAGCTCCGTCTTGGGAGCACCGCCCTGCATCTTGAGGGAGCGTACGGTGGCCACCAGAACTGCGGCCTCGGGATTAAGTTTGCCGGTGCGACAAACGATGTCAAAGAACTTTTCAGCGCCCAGATCAGAACCAAATCCTGCTTCGGTCACTACAACGTCGCCCAGTGCCAAGGCTGTTTGCGTGGCCACGAGACTGTTGCAACCGTGCGCGATGTTGCCAAACGGACCCGCGTGCACAACGGCTGGTCCACCTTCGAGCGTTTGTACAAGATTGGGTCGTAGCGCGTGCTTGAGCAGAATGCTCATGGCCTGCTCTGCACCCAGATCGCTGGCGCGCACGGGTGTACGTGTTGCGCCCGCGCGTGTGCCCAAAACAATCCGGCCCAAGCGCTGCTGCAAGTCGGTGTAGTCACGCGAGAGTGCGACAATGGCCATGACTTCACTCGCGGGAACGATTACCCAGCGTTCTTCCCGCGGCACGCCGTGTGTTGCGCCACCCAGACCGATTACGGCGTGCCTCAGTGCCCGGTCGTTCATGTCAATTGTGCGAGGCCACGCAATGCGTCGTGTGTCGAGGCCGTGCGCGTTACCCTGCGCGAGGTGATTGTCGAGCAAGGCGCTGAGCAGATTGTGTGCTGAGGCAATGGCGTGGAAATCACCGGTGAAGTGCAGGTTGATTTCCTCCATTGGCAGCACCTGGCTGTAGCCGCCGCCGGCCGCCCCACCCTTCATGCCAAACACCGGTCCGAGACTTGGTTCGCGCAGTGCGAGCACCGCGTTGGTCCCGATGCGTCGCAGAGCCTGCGCCAGTCCAACGCTCACGGTGCTCTTGCCTTCACCGGCGGGCGTGGGGCTGATGGCCGTGACGAGCACAAGTCGTCCACGGGCCGGCTGCTGCGCCAGCGAGAGCGGCAGCTTGGCCATGTAGCGGCCGTATGGATCGATCTCGTCGGGAGCGAGTCCGAGGTCTGACGCGACGTCGGTGATGGGGCGTAGACGGGCGCGTTGGGCGATCTCAATGTCCGACGGGAATGCAGTGGAAGACATGTACGCAGTGAAGAAGGTGAATCGGGAGGCCTAAACGCAATGTCCGGTGACAACAATCGCTACGAGCAAACGCCACGAACAGTTGCCACGAACAACGCTACGCCGTGGGTCATCATGGTGCACGTGTTATAGCGGCACCTCGGCCACATGATCATCGACAATGGCAAACGCGCGTTCGCCAACGGAAGGTGTCCACGCACCGCTGCCGGTGAAGGTGGAGAACGCCGGCAAGATGAGATAGTTGGGTCCGAGCACGAAGCAGGACAGGCGGACGCGGTCACCGCCACGTCCGGCGAGC
>JBBRDJ010000143.1:0-8128 GCA_038203945.1 Gemmatimonadales bacterium
TGCGACCGTTACGACCAGGTCTGACGTATCACTGGGTGTACCGGATGCGATAGACACAGTGGCCGCACGATCGGTCGAGGTCAGGGCGCCACGCGATGTCCCCATTGCGGCTGCACGTGAATCGCCGGCCAACGGAATGTCACGCGCCACGCGCTGCAGCACACGTCGGTCGATTGAGGAACTGCGCGCCGACAGCGCACCCAGCAACACACCGCGTACCATGGGGCCGGCCACCAGTCCACCAAAGATTTCACCCTGTGGATCAATTAGACGCGCCACCACAACCATTTGTGGATCGGACATCGGGAACATGCCGGCAAACGTTGCATCATACGTTCGCTTACCGCTGGTGTTGCTCGACGACTGTCGCGCTGTACCGGTCTTTCCCCCCACCTCAAAGGCGGTGAGTCCAGCCGCGCGTCCAGTGCCGCTGTCAACCACGGCCTTGAGCATCGCGCGCACCTGCCGAGCACTCTCCACGCTGGCCACGCGACGCACCACTCGGCGCTCGTGCCGAAACACCACCGTGCTGTCGGGCGCCCGGACCTCACGCACCAACGCCGGCTCCAGCAACTCGCCGCCGTTGGCGATTGCTGCATAGGCCATGGCCAGCTGCACCGGAGTCACGCTGATCTCGTATCCAATAGCCATGGACGCGGCCGACATGTCTGTCCAGCTCGCGGGCGAAGACAGTTCGCCTCGCGTTTCCGAGGGATACGGCAAACCGGTGAGTGTGCCGAACCCGTAATCGCGCAGCAGTTCGTAGGTCTCGTCGCGCGACATCAAACCGGTGACCAGTTTCACGGTTCCGATGTTACTCGACCACCGAATCACATCAAAGACAGACATGGCGTCTTCCTTGTGCGTATCGGTAAACGTGCGTGTCCCTACTCTCCAGCTTCCACCTTCGGTGTTGATCACGCTGGCCGGCGTGGTGCGACCCTGCTCAAGCAAACGGGCCACGAAGAACGGCTTGAGAACCGAGCCCGGTTCATACGGCTGCGTGAGCGGCGGCGCGCCATCTACTATGCGTCCGCCCCGTGCACCGGCCATGCCGAGAATCGCGCCGTCGTTGGGATTCACCACAACCAGATCACCGCCGCTGGCGCCAGTGCGCTCCATGGCCAGCAACAGTTCGCGCTCAACAATCTCCTGATACTGACGATTGATTGTCAGTTGCACCGCGTGCCCGGGACGCGAACGTACGTCGGAGCCTTGCGGAGAACTCCATCGCCGTCCGCGCGCGTCTCTCAGCGTGTGCAACTCACCCACGGTGCCGGTGAGGATGGAGTCGAGTGAGAGTTCGAGCCCCGACGCGCCTGTGCCTTCGGCATTTACGCGTCCGGCAAGATCCTGCAAGCCGTCAGGTCCCGACAGCAGCCGCTGCATGACCCGCTCGGCGACCACGCCGCGCACGTTCAACAACGACTTCACTTCACTTGGCAAAAAGAAACGATTGATGGCCACGTAACGGCGCGCGGTGTCTGCGGCGCGACTGACCACGGTACGAGGCACGCCCAGACGCGTCAATTCACGAATCAGCGTGTCACGATCATTGCGCTTCTCGGTGGGCGGGCGCAGTTGATTGGGCGAAATGACGAGCTTCACTCGCTCGCTACTCACGGCGATTGGTACACCGTCACCATCGAGAATCGGGCCACGTGGTGCGGGCAGCGTATCGACGGCGTTGCGTTGATTGTCGCCGCGATTCGCCCAGTACTCACCTTCTACCAGCTGCACCTTTCCGGCGCGAAGCAGCAAGACCACCGCGAACAGAACCAGTGAAAGATGGAGCACCACCGATCGACCGCGCGATACACGCACGGAGTCGATGTTCGGTATGGGCTGATCGTTGTGCGCTGTCACAGGCGGTGTGTAATGTGAAGATCGCTTTTGGTGTTACGGTATTGAATCGGACGCTTGAACGGCGGGACGCGTAGCAGCCCGAGAAAGCGTGACAAGTTGTGAATCGGTGGCACGTCGGAGTCCGAGCTTGCGTGCGGCAGCCGGTTCAATTTGCGACGCGCTCATGGCTTCGCGCAGGTCCGACTCCAAGCGGGCAATCTGTGCTTCCAGGTCACGCCGTTGCTGGTCCAGATCGGCAACGGCCGTCTCCACTACCCGACCGCTGGTGCGACGCCAGACCACGATAACGGCCGTGACGACGAATGCAAGCAGCGCCACGGCAACGATCGAGCGACCCGGCCATCTGGTGCGCGATGCTTTCCGCGCTGGTGTCACGCCGACCGGCGCCAACCACGTAGCTTCGCACTGCGTGCCCGCGAATTCAAGTCGATCTCCGCTTCATTCGCTACAATTGCGCGACGTGTGATCGTTTCGCCCAGACGTTCATCGGTGCAATTGCAAATTGGTTGACGCGGTGGACAGGTACAGCGCGTGCTCCACGCACGGAACGCGTGCTTTACAATACGGTCTTCACCCGAATGGTAGCTGATCACGGCCAGCACGCCATCGGGATTGAGACGGTGACGCAGCACCGGCAGCGCATGCTCAAGGCCCGCGAGCTCGTTGTTCACCGCAATGCGAACGGCCTGAAAGATACGCGCAAAATCCGGCGCTCCGCTGCGTGGTCCGAGTACCGCGCGAATGGCGTCCACCAAATCGTCGGCAGTGGCAAAGGAACGCGTCTGCCGACGGCGCACGATCTCACGCGCCAAACGTGCGGCCCGCGGTTCGTCGGCAAAGTTGCGCAGCAGCGCCGACAGGTCGATCTCATCGATCGTGTTGAGCAGACCGGCCGCGTCGAGTTCGGCATCGTCGCCCATGCGCATGTCCAGTGGCGCGCCTTCCCTGAATGTGAATCCGCGTCCGGGATCGTCGAACTGATGCGACGACACACCCAGATCGAGCAGAATGGCGTCAAATCGTTCTACAGGTGCGAGCCCTGCCTGGTCGAGGCTGGCGTAGTTGCCGAGCAGCGCCCGAAACCGACCGGCCCGTTCGGCATCGCTGAGCAGATCACGAGCCGCGGCCAGAGCGCGCGGATCGCGATCAATCCCGGTCACCCGGGCACCCTGCTCGATCAGGGCAGCGGAATGGCCACCACCGCCGAGCGTGCAGTCAAGCACTGTCTCGGCGTTCCCGAACAAGACGAGCACCGGCTCGAGCAGCACCGGGACGTGGTACACGCCGGCCCGACCAGCGGGTGCACTTCGAACTGGATTCACAGAAGATTGGTGCAGTCAGAGGAAGCGTGGCCACGGTCCGCCATGAGAGGCGCGCGAACCGGAAAGGCGAGAGTGCGTTGGCACAAACTGATCTCTGAAAGATGCACGGGCCCGCCGTCGAAAGCGACGGCGGGCCCGTGAGTTCCTGACCAACGACCAAGTGCTATTTGCAGACGGCGGCGATCACCTGATCGGCGTACTGGTCGAGCTGCATCACGTTGGCCATGAGCTGGGGCACCTGCTGGGGTGCAAACCGACCACCAGCCGGCAAGCTGATCTGGGCTTCAATGAGCTGATTCTTGCCTTTTTTCGCTTCTTCGCAGTTGCGCGATTCGGCCGAAGCCGTAATGCGTCCCTGGGCAGAGAGCAAATTGGCGTACCCGTACAGGAACTTGGCCTGCTCCTTGGTCTCGCCCTTGGTAAGCGAATCGGCGTAGGCGAGCATCGGGATGGCCCGGTCGTAGCCTTCCTGAGACTTGGATGCCGTGGCCGAATCAAAGACGGTCTTGGCGATTTGCAGTACGACCAGTCCGACCGTTGAATCGCCCTTGGACACAGCTTCTCGTGCCAGCGTCATGGCCGCATCGGCTCCACTCACGTCGAGCGTGAGCAACACATTCAGCAGGGCGCCCTGCTCCACTTCCACGCCGGAGCTCATCGCGCGTCGCAGCACTTCGAGCGCCTGCTGGTTTTGACCGGTACTGCGCAAATTCACAACGAGGTCGCGATTAAGACCCGGATGATCGGGGAACTTGGAGACACCACGGGCAGTCAGCTCGGCCGCCTTCTGCGGCTGACTGTCGGCCGCGTAGGCCGCCGCAGTCTTGAGGAAGAACGCGGTGTCAGCGAAGGCGGTGTCGAGACGTACCAACTCGTCGCCCGCAGAGAAGGCTTCGTTGTAGTCACCAACGGCCAGCAGAATGAGCCAGCGCAGGCGCAGCAAATCAGCATCGCCCGGATTCTTCGCCACGGCGTCTTCCACGATCGGACGCGCAATGCGAGGATTACCGAACGCCGTGATGGCTTCGATCACGTCCTTCTGCAGGCGCGCGTCGTTGGGGAAAGCTGAAAGCAGCGTGGTGAGAGTCACCAGCGCCGAATCGGACTGATTCAGCTGCCGGAACGCTTCGGCCTTGATGGTGAGTCCGGCTCGGCTGCGCGGGTTGAGCTCCACGATTTCGCTGCTGATTTTGAGCAGTTCATCGTAACTGGCGTTCTGATTTTGCAACACGTTGGCCAGGCAGGTGCGGGCCAATACCGACTTGGGGTAGGCCGCAATGCCCTCTTCGGCGGCGGTTTTGGCTGCGGCCCAGTTTTGTTCGCGTGCGGCGTTGACGCAGGCCTGCTCGAACGGGAGCTGGGCGCGGGCCAGCTTGAGTTCTTCGGCAAGCAGATCGACCGCCTCATTCATTTTTAGCGCCGACACCGTGCCCAGCGGCTGCACCAGGGAGTTGTCTCGCGTGAGTACGAGACTGGCTGACACGGTGTAGCCCGAGTCGGTTTTCGCGGCGCGGCCAGTGACGTACTCGTCGGCTCGCAGGGCCGAAGCCAGCGCGCGTGCATCATGTGGCTCAAGCGGCGTATCAGCCGAGAAGCCGGACTGCTCAAGCAAACCGAGCATGTCCTCTCGCGGAATGAGATAGACATCCTTGTTGGAAATCACCCGACCAATGCGCTTGCGCATTTCGTCGGCGGTCTTGAGCCCGAGTTCCTTTTCGGCAAGCCCACTCTCATGGAATACTTCCACCAGCAGAAACTTGGCGTTCGGCTGTGGGGGACGGCGTGTCTGAGCTGACAGTACCGAGGTGGTGCCAACGAGGGCCAGCGCACTGGCACCGACGAGCAACGAGTGAAGTGACCGAGCCATCAAAGTCGTTACCTCCGTACCGTGAAAACGAAAACGCAGACGCGCCGCGCGTTGCGGCGGTACTGCGATTCGGGACGCTGATCGGCGAACGGACCGCCGTTCCGGATGAGCTTTCAAAGTTGTGCCTTGTCGGATCAGGCCGCAACCCGTCTCCGATTACAAGCACATTAAAACGTTGGGGACAACGTTCAGGCGCGGATCGGCCTGAGGTGGGAAGTAAACAGTGGGCGAAGAGGGACTCGAACCCCCGACATCCTGCGTGTAAGGCAGGCGCTCTAACCAACTGAGCTATTCGCCCTGAATGCCTCGCAGACGGCATAACTGTGTATACCGTCGAGAGGGACCAGCCGTTCCCAGTCAGCCGCGAAGGATCGCGAGCGGCACCAGGATGCAATACGCCAGCACCAGCATAATCGGTCCGACGGTAATTCCGCCACGCCACAGATCAGCGTAGCCAATGACCAGGGCCGCCAGCGAGAGGCCCCACCACAGCACGGCGCTACGACGGGACGATGACGGGATTGCGCGCTCTGGCGATTTTTCCGGGGACGACATCCGCGAACCTTACCGACGCGAGTCAGATGAGTCAACGACGGTGAAGGCGTGACCCGCGAAATGTACCGCAGAGCCGTCACCGTTCTCGCTCGGATGTGCGCTTGTGGTGTGTGCCGCACCCTTTCGTTTCGGTGTACCCGACGGTCCAGCCCTCGAACTGCGGGAGGCTGTTGCGATCCGTGACTCGATGGGCGCGATGTGAATGGCTCAGGGCGGGCGACGGCAACGGCCTTCACCACGGAGGCACAGAGGGCACAGCCACAGCAACAGCAAATGTTGGAATGGTACGAATCAGGCCGCGCGTGCGTGGCTGTTTCCCCATTTGTTGCAGTGCCCCTCTGCAGCTCTGTGTCTCTGCGGTCAAAGCAGTTTGCCCTGCGTCGGGGCATCAGTAACGACGGCCCGGGCCTTCATCACGGAGGCGCAGAGGGCACCGCCACAGCAACAGCAAATGTTGGAATGGTACGAATCAGGCCGCGCGTGCGTGGCTGTTTCCCCATTTGTTGCCGTGCTCCTCTGCAGCTCTGTGTCTCTGCGGTCGAAGCAGTTGCCCTGCGTCGGGGCATCAGTCGCGGCCAGGGCCTTCACCACGGAGGCACAGAGGGCACAGCCACAGCAACAGCAAATGTTGGAATGGTACGAATCAGGCCGCGCGTGCGTGGCTGTTTCCCCATTTGTTGCCGTGCCCCTCTGCAGCTCTGTGTCTCTGCGGTCGAAGCAGTTGCCCTACCTCGGGGACGGCCCGGGCCTTCACCACGGAGGCGCAGAGGGCACTGCCACAGCAACAGCAAATGTTGGAATGGTACGAATCAGGCCGCGCGTGCGTGGCTGTTTCCCCATTTGTTGCCGTGCTCCTCTGCAGCTCTGTGTCTCTGCGGTCGAAGCAGTTGCCCTACCTCGGGGCATCAGTCACGACGGCCCGGGCCTTCACCGCAGAGGTGCCGACCTGAACGCGCAGTCGCGCACCGCGCGGCCTTCTGTCACACGTAAGAACTACGGTTGAGAGCTCACGAGGGCTTATCAACCGACCCGGTCTCGTTCGTGACGTCTGCTACCGGACCGTCTGGCGCATCACTGCTTCCCGCAAACGCCTGCGCCGTGGCCGATACGGCCAGCATGGCGGCCAGCATGCTCTCGCGGTCCGCACGTTCCTGCACCGCATCGGCACGGCGCATTGCCTCCAAGCGGGCCCGGTCGCGCTTGCGACGATGATAGATGAGCGGACCCAGAATGATCGAAAACAGGGCCAATGCCAACGACAGATTGGCCAACAACGCCAACGCACCGTACCGCCGACGTGTCTGCTTTTGCCACTGCTGCTCAAATCCACCCGATGTGAGCCCAAACGCCCCACGCAACGCCAACTCAAACGAAGCACTCGACTTCCACGACGCAAAAAACAGCGACAAGCCACGCTGATTGTCGAGCAACATCAAATCCGAGACCGCGCGATGCGCCAATGCGTACGCCATTTGCGCATCACCGGCACCGCGATAGAACATCAGCTCGAGTTCATCGAGCGTGGGCACACCGCGCAGAGCCAGACCGACACTCGCGGCCAGTGCTTCCTCGCGTCCCCATTCACCTGCCGCCACGCTGGCGTAGCCTTCGTCAAACCAGCGCGAGGGCACGTCGCCCATGAACTCGTGCAACGCGAGATGCGCCAACTCATGTCGCAGCGTGACCAGCGGATCACCCGCATCACTGCCCGAGTTGGAGCCTTGCATGATGATGCGTTGCAGCGCGGGAAACGCCACCGCCGCGCCCCACTCCGGTGCCGACGGGCCCGCCCACGCGCGAAAGCGCTCATTGTCAGGCGCGATCGCGATGAGCACCTTGGCCGTTGGGCGCGGCAACCCGGGGAACGAATCATTGCGCTGCGCCGCACGCAGCACATTATCTGCCAGCTTGCGGTCGCGCGGAAATGACACCACGGAGAATCGACCGGCGCGCGCGACGGTAGCCCCGCTGCTTCCCGAAGTCGCACCGCCCGGCATCTCCGACTCCAGCAAGTCAGTATCAAGCGAACGCGCACTGCTCGGCGCGCGCACCACATCGGGCTGTGCTGACGCGACCTCAGGCCAGACCGGCTGTGCCAGCACCGCCAACAATCCAAGGCAAACCAGTAGGTGGATTGAACACAGACGCGCAATCGGCGCAATCAAATATCGAGCGGCCTGCACAGCGGCGACGTACGCGCGCATAACGCCCATCCGGCGACGCCCTACATCGCCCGACTTGGCGCCTCGCCCCGTTCTACTGCCGCCAGCTGTTCCGCGCACCGCTTGCCCCATGGATTGAACTTGTTGGCCGCTGCGCCGTCGCGCCACGCCGACCGTGCCGCTTCCCGGTCTCCCGAAAACCAGTGCGACCGACCCAGCTCGAACCACGCCTGCAGCAGATTCGGGCCAATCGCGAGTGCCTTGTGGAAAAACAAACGCGCGTCGTCGTACATCTCCCGATCGAAATACACCAAACCCAAATAGAGGTGCGCGTACAGCGATGCCTTCCCGTCGGT
>JBBRDJ010000144.1:0-7788 GCA_038203945.1 Gemmatimonadales bacterium
GACGGCGGCGCGAATGTGAGCTGGAACGCCGGCGCATCGTGGACGGGGCAGCCGTTTCCCACCGCGCAGATGTACGACGTGCGCCTCACGAACCACTTCCCGTATCAAATCTGCGGCGGACAGCAGGACAACAGCACCGCATGCGTCCCGATGGACGGCGACGGCAGCTACATGTACGCGCCGGGCGGCTGTGAAACGGGCCCAGTCACGCCGCATCCGGGTGACGTCGATCTGTTCTACGCCGCGTGTTACGGTGGCTCCATGAGCTTCATGTCACGCGTCACGGGACAGCAGCGCGCCGTCAACGTGTGGCCCATCAATCCCATGGGCAACTCGGCGATTGACATCAAGGAACGCTTCCAGTGGAATCACCCCATCACTGCGTCCACGCACGACACCAAAGTCGTGTACGTGGGATCGCAGCACGTCTGGCGTTCCGACAACGGCGGCGAAAGTTGGAAGCGCATCAGCGGTGACCTGACGTACGCCGACCCCGCCACACTCGGCCCGTCTGGCGGTGACATCACGCGCGACCAGACCAGCGTGGAGTACTACGGCACCGTGTGGCGCATCGCAGAGTCGTCGCATGCCGCGGGCGAGCTATGGGTTGGCAGTGATGACGGCCGGGTACACATCACGCGGAACGATGGCGCGTCGTGGACTGAGGTCACGCCCATGGGTCTGCCCAAGTTCAGCCGAATCCACGAGATCGATGTGTCGCCGCATACGCCGGGCAAGGCCTATGTGGCCGCAGTGCGCTACCGATCGCAGGATGTCGCGCCATACGTGTACCGCACCAACGACTATGGAAACACGTGGACTCAAATTACCAACGGCATTCCGGCCGGACACTACGTGCGCTCGGTGCGAGAAGACCTCAAGCGTCCGGGGCTGCTGTATGCCGGCACCGAAATGGGCGTGATGGTGTCGTTTGACGACGGACTCAACTGGCAGTCATTGCAGCTCAACCTCCCCGCCGTGCAGGTACCGGGGCTGGTGCTCAAGGACGATGACGTCGTGATTGCCACACACGGTCGTTCGTACTACGTGCTCGACAACATCACACCGCTTCGTGAAGCGGCCGCCAATATCGCGCAGCGTGAGGCGTTTTTGTTCAAGCCTGCCACCACGGTGCGAACACTCTCTCGCACCACCGAGTCGTATGATCGTCGCAAGCAGTTCGCACCAGAAATCGATTACTACCTGCGCGAAAATGCGGATTCGGTCAAGCTCGAGATTCTTGACGGGCAAGGTCGCGTGATTCGTACCTACAATGGTATGGCGCCGCGCGGTGACAGTGCCGGCACTGGTGGCGATAGCGCGCGCGACGATGGTGCCCGTGCTGATGGCGGCAGCGTATTGCGCACAACAGCGGGACATCACCGTTTTCGTTGGGACATGCGCTATCCGGGGCCGCGCGATTTCCCGGGGCTGATCATGTGGTCGGCCAACACGCAGGGACCGCTCGCACCACCCGGCACCTATCAGGCGCGCTTCAGCACTGGTACGCAAACCTTCACCCAGCCGTTTGACATCGTCGCGGATCCGAGGCTCACCAGCATCACCCAAGCCGACTTTGACGCGCAGTTCAAACTGTCGTCGGAAGTCGCGCAGCGTGTTGATGACGCGCACCGTGGTGTGCTGCAGGTACGCGACGTACGCGGTCAGGTAGATGATCGGCTTACCAAAAGCGCTGACGCCGCACTGCGCACTGAAGCCACGCAGTTCAAGCAGAGCATTGCGGCGGTAGAAGGGGAGATCTATCAGGTGCGCATGCAGGCGCGTCAGGATCCGCTCAACTATCCCATCAAGCTCAATAATCAGTTGGCCGCCTTGCGCGGTGTGATCGAAAGCTCCGACAATCGACCCACCGCACAAGCGCAGGAAGCATTCACCGTGCTGAGCGGTCAGTTGGAAACACAGCTCACACGTTTGCAAGCGTTGTTCAACGCCGATCTGGCACGCCTCAACGACAAACTCCGCGCGCTTGGGCTCGCGCCGATCACTGTGCCCGCACTCACCGGCACGGCGGTCATGTTCTGACGCGCATGCTCGTTGGTGCGGTACGTTTTTACAGTTCGAACGAAATCGTCACGTGTTCGCCCGCCGCCAGTTCCACACTGCGGCGGGCGACACGATCGCCGAGTCGTGCTTCCAGATTGTACCAACCGGCGTCGAGTCCGCCGAGCACGAAGCCGCCCTCGTCATCGGTGAGCGCGGCCAGATCGGGGTGCGACGCGTGTCCTTCCACGATCATTACCGTGGCCTCCGGAACGAAGCGGCCATCGAGCAATACCCGCCCGACAACCGTCCCGTCCCGCGACACGTTATTCACTGCATCAGAAGCTGGCATGTCTGTTCCAGTGGTCGGCTACGAGCCCAGCTGGCGCCACGCCTGTAAATTATCGAACACCGGCTTCGTAATGCGCGTAGCAGAGTTGCCGCCGACGAATCCGTTGGTGTGGATACCCAGCGCGATACGCTGACCGTTGATCACCGTCCACACCGGTGAACCGCTTTGGCCACCCACCGTGTCAATGTCATACGAGAAGAAGCGTGATGACACGGATTGGATGCGACGCGCCATCCACCACTGACTGCCCGGCGCACGATCGGGACCGCTCCGGCCGCCGTCACCGGGATACCCGGAGAGATTGACCATGCGCTGGCGCAACAGGTTGTTGGGCCAGTAACCAAATCCAAATCCTCCCAACGACTGCACATTGCTCGGCGTATTGGCGGGCAGAATGATCGCACCGTAATCGTAGTTGCGGCTCTTGCCGTTGACCCAACCGGCCACAGAACGATACTGAATCGCCCGCACGGTTCCGAACGGTCTGGCGGCGGCGTTGCGACCGGGCGATACGTCGATGTAGGCAGGCCAGCCGCCCGCGGAATGGATGTACACGCAATGTCCGGCAGTGATAATCGTGCGACGGCCGATCATGAATCCCGTACCCACATATTGGGCACCGTTACGGGCGCGAATCGTCAGCTGACAAATCCGTCTCCACGGAATCGCTGTCGTATTCTTGATTCGAATACGGTCGTCTGTTCCAATGATGACCTCGAGTTGCTCGGCCGCCGCCTCCAGTTCCGCCTCGATATCTTCTTCCGACTCCGTCGCTTCCTCGGATTCCGTCAGCAGCCGGCCAGCGACAGACGACACCGCGCCCAGCACCGAGCGAACTCGACCGAAAGAGCGACGGTTGAGTACGCGCTTCTTGAGTACCGGCAACACCGTGGACACGAGCACAGGCGCCAGCTTGGCCAGGAACGGGAAGAACTCCTGGTCGCCCAGCCCCGCATCTGCGGTGAACGCTTCCGGAATCAGGCTCTCGTCGATATCACCTGATGATTCGTGCGACGTCCCGTCGTAGCCCTCCACGGGTTCAAGCCCTGACTCGTCACCGTTCAGAGCTGACGATTCGGAAGAAACAGGCTCGAACTCCAGGTTGCTGCCCGATCCAGCGAGCGCTTTGTGCTGCGCCGGATCATCCGCGTCTGCTGAGCTTGCTTCGCTGCTGTCGGATGACAGACTGCCCGCAATCTCGTCGGCCGTTTCACCATCCATTGCTGACATGGTTGCCGCAATGCGGTTCGTTGCGCCGCCGTGCGTGGGCATGGTTGAACTCGCCGTTGTGCTCATAGCGGTGTTCGCATCGGCGTCAGACGTGTGCTCACCGTTGTCTTCAGCGACCGTATACTCGTTGATTTTTTTCGTGCGCGTAGACGAGCTCATGGGTTCCTCCCGAAAAGTTGGTCGAACAAGGGACAGCTATGATAGATGCGCTGTGCATTCACAACCATCGACCAACGGATTAGTTTTTGATCTCGCTTTACAGCTGATCTTTCGTAGATCCTCTGTTGCACCTGTGCTCCATCCAAAGGTGTAGTGAGGGAGCTACAGTGTGCGCTCACCAGTGAGTTCTGCATGCCGATCGCGCCGCGTTCGCTTCGCTCGGAATTACGGCGTGTCCATCGCGGCTCGTTGTATTCCGCATCGCGTATTTTTGTGGTGAGTGGTTTACGACTGCTTCGTGAGGCACTGCGACAGGTGCTCACTGCACGTGGCTTCAACGACGTCGCGTTGCTCTCGCCGGCGGACGTCACTGATGCGGTGTTGATTCAGCGAGCAGACATCGTGGTCGTCGACGTTGGGCATCCTCCCATGATGGATGTCGTTTGCTTGCTGACGCGTCGCGAGCCACCGCTTCGCGTGATCGCGTACGGTATAGAGGAAGTCCGACAGGATGTTCTCGCCTGTGCAGCAGCCGGTGCGATGGCCTATGCTCGGCGCGACTGTACCGCCGACGAGCTAAGTGACGTGATTGATCGTGTACAACGTGATGAGTTGCTATGTTCGCCACATGTGGCCGCACTATTGTTTCGTGGTCACGGCTCCCATCCGTCAAGCGCAGAGCGCGCGCCTTTATTACAGCTCACCATGCGAGAGCGTCAGGTGCTGGCGCAGATTGACCTTGGCCTGAGCAATCAGGAAATTGCCAGTCACTTAAACATCACCGTCGCTACCGTCAAGCATCACGTACACCGGGTTCTCACCAAGCTGGGCGTGCGGCGTCGCTGGGCGGCGGCGGCGCTTTATCGCGGTGTTTAGCGGTGTTTAGCGGTGTTCGCCCGCATTTCTCACAAGTGACAGAAAACCGCGGGGTGTAACGGTGCACCGCCTTTACCCCAGAGACGCAGAGACGCAGAGGGGGAACTGCAACGGCTTGGGGAAGCAGCCGCGCCACCGCGACTCGATGCGGACCACCATCAACCGTTGCTGTTGCCGTTGCTTGCCGTTGCTTGCCGTTGCTTGCCGTTGCTGTACCCTCTGTGCCTCCGCGGTGAAGGCCGTTGCCGTGCCCGTGACCGGGAAGGACAGTGCACCGCCGTTACCCCAGAGACGCAGAGACGCCGAGGGGAACTGCAACGGCTTGGGGAAACAGCAGCGCCCTCGCAACTCGATGCGGACCACCCTCAACCGTTGCTGTTGCCGTTGCTGTACCCTCTGTGCCTCCGCGGTGAAGGCCGTTGCCGTGCCCTGTGTGCCTCCGCGGTGAAAGCCGTTGCTGTGCCCTCTGCCCCGCCTCACCCCAACTTTGATACACGACACTCAAGTCGTTCCGTATGAACGATTTTCACCACAGATCACACCCAGATCACGGCGGCATAACCCCCCTGTGCCACACTCCCGGTGCCGATCGCACTCATGCGATCATCTCAACCCGAACCGGAGTTCCACCATGTCACGCCACGCACTGCTCACGACCGCATGCCTGTTCGGCGCACTCGCCGCCTGCTCTGAAAACCAGCTCGCCGACCCCCTCTCTGACGTTCCCACCTCAGAGCAGCTCGTGAAACAAGCAGAGGACATGGGAATGATTCGTATCACCGTGCCGGATCCTGACCCAGGCATCCCCGCCTACGCGCGGGCCTTCCCCGGACTCAATCAGTTTTTTCACGACGGCGAGTGGCTCGCGATCCCGTTCTATCGCAGCCCTGACGCTGTTCCGGCGGACTTTAACCTGCTGGACTTCTTTCATTTCCCGGGAGCTGGCGGACCTGGTGCGTTTGCGACACCGATCCTCACCAGCGGCTTTCACATGATCGAGCCCAACGCACCGATCGGCACTTTCCCGATGGTCGCGATCTCGTCGGGGACTGCCGTTCCGGTTTGGTTTGTGAAGTGGAGTGCCTACCAAACCGCGATGGCCGACAACGTAGTCACCATTGCCGAGCTACGCGCCATGAATCCGCTCAAGGGTATCGCGTCAACTTTCTCGGAAACACTCAAGCCTCGCGTTGACGCCCACCTGGTGGTGATCAATGCAAAAGGCGCGCTCGCGGACGGTCGCACTTTTGATCTGCACGTAACTCACGTGGGCGACACGTTGCGCGCGATTCGTATCAAGTTCGGACGGTAAGCCTGAGCTGTCTCACCCCGCCGGTCGCATAAACGACGCCCAGGCGGGGTGACGGTGCAGCGGCGCCAGCTGCGGATCGGCCAGCAGTCCGGGCCAGAATGCCAAACCATTGGCCGTCGCCTCACGCAGCATGGTCATGGCGCGCTCCGTGTCACCCAGTTGGGCCGCGATCGCAGCGCGATCCAGATGCAGTGCGGCCCAGCGGGTGCCACGCTGCGCCCCGGTGAGCGCGTTCTGCAGCTCAGACAGATACTTCTCCCAGCCGATGGCAGCGTCGCGCTTTCCTTGTTGCGCCGCAATCACGCCCAGATCTCGCGCATGCAACTGTTCGTCGCAACACGACAGTCCCAAATCCACAAAGTTCGAAGGGAGTCTAGCCGAAGATGCCTTGTCCACGCGTTGCGGCCGCGTCTGTTGGGATGCAAGCGTGGCCGCTTCATTCACACGGTCGAGCAGCAGCAGTGCGCGAATGTGTCCGCCACGCATGTTGAGATCGTTTTGTGAGGCGTACCACGACACGGCTCGTTCCGCCATGCGCATCGCATCGGCATGGCGATCGGAATTCCCGGTGCTCGCGTCCAAGCCACGGCGCGTGAGCATTTCTTCCGCCGCAACACGATACAGCGCACCAACTCGGCGCTCCGAACTGGCACCTCGTGCACGGACTGCTTCCACCCGCTGAATAACGGAATCCGCGCGACCGAGCGCGGCCAGCGCTCGCACTTCAGCGGTGATGATCGTGGCGTCATCCGGATAGCGCACGCGCGCGATCCGTGCCGTCGCCAGCGCACTTTCAAAATCACCGAGCATGTGCTGTGCGTAGGTGAGCTCACGCCAGTACGCGCTCCAACCACGCAACTCACCACGCTCAGCGCCCATGGCGCGCAGTATGCCCAGCGCTTCGGCCGGTCTGTTGAGGCGCCGAGCTGTTTCCGCGACCATGTACTCATTGATGGAGCCCGGCGTAATGCGCGCGATGCGTGACACCGAGCGGTACACGAGCGGCAAATCGCCGCGGAGCACACCGTTGAGCATATCGAGCGTGCCCTGTTCAACCGGACCCAAGGCATCGCGTTGGCGCTGTAGCTGCTCCAGCTGCGCGAACGCGGTGTCGTTGTTCCCCAGATTAAACTGCGCAATGGTCGCCGCCAAGCGCGGCATGTGGTAGGTGCTATCAGCGTTTGCCGCACGTTCAAATAACGTCAGCGCCGCACGCATATCACCCTCGACAAAGTGCGCAAAACCGGCCAGGTAGTCCCGATACGCCTCGTACGACGGCGGTGGCGACGCGTAGCGCAAATGTGTGGTGGTGTCGAGCAGCGGTGCAACGGTGGCCATGAGGCGAGTGCGCAGACGTGCGATCGCAAGCATCGCACTGTCGGCCGGAACGCTGATCGTTTCCACCGGGCGCAGCAGCCGCGCCAGTGTGACATCGGTGAGGCGCGCCTGCACATGTAGCGTTCCGCCCGTTTGATAGTAGGAACCGGACACAACCATGGTCGCCCCGGTTTCCGAGGCCATTGCTGCAATCGGCAGATCGGGCGTACGCTCCATCACCATCAACGCCGTGCCCGATACCACCGTCAGTCCGTCCACGCGCGAAAAGCCTTCGGTGATCCAGTCGGCCACCATGCGTCCAAATGGATCGAGCGCAGCATCGCCAGTTTGATTCGCAAATGGTGCCACCAGCAGTCGTCGCGCGTCCGGCAATGCCGTCGTGTTGAACGTTGACGCTGCACCAGCATCTGGCGAACGGTCACGCCGTTGGATGGCCAACACGGCCAGCATGGCCACCACACCAACCATGAGCCACCATACGTAGTCGCTCCTAAGCCGCGTGCGCATTGTGGTATGCGGG
>JBBRDJ010000145.1:0-7761 GCA_038203945.1 Gemmatimonadales bacterium
CGCGCTTCGGCGAGCGCGTCGAGCCATCGGAGCTTGAGTTGCTTGGCATCGATCGGTTCACGTAGGGCTTCACGCGCCAGAAGATCTGGTGTGATCCGCGCGTTTCGCGCCACCAGATCAAGCAGGAGGTCGGGCGTGAACCCCGGATCCTTGCCGCAGGCGGACCAGCAGATGGCACCGAGATGCAACGTTGAATCGTGCAGAGTCAGGACGTCGATCACATCGCGGACTTCGGTTCGACCCGCCAACGCCAAACACTTGTTTGTCGCCGCATCAATGGGATGCAGCCGGTATCCGATGTCAGCATCCGCGATAACGGGAAAGAAACGGAATGCGGAATCCGTCGCCCAATCGATCAGCACGGTGCAGGCGTCACGCTCGACGGTCGCGCGAATGAACGACCGCCCGTCGAGCAACCGGGTCACGCAGTATCCGTGGGTTTCGAGCGTTGCGATATCCGCCGACGCACAGCTCACTACGCTGGCTGCAGGGTCGTGAAACAAGTCAATGTCATTGGAATATCGCGGTGTGTCGGCCTGCTGGTTTACGATCGTTCCACCGGCCACGTAGCTGTCAGGGCTCCGGTTGGCTGCCAACAAGCGCAGTACCGAGCCCTGATATTCTGTTAGCGGCACAAGGCCTCCGCCGCGAGAAAGCCCGCGCGCCCGCCGTGTGTACGCAAGCCGCGTACGATAGCCTCTACGTCGTGCTCGGTGACAATCAGATCGCGCCGCATGTGCCAAAAGCACTGCGAGTAGAACTGCTCGAACAGCAACTGCGCCTGCTCGACGGTTGTGCAAGAGTGATCCGGATCGGTAACGCCGAGCACGAATCGCCGCAGCACCTCGTTGATACGCGCCTGATAGCCTGGGCCGGCTTCGCGGAACCAGTCAACCACGGCGGCGTCTAGCTTCAAGTACACGCCGATGCGCTCTGGGCGTGGCGTAACAGAGGGCGGCCGTTCAGAGGCCAATCGGATGGCATCAGAGACTGTGCGAGGCATATATATAGAAAGATATATACGCCTTGCCCAGATGGCAACACACCGCGATGTGCTCGCCATCTGCGCCATGATAGCACCCCAATATCACCCGTAAGACTAGTAGCAAACATGTCCCGGTGAGCTGATCGTGAGAGGAGCGACGCGCAGTGCGCAGGCGTTGCCTTACCACTCACATATAGCGACAGGAACTGCACATGCCGGCTACAGAAAAAGACGCCCAGGAAAGGGTCGCGAGTTACATCACCGATATGTTGGCACTCGAAGTACACATCGAGCAGGCGATCTCGGGCCAGATCAAAGATCTCGATGATGAGCCCGCCGTAGTGATGGAGTTGCGCACCATTCACGTGATGTGCGAATCACATATAGTGGCACTGAAAGCGATGGCGGAACAGCGTAAGGTCGGCGGGCAAGGCGTCGCGGAGGTTATCAAGAAAGCGGCGTCGTCTCTCCTCGGTCTGGGCGCAGCTGGTGTGGACATGCTGCGCGCCGAAAAGTTGCCCAAGAACCTGCGCGACGATTATACCGCGCTCAATCTGGCCTGCATTGGGTATGTCATGTTGCACACCGCGGCCGCCGCGCTTGGCGACGAGCCGGTAGCACAGCTCGCACAGCGACATCTTGAAGGTCATTCGCGATGCGTCATGACCGTACACAACATGGTTCCCGCCGCCGTGATGTCGTTTCTCAAGGACGAAGGGCATGCCGTGCGAACCGATCGACTGGCGGAAATTCGCCGAGTAACGGAGCGTGTGTGGCAGATAGAAAGTGGAGCAGGGCAGCCGGATCGCATGCCGGTGTGATGTTGCGCGCTCCGATGTCTTGAACGCATTTACGCGTTGCTGGTCCTTGCAGGGAAAACCCCGATATCGCGTACATTGGTTTCGCGTGAGTAATCAGTGTGCGCGCGGTCACTCGCCACACTGATCTTATCGGGGGAATCTTTTCTCGAGGCAGGCGAGCGCAAAACGGCACGTGATCACCAACACCGGTGCGACAGAAGCGCGTTTTCTGATGGTGCAGTTAAAACGCTGAGCGGATTGCAACGTCATATCGTACGCCCGAGCTTGCTTGTGCCGTACAAGCGCCCGGTCCCTATCGACGCAAACCGGTACGCCGCATATTCACCTGCACGATTGCTTCTCCGTTCCGGGCAATCCATTGTAGCGCTTTCCTTAGAACACTGGAATTTTCATGCCCGCTACCGCCCGCGCCATTGCCGCGTTCGCCGCCGACCAGGCTCTCGGTCCGCACACCATCACCCGCCGCGATCCGGGACCCACGGATGTGGCCATCGAGATCCAGTTTTGCGGGATCTGTCATTCCGACATCCACTTCTTGCGCAGTGAGTGGGGCCCCATTCCCTACCCGGCGGTTGCCGGCCACGAAATCATCGGGCGGGTAACTGCCGTCGGTAGCGATGTCAGCAAGCACAAGATGGGCGACATCGTGGGCGTGGGTTGTCTGGTAGATTCGTGCCGCACCTGCGACTCCTGCGAGGAGGATCTGGAGAACTACTGCACCAATGGCTCCACGGGCACCTACATGGGCGAGGACAAGCACCTCGGCGGTCCGACGTACGGCGGCTACTCGTCGTCGATTGTGGTAGACGAAAACTTCGTCCTGCGTATTCCGCCCAACCTCGATCCCGCAGCTACGGCACCGCTACTCTGCGCGGGCATCACCACCTATTCACCCCTCAAGCATTGGGGCGTGAAGAAAGGATCGGTGGTCGGCATCGTTGGTCTGGGCGGGTTGGGCCACATGGGCGTGAAGCTCGCCGCAGCCATGGGCGCCGAAGTGGTGGTGTTCACCACGACACCCGGCAAAGTGGCCGATGCCAAGGCACTCGGTGCGCACGACGTGGTGATCAGCACCGATGAAGACGCGATGGCCCGTCAGGCCGGACGCTTCGACTTCATTCTCAACACAGTAGCTGCGCCGCACTCGCTCGATCCGTTTGTTGCCGCGCTCAAGCGCGACGGCACAATGGTGCTGGTTGGCGTACCGGCATCACCGCACCCGTCGCCGTCTGTGATGCCGCTTATTTTCGGACGACGCAGCATCGCCGGTTCACTCATTGGTGGCATCAAGGAAACGCAGGAAATGCTCGACTTCTGCGGAGAGCACGGCATCACGTCGCAAATTGAAAAAATCACGATGGACGGGATCAACGCGGCGCACGAACGCGTGCTCAAGAGTGATGTGAAGTATCGGTTTGTGATTGAGATGTAAGCGCCGCGCACTCGTCTCAATCGCGGTCGCGCGCGCGGCGTACCAGCACGCGCGGCCCTTCCGTGTCAAACCGTTGGGCATACTCACCACGAATGGTGTCGCCCGCCACCAGTGCGGTGAACACGGCCGCCGTGTCCGCACCGCTTGAACCGCTCAAGGTGACCAGTCGCAGTTGGTCACCATTGAGCGTGCCAATCAGGAAGCGTTGCGAGCCGGTTCGCTCACGCCCGCTCACCGACGCGCGCGGCGTGCCCGGCGTCTCGACCCACAAATCATACTCGGCTACTTCGCCCAGCGCAGTGGGGCCCACCCACCGTGCATCGATCGGAAACCGGTCGCGCTCAGCGACCGTGATTTCGCGCCGCAACAGCGAAAGCGTACTGCCAAAGAGTCCGAGCCCGCCACGCACGCTGCTGATCAAACCCGTACCACCGAACGGATCGTTACCGGATCGATTGTAGTCGTAAAAGTTGACGTCTACCGCGCCCACGCTCACGAGCTGCTCGAAGCCGGGATAGAAGACCGACGGAAAGCCGCCTCTGAAAAAGTTGCGCAGCGTGCCGGCCAGTGCGAACTGCGTGGAATCGGAAAACAGAAACCAGGGACCGTTGGGCGTTTCCACACGGATGGCGTACGTGCGCGCGCCCTCGCTCGGCGCCCAACTCAGCCGCAGGGTGTCTGTGGTGCGATTGATCGCCACCGGCTGCACCACTTCACCCGCTCCCGGTGACCATCCACGCGGCGCTGCAGGCACGCGCGTCTCGCCTGTAACCTCACGGCCGTCCGCCGCGCGTACCAGCAATCGATAACGAATACCGGGCTCGATCATGAGTTGCTCACGTGACACCGTGTAGCGACCCGTACCGCGATTGCTGCGCACTGTTTCCACGGCCAGCACGCCGGTGGTATCGTTTTCGCGAAAAAGTTGCACCGTGGCGTTGCTGAGCGGCTCACCACCGGCGGTACGGATCGGATCGAGCACATCGAAGCGCAGCGTGCTGTCAATGGCCACTCGTCCGGTGAGCGATGATTCCACGAGAATCACCTGCTCGAATGCATCCGGATTGAGCACCGCGTGCACCACGATGCGCGGCGGCGGTGACTGCACGTTTTCAGTGGCAATTTCGCACGCACTCATCGCAGTCACGGCCAACAGCACTGCGACAACGCGCTGTATCGTCTTCACCATGACACGCTCATACCTACCGTAGGAAGCAGCGGAAACTGCGACACCGTGGTGCGCGATGGCGGATTGCTGTTGTAATCGAATACGTACGTGAACACGTTGCGCGCGTTGTACGCATTGATCACCGACAGGTATGGTGCCCACGAACGACGTCCCGCACTTGTGCGCGTGACACTCAGATCGAGTCGCTGAAAGAGCGGAAAGCGTGCGGCGTTGCGCGCTCCACCAATGGGTTCTCGTGAGACGTCACGATCGTCTGTGGGGAAGCTGTTGGTGACCGGATCGTACCGACGACGCACAAGCTGCCCTTCCACGTCGGTGAACGGCGTGCCGGTGCCGAGTCCCAATCGCAGGCCGTAACTCCAGGTTTCGGCAGGACGATACGAGGCCACCAGATTGATGTTGTGCCGCCGATCCTGCACCGGCGAAAAGCGACCATCCGGACCGTCGCGTGTGCTGACGCCAAACGAATACGCCAGCCACCCCGACAGCGCGCCACCTTCGAGTTGGCGCAGCAACACGTCCACGCCATACGACGTACCGGTGGTCACAATGAACTCGTCGCCGCGCACCGCCGGATCATTGAACAAATTGGATGCTGGCAAACTCCCGTAGTCTTTCACATACGCTTCCACGCGCACAAAGCGGCGGCGGTCAAACCAGCGTTCAACACCACTGATCGCTTGCCATGCTTCGGCCACCGGCGTGTCGCGATCGCTGGTGAGCCAGAAGTCGAACAACCGAACCGGCGCCTGTTCGTTTCGCAGCGCTGGTGTCCACTGCGTAAAGCGTCCGCCCGCCAGTGTAAACGCGAGGTCTTCGTTGGCGAACCACTTGAGTGAGACGCGCGGCGAGACTCCAAACCAGTCGGTTCCCGTTACCGTTTCGGCGCGCACACCAACCCGCGCACTCACTGATCCGGTGCGCACGGTGTGATCGATGTAGAGCACGCCGGCGGACGGATTCTGGCGGAGGTTGAGAATGTCTTCATTGCCGGCGGCCGGCGCCTCGACATCGTAGCGCACGCGGTACGCCGACCATTCATAGCCCAACATGGTTTCCTGCTGACCGCGCCAGCGCGTGACTTCGCCCCAAGCGCGTGATTCGGTGAGCTGATTTTTGAGCGTGAACGAACCCGAACCCAAATCGAGGTTCGTCCCAAAACCTGTGCGCGAAAGCCGCTGCATAACTCGCGCCGAATCACCACCGAACGCGGGGCCGAGTGGTTGCTCCCAGGCCGCGCCAAGTACACGATTGCCCCAATCAAAACGCAGTCCGCCGGTGCCGGCGCTTGTGCTGTCTGCAAAGCCGGTGAGCAATCCAGCCAGCACGTCTTCGCCGCCATACGCGGTGATCGACAGCGCACCACCGTTGGCCAATCGGTGCTTCACATGGGCCTGCACATCGGTGAACCAATACGGCAGCGATTGATCGGATAGCAGCGCCACAAAGCGATCGGCGTAGGTGCGTCGGCCGGCCACGTTCCAGCTCGTGTTGCCACGCACGTTGCCACCCAGCGACAGCGTACTGGCCAGCACGGACACCGACGCGGCTCCGTGTACACCGCTGCGCTCCTCGGCCTTGGGCGTGACCGAGAGCACGCTCGAAAGGCGCGTGCCATAGCGTGCGGGAAATCCGCCCGGCATGAGCTCAAACTCGCCTACCGTTTCGTCGATGAACGTGCCGAACAAGCCAGCGAGATGGAATGGATTGTAGATGGGATAGCCGTCGAGCAGCACCAGGTTCTGATCGCTTTCGCCGCCGCGCACGTTGTAGCCGGCGTTGAAGTCGTTGGTGGCCACCACGCCCGGCAGGAGTTGTACCACGCGCAGTACGTCGGGCTCGCCGATTACGGGCACACGCTTGAGCGTTTCGCCGCGCACCGTAAACAGCCCGGGATTGGGAGAGAGCGTGAACTGCTCGCGTTCCTTGGTTTGTGTTTGCACGCGCACGGTTTGCAGCTCGGTGGTGGCCACAGCGAGTGCAAAGTTGACAGTGCGTTCCTCGCCAGCGGTGAGCGTGAGTCGCTCGCTGCGCAAGGCGTACCCGATCCGGTTCGCATTGAGCGCAATCGCGCCAACGGGAACGCGGGTGAGCACATAGCGACCGTCCGCGTCGGTGAGGGTTCCAAGCCGAGTACCGGCCACGGTGATCGCCACCTGCACAATCGGCATGGCGGTGGCTGAGTCGGTGACACGACCGCGCACGGTGGCGAGCGAATCGGTGGGCGGTTGCAGGACGGTGAACAGCAGCGCAGAGGCCAGAAAAAGCATATGATAACAATACCGGAGGGTGGCGTTCTGAGGCTCGAAGCCACTCGGCTCCTCGCATAGCACCGCAAGGCCGCCCGTACCCTTCGAGGCGCCGCCGACTCGGTCAACACGTCGCTCACGCGCGCCCGTTCCACCACCGCGCTACCGTGTCTGCCCAACTGAAGCGCGAGTACCGACTGCGCGGCCCGGTCTCATAGTGCTGCTGCACCCACCAGGCGAGGCGGTGGCGGTAGAACGGCCGCAACTCGGGATATACCACCGATGACACGTTCACAAAGTCGTGCAGCTCGCCCGCACGCACGCCAAGCGCCCGGGCTTCCCTGAGCAGCGCCTCGGGAAACGGAAGCTCCGGCGGATGTTCGGACAGATGCGATGCACGAATACCATCGATGCAACGGATGAGATCGCGCAACGTGAACATGCCTTGGGTCTCGTTCATGGGCACGGTGAATGCGGTGCCGTGTTCGTTTACCACGCGCACTTCACGCGACTCCGCGAACGTGCGGTACGTGAACGGGGACACACCAGTCGGCCGCACCGATCGCGCGCGAACACTGAACACAAGCATCGGACGAGTCGCGAGCACCAGTCGAGCGATCTCGAGCTCGCCCGGCCGGTACGGTGGCAGGTACTCTCCGCTCACGCGCTCTACCGGGTCGCCGGCCACGTACCGCACGCGCTCAGCGGGGGGCAACCGGTCGGTTCGCAGGCGGGCCGTGAGCGGCCGAGGCGGCACGTCAATGAGCTGCCCATCGTGCCAGCGGGCGCTGCCCAGGCAGGCGCGATACACCTCCGCGCGCCGCGCCTCACCGGTGACGTTCTGCACCAGCGTCGCCAGCGCCCACCAGTCGGCCACGTACGTGTCGGGGCGGAAGTCGAGATCCACGGCGACGGGAATGGGAAAGGAACTGTTCGGAGCCACAGGCATGCAGTCCTCCAACGAAAAAACGCCGGTGACCCAGGAGGGTCGCCGACGCTTGTCGCTGCGACTTAGACGGTATGGAACGGAGCTCAGCTCCGAGTGCGGCCCGTCAAGCCTGGGAAATCACCGCACTGTTTGGAAT
>JBBRDJ010000146.1:0-7690 GCA_038203945.1 Gemmatimonadales bacterium
CTGCCGGCCGGCAGGGCGGTGCAGCACCGGCTGTGTTCAATGCGGCCAATGAACAAGCGGTCGCGGCGTTTCTGGCGGGTACTCTTCGCTTTGGTCAGATTGCAGAGCGCATTGCTCACGCGCTCAACGATCTTTCCGACCGTCCGGGCGATTCACTCGAGGCTCTTCTCGCGGTGGATGCCGAGGCGCGTCGTCACGTTTTATCCCGGCTCTCGTGCTAAGTACACTCGGTTCTATTGCGGCTCCGCTGTTTGTGTTCGGTATCGTGGTGTTCATCCACGAGCTCGGACATTTTCTCGCGGCCAAGTCGGTTGGTGTGTACGCGCCGATCTTCTCGCTTGGTTGGGGCAAGCGTCTGATCGGTATCAAGCGCGGCGAAACCGACTATCGCATTTCCATGTTCCCGCTCGGCGGGTTCGTTCGCATGGCCTCGCGCGAAGACGAAGCCATGGCCGGCATCGAGGGGGGCGGCAACTTTGACGCAGCGTCAGATGACGCCACCAAGGCGCACGCGGAGGCCAAAGCGTCGGCCGGTGTGTTGTGGGAAGACAATGCGATGGTGCCCTTCGGTCCACGCGCTGTGCCCGCCGAACGGTGGGTGGAATCGAAGCCCATCTGGGCGCGTTTGTTCATTTTGTCTGCTGGTGTAATTGCCAACATCCTGCTGGCCATTGTGGTCACAACAGGCGTGTTCATGGGTTACGGTCGTGCGTATGTGCCGGCGGTGGTTGACTCCGTGGTTGCGGCCGGGCCGGCTGAGGCGGCGGGCGTGTTGGCGGGCGATACGATCGTGGCCATTGATGGTGCGGCCGTTACGGCTTGGGACGAAGTCCTCACGCGCGTGTCCGCAGTTACCGAAGGATCGCTGTCGATTGAGGTGGGACGTGCGGGCGGTCGCGAGGCGATTACGCTCACTCCAACAATTGCGGACGGCATCAACCCCACCACTGGCGCCCCTCGCAAGGTCGGTCGCATCGGGATTGCGGTGCGCAACGAGGTGGTGGAAGAGTCCATGGGGATTGGCGAGGCGTTGCCTGCGGCGCTTTCCCGCACGTGGCTGATGGCCACCAGCGTTGGCGAAGTGCTCAAGGGACTCGTGTCACGCGAGGTGCCAATGAGCAACTTGGGCGGCCCAATCGAAATCGCGCGCGCATCGGTGGCGGCGTCCAACGGTGGGGCGCAGTCGTTATGGTCGCTCATTGCGTTCCTGAGTCTGAACATTGCGATTGTGAACCTGATTCCCATTCCGGTGCTCGACGGCGGGCAGATGCTGGTGACGATCGCTGAAGGCATCAAGGGGAAGGCGCTCAGCGTGCGTACGCGTGAATTGCTGGCGCGTGTTGGTGTGTTCTCGGTGTTGCTGCTCATCGTGCTGGTCACGTTCAACGACATCAAGCGTTTGTTCGTCGGTTAATCGTGACGCGCCACTCACTGCGCCTGCCTTGGTCGTTGGTACCGCGCGTTCGTGCGGTGGCGGTGAGCGTGGTGCTGTGTCTCGCGTTCACCGGGGGGTGTGCACGTTTTTCTCCGGGTGCGCGGGTGCAGACTGTGCCCGTATCCCGTGCGGAATCACGCTTTCCACGCGACGCGGCGCGCTTTGCGTTGGTGCCGCTTACCGACAGCACGATGTCGTTCGAGCTCGCGGAGGCGCGCTGGGTGCGTGCCGGTGCAGAGGGCGTGGCGGTTGATCCGGCGCGCGGAGATGCACTTGTGGCGCGCCTGCGTGTGACGGAGATGTCGGGCACCACTGCGGTGGCGTTGGTGACCGGTCAGACGTCGCGGATTGACGCCGGATATGTGCTGTTGCTGGTACGTCCCCAAGTGCCGTGGTGGCGTGAACGTTCGTTTTGGTGGGGCGTGTTGAGTGGTGTGACGTTTGTGGGCGCGTTCGTCGCTTTTTTGTAGGCCAGTCGTGGGGGGGGGGGGGCAGGTGCAGGTCACTGAGGGGCACTGAGGGGCACTGAGGGGCTCTGTTCGGCGTGCTTCGAATCGGAACCCACCACCCCCCGCTCAGCAGAGCAACTTGAAGCGTATCGTATCAGCGCCGGCACGCAGCGTATCAACATCGTTGTACGTGGCACAACGCGGCGCCTCGCCCGTCACGCGCCAGGCACCCGCACGCAGCACTGCGGGTGACAGACGATCAGAATAGCCGCTGAGCGCAACGCGTCCGGTGCTGTCGGCAAACGACACACGCGCATCTCCCGGCGTGACATCGAGCCACACCCGTGTGCAGCGGGCCAGATCGATGCTGTGTGTAACGGGCACACCAGCGCGCACTGTGACGGTGTCCACACGCTCGTTGTACGGACATCCCGTGAACACTCCGGGACCGCCCATCATGACCGCGCGCACCACGTAACTACCGGCCTTGGTGCCAGCGCGCCGCCATGGAGTGACGCCAACGCGTTCGCCATTGACGAAGAGGATCGCGGCTTCGTTTGACTGCACGTCCATCAATGCCACACGTGCGACCGGTTTGGGCGGGGTGGCTGTCGCAACTACGGATGTGCTCTCCGGCTGCGCGGAGTCGGGTGGCGCATTGGCGCTGGCGATTGAATCAGCCGCTGCGCTCGAATCCATGAGCGCCAGCAGACTATCTGCGCTTTGCGCTGACGAGTTGCCCGCGAACGCCAACTGTCGAGAACGCATGAGACCAATGCCGCCCACCAGAAGCACCAGCACGCCGGCGAGTATCAACGGGTTGCGCCACGACCGCACGCGACCGCTCACCGTATGCGTGGTGGTTGTTCCGCCGGGGGTGAGCGCCAAACGCGAACCCGTGGCCGGCGCCGTTGGCAGGCGTGATAACGCGTCGGCGAGCGCGGTGGCGGTGGCAAATCGATCGGCCGGATTCTTGGCCAACAAGCGCAGCACAATCGATTCAAACGCCGGCGACAGGCTGGCCACGTGTTCTCTTGGCGGCCGCGGCGCGTCGTCGATATGCTGACGGGCCACTGCGTACCAGTCCTGACCTTCGAACGGCAGTTTCCCGGTGGCGGCGCGATAGAGCGTGATGCCGAGCGCGTACAGGTCGCTCCGGCCGTCCAGCGGCTCGCCTCGCGCCTGTTCGGGGCTGAAGTAATGCGGCGTGCCCAACACCTGATTGGTGGCGCTCAGATCGGCTCCGCCGGTGAGCGCACGGGCGAGCCCGAAATCGCACACAATGCTTTCGCCCACGGTGCCGATGAGAATGTTGTCGGGCTTGATGTCGCGATGCACGATGTCGGCCGCGTGTGCGACGGCCAACGCACTGGCCACGTCCAGCCCCACACGCACCACGTCGCCCTCGGGCAGGTAGGGCATGACCTCCAGCCGACGCGCCAGCGACATCGGCACGAGGTCCATGGCCACCCACGTGGCGCCGTTGCCTTTCCCCACATCGCGCACTGTCACAATGTTGGGGTGACGGAGCTTGGCCGCCGTGGTCGCCTCGCGCCGGAAGCGGGCCTCCGAGACCTCGTTGCCGGTGTGTTCGGGGCGCAGCACCTTGACCGCCACCGGGATTTCCAGCTCCACATCTACCGCCTCGTAGACCCACGCGTACGCCCCGGCTCCCAACAGACGGGTAATACGGTAGCGGCCGCCAAGAGTCTGGCCGAGGTAGCGTTCCGGCACGTAGGCAGAGTCGAAGGGTGGGCGAGCGGTCGCGGACGCACCGGTGCGGTACAGCTCCTTTACAGCTCGGCGCGGTAGAGTTAACATATTATGCTAACATCATTTGCGGTATCTCACGAGATGCCGCGCCCCAACACCGCTTCCGGCATGGTCCTACACGGGCACTGAGCCAGCTAGCGCGGAGAACATACAAAGATGGCGTTCGACAAGGCACCAACGATCGAGAAGTACCGTACGCACGAAACAGATACCGGGTCCGCCCGCGTCCAGGTTGCCGTGCTCACCGATCGCATCAACTATCTTACCTCGCATTTTCGCGCTCACCATAAAGACCATCACAGTCGGCGCGGCTTGCTGAAAATGGTCGGTCAGCGTCGTCGTCTTCTCGACTATCTCAAGCGCACCAATGTGGAAGGCTATCGCACTCTGGTGCAGGAACTCGGCCTCCGTCATTGAGGTCATTTGCAGGACCGATCGCGCGGGGGCATGCTGCCACCCGCGCGATTTCTTTTGAGGCAGCAAGCAACCACAAAGCAATCACGCAATGATGCAAAGAATCGAGCGGACCTTCGCAGGCCGCCAGCTCGTCATCGAGACGGGCCGCATGGCCAAGCAGGCAGCAGGGTCTGCCCTGGTACAGTTCGGCGACACCGTCGTCCTCGCCGCGGTCACCGTCAGTGACAACGAAAGTCACCTCCCGTTCTTTCCGCTCACCGTCGAGTACAAAGAGCGCACCTACGCCGCAGGAAAGTTTCCCGGTGGCTTCATCAAGCGCGAAGGGCGCCCGAATGACAACGAGATTCTCTCGTGCCGCGTCATCGACCGCTCCATTCGCCCGCTGTTCCCGGAAGGCTTCAAGAACGAAGTGCAGGTGTTCGTGTACGTCGTGTCTGCCGATCAGGAAAATGACGCCGACGTGCTCGCGCTGCTCGCCACCTCGTTCGCGCTCAACAACTCGCGCATTCCGTTCAAGGAACCCATTGGCGGCGTGCGCATTGGCCGCGTGCAGGGACACTGGGTACTCAACCCCACGTTCCAGCAGCGTGAGTTCTCCGACATGGAACTGGTCGTTGCCGGATCGGAAAAGTCCATCGTGATGGTGGAGGGCGGCGCGCTCGAAGTGTCCGAAGCCGACGTGCTCGAGGCACTCACGATCTCGCACACCGGCATCAATGAACTCATCGACATGCAGAATGAGCTGCTGGCCAAGGGCCGTCAGACCAAGATGCCATGGACGAAAGCCGAGCCGGCAGATAACGTGATCTCGCGCGTCAAGGAACTGGCCGAAGGCAAGATTGCCGACGCCATCAACCAGAAGGACAAGCACACGCGCATTGAAGCCGTGGAGCGCGCCAAGAAAGAACTGGCCCAGAGCCTGTTGGCCGAGTTCCCGGATAACTCCAAGGACATTCACAACCTGCTCGGCGACGTGGAGTACTACGCCATGCGCAATCAGGTGCTCGACACCAAAAAGCGTGTGGACGGACGCAAGGCCGACGAAATCCGCGACATCAGCGTGGACACACGGTTGCTGCCGCGTACGCATGGTTCGGCGCTCTTCACTCGCGGACAGACGCAGGCGCTCGTTGTAGCCACGCTGGGCACGCAAGCCGATGCGCAGCGCATCGATTCGGTGAACGAGTCCAAGGAGCAGCTCAAGACGTTCATGCTGCACTACAACTTCCCGCCGTTCTCCACGGGTGAAGTGCGCCCGATGCGCGGCACCAGCCGTCGCGAAATTGGTCACGGTAACCTCGCCGAGCGTGCACTGCAGGCCGTGTTGCCGGCGTTTGAAGACTTCCCGTACACCATTCGGATCGTGTCCGACGTGCTCGAGTCCAATGGCTCGTCGTCCATGGCGTCGGTGTGCGGTGGTTCACTCGCCATGTTCGACGCGGGTGTGCCGATCAAGGCTGCTGTGGCCGGTGTGGCCATGGGTCTCATCTCCGACGGCAAGCGCTACGCCATTCTCACCGATATCCTGGGCACCGAAGATTCTCTCGGTGACATGGACTTCAAGGTGGCCGGTACGCGTGATGGTATCACGTCCATCCAGATGGACATCAAGATCGAAGGACTCGACCTCAAGATCATGGAAGAGGCCTTGGAGCAGGCGCGTGTTGGACGTCTGCACATTCTCGGTGAGATGGACAAGGCACTGGCCGCACCGAACGAAGAACTCTCCGCGTACGCGCCGCGCATTGTCACCATGAAGATTCCCACCGACAAGATCGGCGATCTCATTGGCCCCAAGGGCAAGACGATTCGTGGCATTCAGGACGAAACCGGCGCTACGCTCAGCGTGGAAGACGACGGTACCGTCACGATCGCAGCCGTGGGCGGCGAGTCGATGGAGCGCGCGCGTCAGATGATCGCCTCGCTCACCGCCGAACCGGTGGTTGGCGATGTGTACGAAGGCGTGGTGAAGAGCACCACGGCGTTTGGCGCGTTTGTAGAAATCATGCCAGGCACGGAAGCGTTGTTGCACATTTCCGAGCTCAAGCATGAGCGCGTGGCCAATACGGAAGACGTCGTGAAGAAGGGCGACACGGTTCGTGTGAAGCTCATCGATCGCGACGAACGTGGACGCTTGCGTTTGTCCATGAAGGCGTTGGAACCGCGTCCGGAAGGCATGCCGGAACCCGATCCAGCCGAAGCGCGTGAGGCGCGTGAATCGCGTCCGCCGCGTGAAGGTGGTGATCGTGGTGGTCGCAATGGTGGCGGCCGCAGCCGGGAACGGCGCTGAGCGCGCGCACGCTTCTCGCGTCGTCCGTGCTCGATCACGTCAACCGGCCGGTGTCATTCGTGACACCGGCCGGTGTTCGTCGTACGGATTGCGCCAACGGTCTCACCGTGCTGTCGGAGTTTGTGCCGGGCCGTCGCACGGTGGCCTTTGGTGCGTGGGTGCGGTACGGCACGCTGCATGAAACGGCTGAACAAATGGGGCTCGCGCACCTGCTCGAGCACATGGTGTTCAAGGGTACGGCGCATCGTTCCTCACGCGATCTTGCGCTGGCGCTGGAGTCGCTGGGTGGCTCGCTCGATGCGTACACCGAACGCGAGTTCACCTCGTATCAGGCGCGCGTGCTCGACCGGCATCTCGGTGTAGCGGTTGATGTCATTGGTGATCTCGTATTCAACGCGCGCTTGAGCGAAGAAGATCTGGCGCTCGAGCGTCTGGTGATTCTCGAAGAGATCGCGATGGTGGAAGACACGCCCGACGATCTCGTGTTTGATCTTCACAACGAGGCTTTGTGGGGAACGCACCCGCACGCGCATCGCATTCTCGGCACACGCGAGACAGTGCAGGGTCTCACGGCTGATCAGCTGCGCGGATTGCGTGCATCGCACTATCAGCCGGCCGGATTGGTGGTGGCTGCAGCGGGCAACGTCACGCATGAAGAGCTGCTCGACGTGCTGGGCACGCACGGCTGGCTTGATCGTGAGGCCGTGACCGTGGCCATGCCGGCGGTGGACGCGCCGGTGGCGCACACAGGCGGTCAGTTGCATCGTGCACGCAAGGACATCGCGCAGGTACACCTCGTGCTGGGCGCTCAGGGGCCGCGTCACGGTGACCCGCGTCGTTACGCGTTTGAACTGTTGAGTACGCTGGTTGGCGGCGGGATGAGCAGTCGTTTGTTTCAGCGCGTGAGAGAAGAGCTTGGTTACGCCTACAGCGTGTATCATTTTCATTCGCCGTACGCTGATGTCGGACATCATGGTGTGTATCTCGCCAGCGCGCCCGGTTCGGCGCAGAAGGCGCTCGATGCCGTACGCGAGATCGTGGCGGATGTTGCGGCCAAGGGATTGCCGGAAGAGGAAATCGCAGCTGGTCGGCAGCAGTTGGCCGGACAGTTGGTGATGTCAATGGAAAGCGTGAGCGCGCGCATGTATCGCGCCGCGACGTCTGCACTGTATCATGAACCTGTGCGCACGGTCGATGAAATGCTGGCCCGCGTCGATGCGATCGATGAGGCAGCAGTGGCAGACGTTGCCGCTGAGTATTTTGATCCGTCGCACATGACACTTGTCAGTCACGGCCCCAAGGCTGTGCGCTGATTCAACACTCCCC
>JBBRDJ010000147.1:0-7562 GCA_038203945.1 Gemmatimonadales bacterium
AGTGATGCGTCACTGCGCGATGTGTTCGTAGCGCTTACGCGTCGCGGGAACAGCGACAGCTCCACCACAAAGGTGCGCTGATGCCCTGGGCCAAGCAGGTAGTGCACGTGTTCGCCAAAGACGTGCGGGCGCAGCGCTGGCTGCTGCTCGTATTTGTCGCGCTGCTGACGATCTCGACTGTGGGCTCGCTATCGGTGGGTCACACTGGTGATCTCGCGGCAGCGGCGGCGGACGCGTCGCCGACGCCATTCGATGCAGCCATCGTGTCCAACACCATGGTTATCGCGGGCGAAGGTGAGTTCGCGACCACACTCAATCTCGACCCCGTGAGCTCCTCGTTCGCGCAGATTCTCGCACCGTTCGTCGCAGTGTTGATGTGCGCACTCATTGTGGTCGCTGATAGCCCCACGCAGCCGAGTGCGTTCTGGGCATCGCTACCCTATAGCCGTTCCGCGGTGTGGGGAGCGAAGCTCCTCTTCGTGATGGCACTGCTGTTGGCCACGGCGATCACGTGGGCGATTCCGCTGATGATCCTGGACCTCACGTGGTCGGAGCTGCCGGTGCGCCTGGTAACCGCGACGATGCCAATCTTCCTGATGTGCGTGGTGGCGTTGCTGCTGGCAACGGCGGCGGCGGAGTTACGAACGGTTGTCCTGTTTGCGTTGCTGCTGATCGTCGCCGCATTGGTTGGCAGCGCCCTGTTCGCGCGACGCGACGGGGACTGGATTGTCCCAACGATGATCTGGCTTCTGATTCGTCCAGTGATTGTCATCGCCGCATTGTGGTGGCTCTCCTTCGTGTATCGCACCCGACCTGGTGCGCGGCGCGCTCGCATTGCGTCCGTCGGTTTGGCGGGCTTGGTGTTTGCACCGGATGTCATGGAGATACGTGCACCGGTGGCGGAGCTTCCGGCGGTGGGGCAGGTTATTCCAGGGGCCGTGATCACAAGCCGGCTGGAAGCGAAGCGCGGCCTCGGCAACGATTCGCTCGCGTTCACCTGGCATGTTCGCAGCACCGGAGTTCCGTCAACGATGCGTGCGTCGCTGCAACTCGGTAGCCGCTTCTCAGCCAATCCGCGCCGGGAGTGCATCTCGACACTGCTCCGCATGAGCGCGAAATCCCCTCGTATTTTGCAGTTGCCGCCGCTTCCGATCGACGGCACGCTGCGATGGCCTGCTGGTGCGCCGCGAACCGTCGATTCACTCTCCTTCTCAGTGGTGACGTGGAACGGTGTTTCCGGCACGGTCGAAGCGGACTGCGGGGCGCGTGCGCTGGAGGCCGTGCTCGATTTGTCCGAGGCTGTGGTATTCGCGGTGTTGCCACTACAATCCGGCGCTCGCGCGACCGGGCGCGGTCAGCGAGTGGAGGTTCTTGATGCCACACCCAACGGTTCGGCACGCGTTGCGAACGTGGTCACCACCTCGGCGAATCGTGCGACCTTCTGCAGCTATGAGGCGGCCACGTTTGTGCTCGTCAATCGTGGGCAGGGTGAGGCGGTGCTGCTCACGGCCACACGCCAGCGAAGTGGTTTCGGAGCAGTGGTGTGCACGAGCAGTCTCATTCTGTCGCTCGCTGACGGTACCGGTCACGAGACCACGTGGCTGGCGATGGGTAAACGGTCAGCGGAAGAATCTGCGGCTTGGCTCCGCGATGCACAGCTCGTCGTCATCGAATGGCAACCGCGCGCCACCGTCTCGATCACTCCAACGTTTCCCGAGGGCGCACGATAATGTCATGGACGCAACAAGTGCGGCACGTATTCCTCAAAGATGTTCGTGAGTCGCGTTGGCTCCTGATGGCCTACGCCGCACTGCTTGCACTTGGCGTGGCGGAAATTGTCGCTGAACTTCGGTTTCTCACCGACGATCTGCCGTTTGCAGCGATGGCGCTGCGTGCGACAGGCGTGTTGATCGGTGCGTCGATCGTGCTCGCGGACGCACCGTTCAACCCGCGTGCGCAATGGGCCAGCCTGCCGTTCACCCGATCAGCGGTCTTCGCGGCCAAGTGCGTGATGGTGAGTCTGCTCCTGCTGTGCACCGGCGTGGCGGTGGCGATTGCACTGCGCGCGTTCGATGTCCCGGTCGCGGAACGCGTTCGCCCGGTCGCGTTATCGTTGGTGCCGCTGGCGGCACTGCTGGTCGCCACCGCACTCGTCGCGTCAGTGGAACGCAGCCTGCAAGCCGTACTGGTTGTCCTGTTGGCCGCTGTGCCCGGGTTCTTTGCGCTTACGTGGCTGGTCGGCGTGGCCCAGCGGAGCCGGGTCGTGGATGGCTCGCTCTCAGACGCGGTGACCTTCGCAACGGCGGTGCTCGGGTTGGCACTCGTGCTTGCGCTGCTCCGTGCACGCCGTGTGCGCCTGCCACTGCGCGTGGGTGTCGTGGTCGCGGCCACACTGTTGGTCGGCGTACAACTCACACCCGCAGACGCGGACGCACACAACCCGCGTGTCCCATCGTCGGGTGCAACGGCCACGGCGTCGTTCCTGTACGATGCGGTGGATCAGGAAGGCACCGGCGACTCGCTGCAGTTGTTGCTGCGCGTGGCGGGCCTGACACCGTCGCAGCGTGTCGAATGGCTCCCGATCAGTGTACGCACCACGCGGGCCTCGGGTGATACCCGCACCAGAGCGATTCTGTCGGCGGGATACATGCTCAGCAATCCCGTGCTGCCGCTTCCCTCAGAACTCACCTGGATGGGCGCATCTCCACGCCACGATGCGGGCGAAGCGGTTGCCGGTACCCTGCGTGAGTGGCAGGCTCCGGTCCCGGATCAGTTGCACAAAGCGCTGACGGGCGACGTGGTCAGCGCTACGGTAACCGGTACGGTGGAACTCCGTGCGCCACGTATTTTTGGTCGGTTGCCGCTCACAGCCAATGCGCGCCTCACACAGCACGGCCGCCGCTTCACGGTGATATCCGCAGCGCAGCGAGCGCATCCCGAAGTGGAGGTGACCCTTGAGAGCGTGCTCCAGGACAGCCGGAATGATGTCAAGCACTACACGTTCGTTCTGGTGAACGGCGTGCGCCGGGAAGCAGTGCGGATGGAGTGGCCATCGCGTTCGTACCTGCACGACGCGTGGTTGCTCGCTCCGTCAGCCGCGCGTCGCACCAGTGGAAAGCTGGTGCCCACCTACTACGGCACCACACCATTCGGCTGGGAACAACTGGGCATGACCGTCGTCCAGTTCGACGGCGCGTGGTTGGGTGAATCAGAGTTGGTGATTATCGAGTGGACGTTGGTGGGGTCGGTGCCGATTACGGCGGAGTTCCCTGCGGTCGCATCCGACACACGTCGCGAGCAGCCCTGATGCGTCGCGCAGGAACGGTGCCTATTGCGCTTGCTTTCGCGCGGACTGTACCGCCACGGCGTCCAGTCCGGCTCGCGCGGCGGCCGCGTAGGGCACCGCCGTGATCGCCGGACCGTCGAGCAGTGAACGGTACCAGCGTGTCGCCTCTTCCCAGCGCCCTAGCGCACGCAGCGCGTCGGCGTGAGCGAGTCGGTCGGCGTGCTGTTCGAGCAGTGGGTACTGGCGTCGCAGGCTGATCGGGACGCTCGCGACGCTTTCGGCGAACGCGCGTGCCGCCGTCTCATACTCGCGAACCGCGAAAGCCTGCTGGCCACGCAGCGCCGCTTCAAGCGCGGTCGCCACGCGCGACGCGCGAGGCGCGCGTGTGAGTGCTCGTCGAGCGGTTTCAACGGCGGCAAGGTCACGCAGTCGCAGGCTCAACATACCGATCACGTACTGGCGTAACGCGTCACGTTCCGAGTCGCTGAGCGACTCGTCCGAATTGATCCCCATGCGCAGGGGAGCCGCCAGCGCATTTCGTAGCATGATGAGACGCGACGAATCTGCGTCAGCACTCGACGCGAGAACCAGTAGCGCGCGATGCATGTTAGTGGCAACCGAATCGATCGCGTCGGCTTCTTGCCACCACGCGAGCGCCGACGCGTCGCGGCCATCCGTCGCGTCGAGCGTCGCCAGCGCCAACAGTCCCTCAAGGCGAAGTATTGGATTGCTTCTCAACGACGACAATACGGTCGCGTATGCCCGTGCTGCCCGAAGATCCCGTGGATCGCTCTGCACGCGCTGCAGCGCGATTCGCGCAGCGGCAGGATCCGTGATGCTGGTCGCGGAAAGCGCTGGCGAGTTGGGTGCGCTCACGCGCCGAGCATGCAGCGCGATGTACGTTTGTCGAATCCCGGGTTGTTCACCCGCACTGTTCGGGCTGAAGTACATGCGAAACAGTGTGTCGAGTTCACCGCGGCGATCAGCACGCGCTGCGAGATCCATCAGATACACGTTGACTTCGCGATTGCGCGGATCGAGCGCCATCACGCGACGGAAGGCGTCGCGCGCTTCATCCATCGGGCGACCATAGTAGGGATTCTGATGGAAGCGTGTCTCACCGAGCAACATCCAGGCATCGACATCGGTGGGATAGTCGACGGTGACCTGTTGCAGAATGCGCTCGGCGTCGCCGGGATTGCCGAATCGGAACGCATGATATCCGCGCACAATATCCTGGAGTCGCGGTGGGAGCGATGCGACCAAGGCATACGCTCGCTCCGTCGCGCGGGCGTTGAGCGAGTCCACGTCGCTCCACTTTGCGGCGCGCGCCAGTCGATACCATGCCAACGCGAACAGTGAATCGAGCTCGACGGCGCGCAGAAAATACGTGAGTGCGGTGGCCGGTCGCGCATCGCGCAGTTCTCGTTCGCCGTCGAGGTACGCGCGGAGTGCTGGCGCGGAGTTGGTGGTGGTGGCTGCCAGGCCGGCCACGGTATCGCCGGGCGCGCGAAGTTCTGACGCGATGAGTTCGTATACCAGACGGTCCACACCTGCGGTGAGATCGGCCAGATCGGACACCGCGAACTGCGCACGGCCGGATTCTTCGCCACTGGCGCGATACAACGTCGCGCGGATAGTCACGGCATTGCCGACGCCCACGACGTTGCCCACCACGTATCGACTCGCGCCGATTTGCGCGGCCAACGCTCTCGCCGCTGCCGAGTCCCAGCGAGCCCCAGCGGGCACAGACGCCGCGCCGATCACGGCATTGGGATCGATGCCGCGCACCAAGCCTGTGGCGTCGAAGGCCGGCGTCAGCAGATCCACGAGTCCATTGCGCAGGTACTCGAGTTCGGTGGTGCCCTCCACGCTGAACGGTAGCACTGCGAGTGTTGGCAGCGGGGCACTAGTCCGCGCAACTTCGAGTGGCGCGCTACGCGGCGCATCTGGCTGGTCAATCGTGCGTGTGACTTGCCATGAGACGGCCGCCGCCACCAGCAGTCCGCCGATCAGCAGCAGCGGTGCGACTCTCGATTGTCGGCGCACTGGCACGGGCGGCGTGTGTGGCCGCGATACATCGTGCACCGCCACGGCCAACGGAGCCATCGTCTCGTGTGCGTCGCGCAGCATCGTCAAGACGCTCGCGCCGCTGTCCGGGCGCTCCTCAGGCGCTTTGCGCAACAAGACGCCCACCAGATCGGCGACGGCCTTTGGAATCTCCACGCCGTCATCACGAACGAGCGCCGGTGTCGGTGTGTGCAGAATTTCGTGCGCCAGCGAGGCACTCGGCTGCTCGGCAAACGGGCGCCGACCACACAACATTTCGAAAAGCGTGACGCCCAACGCCCACACATCAGCGCGCGCATCGGACTCGACGCCACGCAGTTGTTCCGGCGCGAGGTAGGGCAGCGAGCCAGCCAACGGCGAACCGATCGTTCGCTCGCGCTCTCCCGCTCGCGTGGCGATCCCGAAATCGAGAATGCGCGCGGTGCCATCGGCGTCAAACCCGATGTTTGCGGGCTTGATGTCGCGATGTACGATGCCGCGGCGATGCGCGCTGGCCAAACCACTGGCGACCTGCGTCGCGATGGCGAGTGCTTCGGCGACCGTGAGTGATCCATCGCGCAGGCGATCGCGTAGCGTGCCGGCGGCGCAGTAGCCCATGATCACGCAGATTCCACCATCGGTGAGATCTTCGATCGCATGAATCGCGCAGACGTTGGCGTCAGAGAGCGACGACGCCGCCTGCGCCTCGCGCAGCAGTCGTACTCTCGACGAGGGATCAATCAAGCGATCCGGACTGACAAACTTGAGTGCGACCGTCCGCGCCAGTTTGTTGTCCCACCCACGGTACACGACGCCCATGCCGCCTGCACCGAGGCACTCCTGCACGTCGTAGTGACGGATGCGCGTCAGCGGCGGCGATGACGACGGTGAGGCCGCATCGTTGTCGCCACTGACGGACGCGAGCGCGGCTTCGAACACGGGCGCGATGACGTCGTGCGATAGCTCCTCAAAGTACGCTTCCGCATGATCGGCCACAGCCACCAACTCGCCCAGCTCCCGACACAATACCGGTTCCTCAGCGCGTAACGCATCGATGTGCGCCTGTCGCCGTACCGTTGGCAGTGACATGGTTGCTTCGAACAGTGTGGACAGGCGATCCCAGTCCACGCCCGACGTCTCACGATCGCGATCAGCGTTCATCGGGACCATGCTCTTTCAGTGCACGGAAGAGCCAGGCTTGCGCCAGTGCCCAATCACGTTTGACAGTCGGTTCCGAAATGTTCAACGCATCCGCGGTTGCCGGAATCGACAGCCCGCCGAAGTACCGACACTCCACCACCCGACAGGCGCGCGGATAAATCGCCTCGAGGTGCCGCAGCGCCACTTCGAGGTCCCATAGGCGATCAATGGCAGACCACTCGATGCTGGACCACGCCGGCGCGAGCATGTCGAACTCTTCAAGTGCAACCGTGGCCTCACCGGCGCCGCGCTTGTCGGCATGCTGGCGACGCGCGTAGTTGCTTAGGATTTGTCGCGTCGCCCGCGCGGCGATGGCAAAAAAATGCGCGCGGTCACGCGGACTGAAGGCTGCGGAACCACGGAGTCGCAAGTAGACCTCGTGAGCGAGCGCGGTGGTGTCGAGCGTGTCGTCGCCCCGCCAGCGCCGTCGTTGACGCCGAGCGATGGCGCGCAGCTCGTCATAGACGATTGCGAACAGTCGATCGCCCGCCGGTGCGTCACCGCCTGCCCATTCGCGCAGCAGTGCAGTGATCGTCTCTTCCGTCTGATGCACCTGCGCTCTCCGAGGAATCGTCGAGCGAAGAGTTGCGCCGCGGCAGCGGGCGGCGCAAGTGCCCAGCGATCCTGGCCAACTGCGAATGATCCGGTTTGTCGGCATTCCGGGTTCCCCAACGTGGTGAGCTGCTGTGATGCTCAACCCAAGCCCATCCTTTGCCCCGGAGTTTCTCGCATGTCCCGATCCATCCACCGTATCGCCACCACCGTTGCGTTCTCGCTCTTCGCGGGCACCTCAGTGGCCAGCGCGCAAACGGCAGTACAAATCCGCGTGACCGCGCTTTCACCGGCGCTCGGCACCGCACTGACGCCAATGTGGCTTGGCGTGCACAACGGCACGTTCCGCGTGTTCACTGCGGGCGAAGCGGCCAGCGCCGGACTGGAAGCGATCGCTGAAGACGGCAATACCGCGGTGCTTGCCGCCACGTTCGGAGGCGCCGGCTTCACCACGCAGCACACGTTGCTCGGACCT
>JBBRDJ010000148.1:0-7466 GCA_038203945.1 Gemmatimonadales bacterium
AGTCGCTGCGAAATCACCGAGTGCAACGACTCCGCCAGTCGCATGCGAACCACCGACTGTTCTTCCGGCGGAAACATGGCCACTACACGCATGATCGTGCTCTGCGCATCGGGGGTGTGCAGCGTGGAAATGAGCAGGTGGCCCGTTTCGGCAGCCTTCATGGCCGTGTCGATGGTTTCCGCATCGCGCATTTCACCAATCAGAATCACGTCGGGATCCTGACGCAGTGCGGCACGCAAACCCATGCGGAAGCTGTCGGTATCAATACCAACCTCGCGCTGCGTAATTGAGCTGCGAATGTCGCCGTGCAAAAACTCGATCGGATTCTCGAGGGTGACGATGTGCCGCTCGTAGTTGCTGTTGATGCCATTGACCATGGCAGCCATCGTAGAGCTCTTGCCGGAACCCGTCACGCCGGTGACGAGTACCATGCCACGTTCCGCATGCGTGATGCGCTCAATCACCGACGGTAAACGCAACTCGGTGATCGTGGGCACCTGCTCGGGGATCACGCGCATGACAATGGAATGCGAGCCGCGCTGCCGCATGATGTTCACGCGGAAGCGTCCCATGCCGGGCTGCGCCCAGGAGCAGTCGTGATCGCGCAGCGTATCAATGCCGGCGCGGTCGGCTTCCGACTCCATGAGCCGGAGCGCAATCCCGCGCGTCTGTTCGGCCGTGAGCGCTTGCTTGGTGAGTGCGACGAGACGTCCATCAATGCGCGCGCGCACACAGTCGGCCGCCTTGATGTGAATGTCGGAGGCGCCGCGATCGACCGCAGCCTTGATGATTCGCTCGATTGCCACGTCTCGTAACCGCCCCAGTGCAGGATGCGCCGGACACCGATGCGTGGCTCACTCCCGCATCAGTATCCAGCCGCCGGATCTACCACGTTGCGCAGCGGTTGGCCCGCCACAAAACGTTGCCAATTGTCTTCGAACAACGACAGCGCTCGCCCCCAATGACGAGCCGGCGACACCCCGGAAACATGCGGCGTGATCAGCACACGCGGATCACGCCACAACGGATGCGACGCCAGCAACGGCTCGTGACGAAAGACATCGAGATACGCACCACGCAGACGACCTGTCGTCAGCGCGTCCAGCAGTGCGTCCTCATCGATCAACGCGCCACGTGCCACATTCACGACGATTGCCCCATGCGGGAGCAACGCCAATCGGCGTGCATCCATTACACCGCGGGACAACGCCGTTAGCGGGGCGGCCAGCACCACCAGATCGGCGGCTTCGAGCTGTTCATCAACACGATCCAAGCCGCACGCGTAACGGAATCCTTCGGGTACGCCGAGCTCCGGACGACGACGGATCCCGGTGCACGTGGCCCCCAGTGCTGTGAACCGACGGGCCACGGCCGAACCAATACCGCCGGCACCAATCACCAACACCCGCAAATCGGCCACTTCACGCAACGGCCGCTCCGGCGTCTGAAACGGGTGCTTGTCCCAGTCCGCATTCGCCTGCAGTCGCACCGCGATATCCATGCCGCGCACAAAGTACAGCACACCGGCCAGCACCGAATCGGCCATGGCTTCGGCGTACACACCGGCGCTGTTGGTAAACAACAAACCCACCGACAGCAGCTCCGGCGTAATGGATTTGCCCACACCGGCCGACGCGCTGTGCGCCCATTTGAGCTGCGGAGCGGCGTCCACCACCGTCGCCGACAGGCCGTAGCCAAAGTACACCTGCGCGTCGGCCACCTCGGCGAGCGTTTCGTCGCTTACCGCGTTTGTCCCGTCACCACTTGAATCGGTGAGCGACTTTACGACATGTACCTGCCAGCCCTTGGGCGCAGCGTTGCGCAAACGGTCTGCTCCGTCAGATGGCAACGCCATGATAGGCGTCGAACTCTGCAAATCAACCACCAGCTTGTGCATTACGGTGCCCGCATTGGATCGAGGCCCATGCGCGACTTCACTTCGCGCATGGTGTCCTGCGCAATCGCACGCGCGGTGCGCGCACCATCGGCCAACGCGTCGAGCACACGCGATGGTTCGTCAGCGAGCAGCTGCGCGCTCGTGCGAATGGGCGTGAGCTCCTGCACCATGTTGGCGTGCAGCACCTTCTTGCAGTCAATGCAGCCCCACGCTGCAGTGCGACAGTTGGTGTCTACCTCGGCCACCGTTTCGGCCGGAGAAAACGCCTTGTGCAAACTGAAGATGTTGCACACCTCGGGACGTCCCGGATCGCTTTTGCGCACGCGCTGCGGATCGGTCATGGCCGGTCGCAGCTTCTGCCAGATCTCGTCATCGCTTTCGAGGAGACCAATGGTATTACCGAGTGACTTGGACATTTTCGCTTTGCCATCGAGTCCGAGAATGCGACGCGTTGGCGTGAGCACGGCCTGCGGTTCGGGAAAAAACCCAGCACCAAAACGGCCGTTCCACCGGCGCGCCGTATCGCGCGAGAGCTCCAGGTGCTGCACCTGGTCTTCACCGACCGGTACCTTATCGGCGCGATAAAGCAGAATGTCGGCTGCCTGCAGCACCGGATACATGAGCAATCCGGCGGGAATGCTTTCCATTCGGTCGACTTTATCCTTGAATTGTGTTTGCCGTTCGAGGTCGCCAAGCGGTGTGTTGGTGGTGAAAATCCACGCCAGCTCGGTATGTTCCGGTATGTCGCTTTGCACAAACAGCGCTGCCTTTTCTGGATCGATACCTGCGGCCAGCAGCGAACGCGCCATATCCCAGCGGCGTTGACGCAGCAACTCGGGGTCGTAGTTGCCGGTGATGGCGTGGTAGTCCACCACACAAAAGAGCGAGCCGGAGAACTGTTGCTGCAAGGCCACCCAGTTCTTGATCGCGCCCAGATAGTTGCCGATGTGGAGTTCGCCCGAGGGCTGGATTCCACTGAAAATGCGAGTCATAGCGCTAACCTACGGAAGTTTCGAGTCATGGCACAAGCCTATGAGTGAGGCAGTCCCCGTGCAAGAGAATGAGCCAACACACGTCGCGACACCTCGTGCGCGGTCAGATGCCGCAGGGTCTCACGCGCTAGCGGTCCCCTCTGACCTGCAGCTCCGGGACGTCGCGTTGGCGGCTGCGCGAGCCGGAGCCGCGGTGGTGTCGGCGCGAGCGCGCGACATTGCGGCCCTCACGTGGGAAGTGAAAAGCCCAGCCGATTTTGTGAGTCATGTGGACCGTGAAGCCGAAGTGGCGCTTGCCGCCGTCGTCTCGCAGCTGTTGCCCGAGGCGGTGTTGCTGGCCGAAGAAATGACACCCGACACTAAAATTTCGTGCGGCATTGCAGTGGTCGCAGACCCGCTCGATGGCACGACCAACTTTCTGCACGGCTTTCCGTGGTACGCGACGAGTGTAGGCATTTTGGTTGACGGCGTACTCGCTGCCGGCGCAATCGTGAACGCCGCCACCGGTGAAACATTTGTTTCTGCGCGCGGGTTGGGTGCGCATCGTGTATTGGCCGATGGCGAGTATGCGCCAATCGTCGTGTCACCGATTGTGGAGCCCATGCGCGCGCTCATCGGCACCGGCTTTCCGTTTAAACACACGCATCATTTGGCGCGCTATCAACCGCAGTTTGCAGCGGTGGCGGCAAGTACCGCCGGCATGCGTCGCGCAGGCGCGGCAGCGCTGGATTTATGTGACGTGGCGTGCGGCCGTTTTCAGGGCTTCTGGGAAATCGAACTCGCGCCGTGGGATGTCGCGGCGGGGATTCTGATTGTGCGCGAGGCCGGTGGGCGTGTGACGGATTTTGACGGACGGGATGTTGGCGTGGTGCACGGACCGATTGTCGCGAGCAATGGCGTGATGCACGAGTGGTTTCTCAAGACGCTGGGGCACGGCGCACGATAGACCTGGCCGCTCACAGACCCAGCTCGCTAGGCGCGCTACGCAACGGACTGCACACGACGAGGCCGTCGAAGTCTTGCCCGTGCTGCAGATCTTCGGTGAGCAGCGTTCGACAACCGAGGGTCTGTGCGCTACCGACGATGAGCGCATCCCACCATGAAAGGCCGTAACGCATCTCAACGAACCAGGCGCGCTCGAGGATGGCTGAGTTAATCTCGATCGGTCCCCATGGCAGCAAGGCGCGGACTTCGATTTGGGCATCACGCTGCGACATTCCGGGACGCAGTTTTCGTGTTACGGTGACGTAGAACTCCTGCAGCACCTGAATGCTGAGCCTGCCTGCCTCGCGCTTCCACAGTGACTCCATCCATTCTTGCGCTGATACATGGCGCGCACCCGCGCTGGCGATACATGGCGCGCACCCGCGCTGGCGATACATGGCGCGCACCCGCGCTGGCGATACATGGCGCGCACCCGCGCTGGCATCGATCGCGTACACCAGCACGTTGGTGTCAACGAAGATCGGGACGGTCATGCAACTCCTCGCGCGAGGGATACGCCGAACCCGCTACATTGATTGGCCTGGGTTCGCGAACCAAGTAGTGCCGCATTTCCGTTTCGTACGTCACTCGGCGGCGCATCTGCTCGCGCAACAGCTCTCCGAGCATTCGCGACACACTGATATCCAGCTCGGCCGCCCGTATGCGGGCCCAGCTAGCGACGTCTTCATCGAGTGTCACGGTGACGTTCTTCACGACACGAAAGTAGTGTTACACGAACCTCGTGCCAACTCCGCTACGCGAGCTTATCGCAACGCCACACGTTTGCGCGGCAGCGAGTTGTCCCGCAACCTTTTCGTGCGGGCGGAACCGGACAATGCCATGCGGGTGATGGCAGCACTCTACGCGTTTGGTTTCGGGCAGGTCGGACTGGCACCGGACGTCTTCGTGGCTGATGACCGCGCGATACAGCTCGGCCATGCTCCGAACCGCGTAGACCTGCTCACTCACCTCTGGGGCGTTGAGTTTGAGGAAGCGTGGTCGCGTCGAGTAAACGGACAGATCGATCAGCTACCTGTAGCCGTTCTCTCAAGGGTAGATCTCATTCGAAACAAACGGGCGATTGCCCGACCGTAGAATCTCGCGGACGCCGCGGCGCTTGAGGCGCTCGGAGAGTCTGATAAGTGAGGGCGCGTGCCAGCAGCCATTGTAGTCGGAGGCTCGTTTAATGTGTTGATCCATTATCGGTGACTGGGCCTTGATCGGGGAGAGCGGACAGTGGCATCGCGGCCGCAACTCGCCAGCGACTGTCGTGAAACGTACCTTGTACGGATCGTCTTTGGTGACGGAAAACTACAGCGCTGGAGGCGCCGTGTTCCGCACCCTTGTTCTTGCCACGACGTTCGCCTGTACGCTGCTGCCAGGCAAGCTGTTTGCACTGCAATCGGACACCACTGTTATCTCGCTCTCGAAACCCAAATACGCGGCCGCCGCCAAGCTCACCAAGGAGCTGACGCTCGGCGCGGGTAGCGCCGCCGCCGAGTTTGAGTTCTCCACCGTTTACCTATTTGGGGCGCCCAACGATGGGGTCTTCGTGTTGAACACGGAGGGCGACGGCATGGTCGGTGGTCTGCGGAGCAGCGTACGACACTACGATCGCAATGGTCGCCTTGTGCGTGCGATTGGTCGGCAAGGCGCCGGACCAGGCGAGTATCAAGGTGTTGTCTCGGCCGTGCGTGAACTGCCCGACGGGCGCATCCTGATCGCCGACCAGCGCGGCATCCTGAGCTATTCGGCGGCCGGAGAGCCGCTTGGTCGATGGAGCACACGCACCAGCTCATTCCCACCCACACTTTATGTCGCTCCGCAGAGCGGCGTATTCGTGCAGCTCCGCAGCTTCAATCCGCGCGACCCCACAAGCCAAGCTGTCTCCGTGCATCGACACGCGTTCGACGGCACGTTGCTCGATTCCACGCTTGCTCCGCCAACGTCGCCCGTTGCACCACCCGCTGTCCGTCATCTACGCGACACGCCGTTTCTTCCACGCTTCATCACGGCGTGGAGTCCGATCGGCTACTTCGTCTCAACCTATTCGTCTCGCTACGCGGTGGATCTTCTTGTCCCAACCGCGCCCAACAGCCGAGCGCTCTGGCGTGCCGGTGATGCGGTAACCAGCAAGCGTCGCGTTGTGCCATCCGTTGCCGTGCAGCGCGATGAAGCTGCCGATTGGAAGTCGAGCATTACCGCAACGCGGCGCCGAGCGGAACAAGATCCCACATGGAGTTGGGATGGCCCGGAGATTCCGCGCAGCAAACCGCCGGTTCGAGGCTTGTTTGTCGACGAAGGAGGACGCATCTGGGTTGGGCTGTCGCAACCTGCACGCGTTGATGGCTCGGTGATGATCAACACGCGAACCGACGTGCCCAATACCGATATCACGCTCGCTGCAGAGCGTCTATGGCCCGAGCCGCAGCTCTTCGATGTGCACGAGCCATCTGGCACGCACCTCGGTCAGGTCCGACTTCCTCCCAGCGCACGAGATTGGCGACGCGAAGCGGTCAGCATGGTGGTGCGCGACCATCAAATGTGGCTGGTTGAAATAGACGAAGATGACGTGCCAACGGTATCGCGCTACCGCATTTCTTGGGACGGATAAGCGACGCGCGTGCTTCACTGCACACGACTAGTTTGGAGCTGTGAACACGTCTCACGACCAAGCGCCAGCCATCGTAGAATGCGTCCCCAATTTCTCCGAGGGACGTAACCCGATTGCCATCGACGCCATCCGCAACGCCATTACCGCCGTACCCGGCGCGCATGTGCTCAACGTCTCCAGCGATGCGTGGCACAATCGCACCGTCATGACCTTCGTGGTGCCGCTGAGCAAGGCCCTCGAAGCGGCGTTTGCGGCGGTGCAGACGGCAACCGTACATATAGACGTACGTGTCCATGAAGGCGTGCATCCACGACTCGGCGCCACCGACGTGTTTCCGTTCGTACCGCTCGATGGCACGACCATGCATGACTGCATCGCACTCGCGCATGCACTCGGCGAACGCGTGGCGCACGAGCTGTCCATTCCCGTGTACCTGTACGAGCGAGCAGCCACTCGTCCGGAGCGCGTGAACCTGGCCGAGATACGTCGCGGTGGTTTTGAACGCATTCGTGATACGATAGCCACCGATCCCAGCCGGACGCCTGACTTTGGTCGCGCGGCCGTACATCCAACCGCTGGTGCGATCGTGATCGGTGCGCGCCCGTTTCTAGTCGCCTACAACGTATACCTGGGCGACGTGAGCCTCATGCCCGTGGCGCGCGAAGTCGCCGCTGCGGTGCGTGCGTCCAATGGCGGCGTGGAAGGCATCAAGGCGCTCGCACTCGAAGTAGACGGGCAGGCACAGGTATCCATGAATCTCGTGGCCATTGATCGCACGTCGGTGATGCACGCGTTTGAGGCGGTGGAGCGCGAGTCGCGCGCGCGCGGCGTTGAGCCCACGTGGAGCGAGATCGTGGGACTGGTGCCAGTGCGGTGCCTGACCGCAGAGATTGCCAAACGCGTGAAGTTGCGCATTGACGACTGGCGGGAGCTGCTGCTCGAACCACGCGTGCGCGCGCTGCAAGGGTAGCGGCGTCCG
>JBBRDJ010000149.1:0-7431 GCA_038203945.1 Gemmatimonadales bacterium
GGTTGAAGAGGTCCTGTTCCGATCACACGGAACAGTGAATCGGTGGAGATGTTCTCCGAAAGATTTTTGAGCTTTTCAGCGCCCATGCCGCTATCGCCGCAAGCCGAGAGCAGCGCGGCGGTAGCAAATAAGAAAATTGAGACAGTGCCAATACGCACAGAGCATCACACAAGTAAAGGTGGTGGGAAAAAGGGTAACTTAAAAGGTAACTAGCGCTGGAAGGCACGGGGGTGCGAAAAGGGGGCCTGCCCGAAGACAGACCCCCCGAACTTGGGAGCCGACACCAAAAGGTGTCGGCTCCCTCCCTCAGATCCGCCCGATTACGGCTGCGGACCCGTCCAGCTGATGATGTTAAGCGACGCGAAGTCAGTTGCAACCGAGTTAGCGGGCACAGTCGCCCGACCAACCTCGATGTTCTGAATCACGACGTTCGGTGCCACCAGATTAGGAATTCCGACCACGCGACCACCCGTGGACGCGACGTTGCCAACTGCTGCAACACCCCACAACTGAGTGTTCAACGACAGCGAGTTGAGGAACGAAATGTTGTACGTGCCTTCCGTGAGGCCGTCTGCAGCCGTGATCACCAAATCAGTTCCGGTGACCGCAGGGAAGTCCCTGAAGCCGCCCTGAGCGGAGAACGCGTTGCCGGACACACGAACCGAGTAGGCAATGCCGTTCGGAAGGTTGTTGATGCCGCCGCCGATCGACACGCTACGAACCGTGAGGGTCGGTGAGGCAAGCACGTACGTGACCGTAGCACTCGGGGCAGGATTGCCCAAGGTTGCCGTGATCAAACCAGCCGGCGTGGCAGCACCACCGATGGTGGCGATGTAGATGTCCGTACCAATCACTACCGCATTGGCCGTGATCACACAGGCTTCATTGCCTGCACCCGGACGATACGTGATAGAACCAGTCGCGGTCTGCGTCGCAGTAAAGGCACCCGCGTTGCAGTTGAGCGCGATGTTGGGAGCGACACCAAGCGGTGCAATCGCGTTGATCGAGACGCGCGGTGTCGTGTTGCTGAACACTACCGTGGTAGTAGACGGGGCTGCACCAGCGGTTACCGTCACAGACGGTGTGCCAACGGCCACTGTGTAGTTGTCAAGCGCGATTGTCTGCGGCGTGACTGCAGTGATGTTGTAAATGCCAGCCTGCGGCACATTGATGCTGTTGACACCATTGCCCAGCGTGAACAGCTGGGTGTAGCTGTTTCCGCCCGTTCCGGCGATCGTGAACTGACCAGCAGCCGCCCCGAACAAACCACTCACCGTCACGCTGATGCGTGTAGCCGCAAGCGCGTAGTTGACCGTCACCGGTGTGCTGGCGTTGGCGACAACCGTAACGGTCTGGTTAGCAGTAGCAACCGTGGGCGCGAAGTTCTGGCTGTTGAACGACGTGCTCTGAGCCGTGATAAAGTACGTGCCGGCATTCGGGACCGTGTAGGTGCCGGACGACGTGACCGTCTGGTTGAAGCCACCCCCATCAGAGATGGTAACGCTGCCTGGCGCGCCAGCGGGCAGGCCAGTGATCGTCAGAGCAATGCCTGTCGGCGCGGGGCCGCAAAGCGTCTGTACTGCGGTGGTCACGCCAGCGCCGTTGCCACGCACGCCAACCGCAATGATGCCTTCCTGGCAAGCAGCAGCAGACTGCCGCTGACCGAAGTCACTCGGCAGATTCGCGTAGTCCGCATCGGCCAAGGTGAACGTCCAGGTGCGCACGTCGCCGACGTCAGCCGAAGCGACTGCACTGGCCTGCACCGATCCCAAGTACTGGAAGTGCAGAGGTGTGAACGATGCATCCGCACCGGCCGCACTACGGCGGAAGAAATCAACCCGGGTGAAGAACGGGCTGCTCACTTCGGTGCTCGAAATCAGGCGCGCCTTCAAACCCTCGGGCGCGTTGGATCCTGCGGCACGATCCGGCTCTACCATCCAGCTCGTGTACGGGCTCGTTGAGCTGAAGGCCGCCGTGAGGGTGCCGATGGACTGTGACGGAATGTTGGCCGTTACAAGAGCGCTGAAACGGTTCAGCGGATCCGCCACCTGCGCCGACACAGAAGCGAGCACGCCCGGAATACCGGTAAAGCTCGAAGATGCACCCAACAGGTACGGGGCACCGGTCGCGCCAACCGTCACGCTCTGTGCGATCGGGCTATTGACCAGATCGTTGAACGTTGCATCAACCAACTGCTGCGAATAGCGGGTGATGCCCAGTCCTGGAATGTTTAGGGCAGGCGTCACTGCACGCACCTCGACATTGTCCTGCGCCGTCAGCTGGAACATCAACGGCGACGAGGCAGAGATGCCAGTCGGCGCATTGACTGCGACGAGTTCCGGAGCCACACCGTCCTGCACCCACCGACGACGGATTATCTCGGACTCGTTACCCGCGCGATCGGAAACACGAGTTGCGTAGTGGTAAATGCCTTCGGACGGAATGCTGACCGAATGACCGACGCGGAAACCGTCAGCCGTCGTGCCGCTCACGTTCGCAACACCCGTCGCGCTGAAGGAACAATTCGGGTTCGTCTGGAACGCCGACCCGCCAGTGCTGATCGCACCTGAAGACAGCAGGATGTTCGTGATGGCATTCGGGTTGATGCACTGCGACTTGGTTGTTGTCGCCGTGTAGTTACCAGCGGCACGCGTCGCAAAATGACGCTGCGAACGATCCGCGGCAGTGAGGGGGCTCAATGAGCCATTGCTCAAATACAGCGGTGCGCCGAGATCGAAGTTCTGATCGATGAAGCCTGAGCGCTCGTCGAGGAACTCCGTTGTCAGAACGGTGCCCGGAGCGTTCGTGTTGAACTTGGCTGTGTCATCGATCGAAGAGGCCGCAAAGCGGATGGCCGGAGCCGTGAAGTCCGTTCCGAACAACGCAGACGCAGCAGACTCGGAGGAGTTGTCAAGTCGGTCGAGTTCGGTGATGAACACGCGATACGGACCACGCGAGATCGCGTCGGTCGCATTCCAACCGCCGGTAGCGTTCGTTGCACACACCGGCACCGACTCACCAAGAGAGTTCGGCATGGCAATACGAGCGCTTGACGTCGTGGTGGTGCAGCCATTGTAGCTGAAGCTGCGGCTGTTCGGCTCCACGCCCACGCCTGCGTCCGTGGACGCTGCGGTGTTTGCATTGAAGTCAAACGAAGCGTTCACCCAACCGGTAACGGCCGGACGGCTACGCGTGATGTCGGCAGAGCTGACAGCCGGACCGACATAATCAACACGGATCGAAGCCGGCGTCAGAATGGCCGGGCTGTTCGACGTGCTGGTGCGGAAGTTGGTTGCCATGGCAACCGCCGGGCCGGCGTTCTGCGAGTTGTCGATGGACGACAAGATACGCGGTGCGACGTCAGGATCGACCGATCCATCAGACTGGCTGCGGCAGGTGATGTTGAACGCTGCATCGTTGGCCGAGTTCTGCGTCGCTGTGCTGGTCGACGTAGAGACAGAATAGCCATACGTGTACCTCCACGGACGGCTGTCGGTGCCGGTCACGAACGTCAGGCTACGTGAAGTGGCGCACGCACCCGTGAGACCAACCGTAACGCGTGAGATCGTGCGGCCTTCGGTGTAGATAACCGGCACAACCGTAACGGAGCCACGGCCTTCAGCGCCCGGGCCACCAAAGAACGTGGTGTTGGTCGAGGCGTTGACGTCCGAGCGGGCTGGCGGCGTGTGGCGGGCCGCAAAGCCGTCCATGTTATTGAAGTTCAGAATCGACAGGTTGTTGTTTGCAACCGTGGCCTGACCGGCAACGGTGAGCGTGGCAACCAGAATCTTCTGACCATTCGTGTGACGAACCGTCGCATTCGCCAGGTCCGCATCGACCGTGAACTCGGCCGTGTTGATGAACATGTTGATGATGCCCGTGTTGGCGCCTGCGGCACCAAACGTCTGCTGGGCAGCCGGTACGCCATTGTTGCGAGCGGCGCACGCGGGAACCGCTTCACCCACCAAACATACGAACACCTGAGCCGACTGCACATTCTGGCCATTGGTGGTGATGTTGAGCGGCACCTGGATCTGGCCACTCACATTGGTGATATCAACCGGGTTGTTGGTCTGGGCAGAGGTGATGTTACCAATGGAGACCTGAGCCGCCGGAGCAACGGTCACCGAAACAAGCTGGGTGAGCGTGCTGGCCGAGAAGCCCTGACCGGCCGGCGACGTGGCCGTGACGGTGATCGTGGCCGTGCCCTGCGAAACGGCCGTAACCGTGGCAAGATTCGGGTTGGTCGTGCTCACCGCAACCGTTGCAACGGCTGGGTTCGTGGTGCCAAACGTGAGCACCGCAGCCGGCGCGCCCGTGGGCTGCAGCACCGAAGCGGCTACTGAGCCTGTGCCCGACGTGGCCAACGCCAACGAGCTGGGCGAAGCGGTCAGCGAGGTAACACCGGCCGGAGCCGACAACACGTTGACCGTGGCCGTGGTGGTGCGCGTGGCCGACGAGAAGCCGGTGCCCGTGCCCGTTGCCTGAACGGTGATCACAGCGTTACCAACCGTGCCCGCCGTAACCAAACCAGACGCGTTCACCGAAGCGACCGACGGGCTGGACGACGTGTACTGAAATGCAACAGTGACGCCCGTGCTGGCGCGATTCGGGTTCGGAACAAGCTGAACCGTCTGACCGCCAACGAGGTTGTTCATCGACGGCGTAATCGTCAACTCACCCAACGCGGCCGGCAACTGATTCACTGACACAGCGGCCGAGGCCGACTGCCCGGCGGACGTGGTCGCCGTCACCGTGGTGTTACCCGAGGCGACTGCCGTTACCGTACAAACGCTTCCGGCGGCAACCGCTGTCGCGACGGCCGGCGTGGCGGAGGCACACGTCGCCAATGTCGGCGTCGGGCTGCCACCTGAAATCTGCACCGAGAGCGTACCCGTCTGGCCCGGATTCAACGTCACCGCCTGCGGCGTGATGCTGATCGTGACTGGAGTGGGCGGCTGAAGGGGCACAATAACGTCGTCGCCGCAAGCAGCCAAGACGCCAACGGCGGCCAGGCTCAACGCGAGCGACGCGTTTCTCCGAGAAAATAAGTGCATCTGTCCTCCCTCTTGCGAGGTCGTATAAAGGTCTGTTGCCCACGCCGGACTGGGGAACCGGTCGCGTGCGGTCCAACTGAGAGAATGAGCAACACACCCGCCACCATGTCTGGCTTTGCGTGTATCACCGTCACAGGCCCGCTCAGAGGCTGAACACGAATATCTCCGGGAATCGGCCGGCCGACATTCACAAACAGCGTACCAAACACCTGCGCCCAAAACTGCCACTGCATACTGCGCCTGCGAACTACATCCTGCACCCGCGCTACCACTCTGTTCCAACCAGCCGAACTGCCGCCGGTCTCCTGCCACTCCGCGTGGCCCTTTCGAGCCACCGTCCAACACCGCTTGGCACGTGTGTTCTGCACAGTCACTACACGCACCAATACATACGCATCACGCCCGCACGGCGCGGACGCGGTGCTGGCGATGATACCACGTGCCGAAGATAGGGGCCCCGTACGCTGCGGTCAAGCGTGCGCTTAAGCTTTCTCCCGGCCTGCACTGTCACATTTCAGGAAGATGGGCCTCGACGCTCTACTTGTCCACATTAGCGGACCCCGTCTTGGCTCATCCCCCGACAGACCAACCGACGATTCATGGCGCCCACCGTCACCGACCGGGCCCCACCCTCCCGCCCACGGCCCCGCGTCTCCATACTCCTTGCATGTCGCTATCCGAACGCGCGGACCTGCAGCTGCGCCCCGCCCACTCCGCCAGCACGGAACAACCCGCCCCCGATGGGCCAGCCCTCAACGCGGCTCAGGCCGCCGCCGCGGCCCATGGCGATTCACCGCTCCTTATAGTTGCCGGCGCCGGATCGGGTAAAACGCGCACGCTCGTGCATCGCGTGGCCGCTTTGGTGGATCGCGGCGTACGGCCGGATCGCATCCTGCTGCTCACCTTTACCCGCCGAGCCGCTCAGGAAATGCTCGACCGGGCCGAACGGTTGGCCGGCGGCAGCGCCAAACGCGCCCAAGGCGGCACATTTCACGGCACCGCCCACCGTATTCTGCGACGCTACGGTCCGGCGGCCGGCCTGCCGCGCGATTTCACCATCATGGACTCGGCTGACTCGGCTGATCTCATGAGCCTGGCCCGCACGTCGCAGGGTTTCGGGGAGCCGCGCGGTAAAGAGTATGGCGGCGGCCTCGAACAGCCCGCCCGTCGATTTCCCAAGGCGCAAACCTGTGTGAGCCTCTATTCACGACAGGTCAACACTGATCGATCGGTGGCCGAGCTGCTGGAAGAAGGCTGGCCCCACTTTTTGTCGTGGGCCGGTGATTTGGAGCAGCTCTTCACGGACTATGTGCGTCGGAAAACCGACGCTAACCTGCTCGACTACGATGACCTGCTGCTCTCTTGGGCGCTGCTGCTGGAGCAGGGCGGCGATGTGGGCGACCGCATACGAGGCGATTACGACCACGTGCTGGTTGATGAATACCAGGACACCAACCCGCTGCAAGCGCGCATTCTGCGCGGGCTCTGTCATCACGGACGCATTACCGTAGTGGGCGACGACGCGCAGTCCATTTACGCGTTTCGCGGTGCGACGATTGACAACATCATGTCCTTCCCGTCGCAGTTCAGCGGCACCACCCTTGTCACGCTAGAACAGAACTACCGCTCCACAGCGCCGATTCTCGCCACCAGCAATACGCTGATTTCGCGCGCCACCTATCGCTATACCAAACAGCTCTGGACCGAACGCGGTGGCGGCGAGGCACCGTGGTTGGTTACGGTGCGCGATGAACGGGAGCAAACGCGATTTATTGTTGATCGATTGCTCGAACTGCACGAGGAAGGCACACCGCTGCGCGAGATGGCGGTGCTGGTTCGTGCGGGCTACCTGTCGGCCGATCTCGAAATCGAACTGGCCAACCGACACATACCGTATGAAAAGTGGGGCGGCCTCAAGTTCCTTGAAGCGGCGCACATCAAAGACATGCTGGCGTTCCTGCGCGTGCTGGAAAATCCGCAAGACGAAGTAAGCTGGTATCGCCTGTTGCGTCTGCTGCCCGGTGTGGGTGACACGACAGCCCGTTCCGCAGTGGAAACACTGTCTGCGCACGGCTGGCAACCGCTCGCTCTCGCCAGCACGCGTGCGTCGTCACGCGCAACGCCGGGCTTGCGCGCGCTGGCGGCACTTGTTGACGGCTTGCGTTCAGCACCAACACCGGCCACCACGAGTCAGGAAATCGCGCTCGTCAGGCAGCTGTACGATCGACTGCTCAAGGAAACCTACGACGACCCGGTGCCGCGCTTGGCCGACCTCGATCAACTCGAGATCATTGCCGTGAGCTACGCCTCGCGCTCGGAGTTTCTGGCCGCGCTGGCCCTCGAACCGCCGGCCGCGACGCAGGATCTCGCGGTG
>JBBRDJ010000150.1:0-7419 GCA_038203945.1 Gemmatimonadales bacterium
CGCGCCGCGATACCGGGTACACCGAGCATTCCGCTGCCCGTGACCGTGACCAGCGATTGCGCGCGCACAATGCTCAACGCTTTCACGGGATATTTGTGCAGCGTGCGTCGTCCGGAGATTTCAGTGCCGGGCAGCTCCGGCTGCGCAAACGGACGCACATGCACCGGCACCGATGTACGCGCGAGTGGAATGAGCGCACGCGGATGCAACACCTTGGCGCCGTAGTACGCGAGTTCCGCCGCCTCGCGTACGTTAAGCTGCGGAATCACGCGTGCTTCGGGCACGGTGCGCGGATCGGTGGTGAGCAGTCCCGGCACGTCTTTCCACAGCTGCACCGATGTGGCCTTGAGCGCGCGGGCAATCACGGTGGCTGTGAGATCAGATCCACCGCGTCCCAACGTGGTGACCGTGCCGTCTGGCGACGCACCAATGAATCCGGGCACCACCGCAATCGTGCGAGCGCGAAGCAGCGGTCCCAACACTTCGCGTGTGGCGCGATCGGTGCGCACGAGGTCGGGAAAACTGTTGCCGTGCACGCCGTCTGTCACAATGAGCGAGGTGGCCGACACGTACGCCGCTTTGACGCCGCTGGCAATCAAGCCCGCGGCCACCATCATGGCCGAGAGTGTTTCGCCGCGCGACACCAGAAAGTCGCTGGTGCGGGGCGTGAGTTCGCGCAGCGATGCCACACCGTCGAGCAAGGCCGCCACTTCGTCGTGCGCCTGCGCGATATCGGCCACCAGCTGCTGCCGTACCTCGCCACGTGGCACCACCGCTTTGGCCACGGCGTCGTGGCGCGCCCGAAGTGCATCGACTCCCTCGCCGAGGGCCTGACGCGCCTGCGGGTCGCGACCGGCCGCCAGGGCCGCCCGTCCGAGACCCAGTAACGCGTCGGTAACGCCGGCCATGGCCGACACCACGATGACCACCGGCTGGGCGGCTGATTGCGTGGCAATCAGCGCAATGGCGTGACGCATGGCCGCAGCGTCGGCCAGCGAGGCGCCGCCGAACTTGTGGACCACGGGGGGACGGACGCGGGATCGGCGAGGCGTGGACATATATGGCGCACGATACGTTCACTGACCTGCACCTGTCCACCTCGGGGTACCAAAAGGTACCTTACCACATCTCGTTTCATGGCGCCTCGAGGCGCCCTGATTGATTTCCCGAAGGATTGCCAATGTCTGTGAATGCAACTGCCCCAACTAACCCTCCGGTTGACACCGCTGCGCATCCGTTGCCGCCGCGCCTGCTCGGCCTGACCCACCTCGCCAACAACATTGCCTGGAGCTGGAACCGCGAAGCGCGCAACCTGTTTCGCGAAATCGACGACACACTGTGGCAACAGCTGCAGCACAATCCGATTCTGCTGCTGCGCTACGTGCCCGCCGAGCGCCTGTCGGCGTTGGCGGCCAACCCGGAGTTCTGCGCGCGCTACGATCGCGTGATGCGCTGGCTGTCGGCGGAACACAGCGACGAGCACACGTGGTACGCGCAGACCTATCCGGAACTGCGCGGCCGCCCGATTGCCTACTTCTGCGCCGAGTTTGGCTTTCACAACTCGATCCCGATTTACTCCGGTGGTCTGGGCGTGCTGGCCGGTGACCATTGCAAGAGCGCGTCCGATCTTGGTGTGCCACTGGTTGGCATGGGCATTTTCTATCGCGACGGCTACTTCGATCAGCGCGTGGGGCCCGATGGTTGGCAAACCGACAGCCCCGATTCGTTCGATCTCACATCGGTGCCGATACAGCCGGTGCCGGGCCTGGGCGGTGAACCGTATCTCACCTCGGTGCGCACCTTCGGTCGTGAGGTGTACATTCGCGTTTGGCGCATGATGGTGGGTCGCGTGCCGGTGTATCTGCTGGATTCCGATCTTGAGGAAAACCATCCCGACGATCGTCCGCTGCTGTCCAAGTTGTACGCGGGCGGACCGGCGTTGCGCTTGCGCCAGGAATGGCTGCTGGGCGTGGGTGGGGTGCGTGTATTGCAGGCGCTGGGCATTGCACCGGCTGCGTGGCACGCCAACGAAGGACACGCCGGCTTCATGCTCCTGGAGCGCGTGCGCGCACTGTGCGCCGATGGCGTGCCGTTTGACGATGCGGTGCGACAGGTGCGTGCATCAAGTGTGTTTACCACGCACACACCGGTACCGGCCGGACACGATCAGTTCAGCGTGGAACAGGTGCAGGAGTGCGCGGGTCCAATCTGGGACGAGATGGGTGTGCCGGCACAAACGGTACTGCAACTTGGCTTTCATCCCAACGCGGGCCGAGGCGTGTTTCACATGACCGCCGCGTGCATTCGACTCTCGCGTCGCGTGAATGGCGTGTCGGAGCGACATGGAGCCGTGTCGCGCCAGCTGTGCAGTCCGCTCTGGCCCGGTCGTGAGGTTGACGATGTGCCCGTTGGACACATCACCAATGGTGTGCACCTGGCCACCTGGATGGCCAACCCGATCATGCAGCTGCTCGACGAACAGCTGGGCACAGTCTGGGGCGCGGAACGTGACCGCACCATGTGGGAACGCGTACTCACACTGGACGACGAGAAGCTGTGGGGCACGCATTTGCGACTCAAGCACGTGCTCATGCGCCTGGTGCGAGAGAAAGCGCGTCAGAACTATCGCAAAGGCATGTTGCAGTCGCCGCAGTTGGTGGGCGCGGGTACTTTGCTCGATCCGCACGCGCTCACGATTGGCTTTGCGCGTCGCTTTGCCACCTACAAGCGCGCGGACTTGCTGTTTCGCGATGTAGAGCGATTGCGTAAGCTCGTCACCAACAGTGCGCGTCCGGTGCAGTTTGTGTTCTCCGGCAAAGCGCATCCGGCCGATACGCCGGGCAAGCAGGTGTTGCAATCAGTGTATCAGTTCACGCGCGATCCGCAGTTTGAAGGACGCATTGCGTTTATTGAAGACTACGGCATGCATTTGGCTCACTTGCTGGTGCAAGGTGTGGACTTGTGGATGAATCTGCCGCGCGTTCCGCTGGAAGCATCCGGCACCAGTGGCATGAAGGCTGGTCTCAATGGCGTGCCGCAGCTCTCCACGATCGATGGCTGGTGGGAGGAAGGCTACGATGGCACCAACGGCTGGGCGATTGGGCCCGAAATTGATGATGACATCGGTGATCGCACCGCCGATCGTTTGTACACACTGCTCGAAGAAGAAATCGTGCCCGCATTCTACGAGCGTGATGAGGAAGACGTGCCGACGCGTTGGCTGGCCACGATGAAGAACGCCATTCGTGTGGCCGGAACGCATTTTACCGGTCGTCGCATGGTTGAACAGTACGTGCGCGCTTACTACGCGCCCGCCATTCTGGGGGACGCACTCCAGGACGATCCGCCCGTTTCCTGACGCGCCCGCCATGACTGTTTCCGCATTGCCCACGCCGTCCATGTCGTTCCCTGCCGTGCCCGCCGCGCCCGACGGCAGGCCAACGATCGTGCATTTCACCGCCGAGTATGCGCCGTTTGCGCGTACCGGTGGATTGGCGGAAGCAGTGCGCGGACTGGCCACGTTCCAATCGCGCGCTGGCAATGACGTGGTCGTGTTTGTACCACTGTACCGCTCCGTGCGTGATCACGCGCCGGATTTGGCGCCGCTTGGCCGACCGGTCAAGGTGGAACTGGGATTCCGATCGGTCGAGGTGCGGTTTTTTCGCGAGGTGAAATCGGGTCCGGGTCCGCGTGTGGTGTTTGTTGACGCGCCTGTGTACTTCAATCGCAGTGGGCTATACGGAGAACAAGGCCGGGATTTTGCCGACAACGCGCGTCGGTTTGCCGTGTTTTCCCGCGCGGTGCTCGAGGGCATCACGCGCCTGATTGCCGGACCGGTGTTGGTGCACGCGCACGATTGGCACACCTCACTGGCCCTGATGTACATGCGTACGTACGACGAACTGCGGGAGCGGTTTGCCGGCACACCAACCGTGTTGTCCATTCATAACGCCGGGTATCAGGGGCACTTTCCTGAGAGCGTGCTCAACGAATGCGGCATTCCGCAGGAGGTGTACAACTGGCGCATGGCCGAGTGGTATGGACGGGTGAACTTTCTGAAAACCGGTCTGGCGTTTACCGACGTGGCGGTGACGGTGAGTCCCGGACACGCTCGTGAACTGCGCACGCCCGACGGCGGATTCGGATTGCACACCATGTTCCAGTCGCTTGGCGACCGGTTTCTGGGCATCACCAACGGTATTGATCAAACAGAGTGGGATCCGGCGCGTGATGATCAGATCACGGCCAACTACACGCGCGACGACACCAGCGCCAAGACGCGCTGCAAGGCGGCGTTGCAGCGTTCGTTTGGTTTGCCGCAACGTCGTCGCACCCCGCTCTTTGGCATGACCGGTCGCATGGTCACGCAAAAGGGACTCGATCTCATTCTCAACTCGCATTTGGTGTGGAACATGGATGCGCAGTTCGTGTTCCTGGGCCAGGGTGAACCGCGCTATGAGCGCGCGCTCACGCAGCTGGCGAACGCGCGTCCACAGCATGTGGGTGTGCAGCTCGACTTCACCGATCGTCTGGAGCATCGCCTCATGGCCGGTGCGGACATGTTCATCATGCCATCGCAGTACGAGCCGTGTGGACTCACGCAAATGCGTGCGCAGCGATACGGTGCACTGCCCATCGGTCGGCGCGTGGGCGGCATTGCCGATACGGTGGAAGACGATGTGACCGGATTTTTGTTTGATCCGTTCACAGCGGGCGCGTTTGATCACGCCATCTCGCGTGCGTTGGCGCGTTTCAGCGAGCCGGTGGGATGGGCGCGTCGTATGCATACGGCCATGGGACGTGACTTCGGCTGGGAGCGTTCGGCCGAACGCTACGCGCAGGCGTACGAGCTGGCGACGGCCGTGGCGCGGAGCCGCGGCTGAACGCCAGCAATGCCGCAGATACCGGTGCGCTCGCGATGCCGGCTGATGCGAGTGACGCGGCGCGTGACGCCATGCGTGACACGGCGAGTGGCGACGTGAGCGATGACGTGAGCGACGACGTGAGCGAGATGGTGAGCGACGACGTGAGCGACACGACGAGCAACGACGTGCGCGACACGGCGAGTGACGCCGTGCGCGATGACGTGAGCAACGCGGCGAGCAACGCACCCGCCGCCGGTCTCGTACGCGCGGTCATTGTACACGCGCACTGTTATCAGCCGCCACGCGAAGACCCGTGGCTGGAGCTGGTAGACGTTGAACCATCGGCAGCCCCGGACCACGACTGGAACGCGCGCATCGAGCGCGAGTGTTACGCGCGACTGGCGGCTACTGAAGTACGCGTTTCTCCCAATCGCGCGGACGAGGAGCCGCTTACCCGCGAGGCACTGGCCGCGCTAGGTGCTGATGCGCGCTCGCAAGCACTGGCGGCGCTCAATCGTGAAATTGGTCCCCCCCCCGCCGCCGACGCGCCCGGAGGACTGGCGCGCATTGTCAACTGTTACGCCTGGTGCGCGTTCGATGTCGGGGCCACCCTGTGTGAGTGGCTCGAACATCACGCGCCCCAAACCTATCGCGCAATGCTCGACGGCGATCGGGCCAGCATTGCACGCTACGGCGGACACGATGCCCATGGCAACGCCATCGCGGCGCCCTACCATCACATCATTCTGCCGTTGGCGTCGCGTCGAGACAAGGTCACCGAGGTTCGCTGGGGCATTGCCGACTTCACGCGCCGCTTTGGTCGCGCGCCGGAAGGGTTCTGGCTACCGGAAACCGCCGTTGACGAGGAAACACTCGATGTGCTCGTGGAGCACGACATTCGGTACACCGTGCTGGCGCCATATCAGGTGCGCAATCCCGACCCCACCGGTCGCCCGTTGCGTTGGCGCGGCACCAATGGCGGCACGCTGGCCATCTTTACCTACGATGGCTCGCTCTCGGGTGAAGTGGCCTTTGGTGGCCTGTTGCGTGATCCGGTCGCGCTGGCCCAGCGTCTCGCGCCACACGATCCCAACGCCACCGCACTGGCCACGGTGCTGGCGACAGATGGTGAAACATTCGGTCATCATCAGCGCGATGGTGACGTCACGCTCGCCCGTGCTATTGCGCGCATCGCGGCGCGCCCCGATGCGCGCATGCACAACTTTTCCACGCTGCTGGCGCAGTTTCCACCAGTCAATGATGCGCAGTTGGTGGCGCCCAGCGCCTGGAGTTGTGCGCATGGTGTTGAACGGTGGCGCAGCGATTGCGGCTGCAAACTCGACCCCGGGGCGCACACGTCGCAAGCCTGGCGCGGCCCGCTGCGTCGCGCGTTGGTGTGGTTGGCCAACGAGGCGCACAGCGTCTACGCGCTCGAAGCAACCCCGCTCTTTCGTGATGATCCCTGGGCCGTGCGCGACGCCTACGGCGCCGTCGTGGCGCTCGACGGCGACGCGATATACGCGTTCGTCCGTGAGGCGATGCACGACGACCGTCGCGATGAAGAGAGTGCCATTCAGCGTGCGCGCGAACTGCTCGAACTGCAGCGCGCCACACTGCGACTCTTCACCTCGTGTGCCTGGTTCTTTGACGATGTCGCACGCATTGAAGCGCGTCAGGTGCTCAAGTACGCCGCCCGCGTGCTCGAACTCAGCGGACGCGCCGTCCGACTCGAACCGGGCTTTCTCCAACGCCTCGCGGAGGCCCGCAGCAATGATACACGCGCCGGTACCGCGGCCGATGTTTTCGTGCGCGGCGCCTTACCGCACAAAAGTACCGAAGCACGCGTGGCTGCCGCCGTGGCTGCCCTGCTGGCCGATGGCGTCTTGTACGAGACGCTGGGAGGATCCGCAAACGCGTCGGCTTCACACGCACCATCCCTGCCCCGCCTCGGCGCCTACGACGTGGAATCGGCGGCCCAGGAAACCGCTGATGGACCGTTGCACGTGAGTTTGCGTCATCGGCGCACCGGAAGGCGCAGCACGTTTCAGGCGGTGGCGCTCCGCGCGCAGATCGACGGAGCGCCACGCGTTTCGCTGCGTACCATGGTGCGCGGACGACTCGATACGCCCACGCTCTACGACGTGCGCGATTTCCCGGAAATCGCCGCGCGCGCCTTGCTCATGCGGCACGCACTCAGGCCGTTTCCCGATCCACCATTTAGCAGCTTTCAGCCGCGATAAGCAAGTGCTCGCTACGGCCGCTTTTCGACGTCGCCAAAACGGCGTGTGGCCACAAAGATCACGCCGTTCCACGCACGCGGGCCGTACAGCGCACGGGCCTGGATACCCGGCACGTATGCCACAAAATGCACGTCCAATGGATTGATCACCGCGTCCGGGTCGAGCAGCCTACCATCCACCACAAAGTTGAGACACTGCGAGGTGCCGCTGCCGTTGATGCCGCGCGTAGCGCTGTAACAACTCTGCCCGGACACCGGAGGCACGCGAACTCCGCCCAACGGGATGCGGCGCAACAGCTGGTCAAAGGTCTGCGA
>JBBRDJ010000151.1:0-7358 GCA_038203945.1 Gemmatimonadales bacterium
CAACCAGCTCGTCCGCAAGGCGCGCAAGGACGTCAAGCGCAGCGACAAGGCGCCGGCCCTCAAGGCCAATCCGTTCAAGCGTGGCGTCTGCACGCGTGTGTACACCACCACGCCCAAGAAGCCCAACTCGGCGCTTCGCAAGGTCGCCCGTGTGCGCCTCACTAATCAGTTCGAAGTCACCGCCTACATTCCGGGCGAAGGCCACAACCTGCAGGAGCACTCGATCGTGCTTGTGCGTGGTGGTCGTGTGAAGGACCTTCCGGGTGTGCGCTACCATATCGTGCGCGGCTCCCTCGACGCATCGGGCGTCAGTGGTCGTAACCAGAGCCGTTCCAAGTACGGCACGAAGCGTCCCAAGCCCGGCCAGCCCGCGGCTGGAGGTAAGAAGAAGTGAGCCGCCGCAAAAGTTCAGTAAAGCGCATCATCCTGCCGGATGCCCGCTACGAAAGTCAGACGGTCAGCAAGTTCATCAACTCGCTCATGCTCGACGGTAAGAAGTCCACCGCCGAAGGCATTTTCTACAAGGCCATGGACATCGTCGAAGACAAGACGAGCCAGCCTGGCGTGACGGTGTTCAAGCAGGCGCTCAACAACCTCAAGCCGGTGGTTGAAGTGAAGAGCCGCCGAGTTGGTGGCGCCACGTATCAGGTGCCGGTCGAAGTGCGACAGGATCGTCGCACTGCCTTGGCCATGCGCTGGCTCATCGGGTATTCACGCGACCGCAACGAAAAGTCGATGGACGAAAAGCTGGCCGCCGAAGTACTCGCCGCCTCGCGCGGTGAAGGCAACGCCATGAAGAAAAAGGAAGACACGCACCGCATGGCCGAAGCCAACAAGGCCTTTGCGCATTACCGCTGGTAGTCTTTCGTAACTGCACCAAACATTCGCGCCCCGGACCATATCGGTTCGGGGCGCGTTTGTTTGGGGTTTGCAGTCTTGCGGTGCCCAGCCTGAAACAGAATCGACATCCAGCGTGCGATTCGGTGACGGCCCAAAACCGTTCTCGTCATCCCTCTGGAATGGGGCCTTGACCCCACCCGCCAAGTTCGGCACTCCGGTGCTCGCGAGGCGGTCACGACAACGGCAAACCCGTCGAAAGGCGGCGACGCAAAGCTACGAGGCTACGGCGCTGAACACGCGCTACGCTCGTCGGGCCACCGAACGACCAAGGGACTCCCGGCATGTTTCGCTCCGCGCGAACGATCGGTTTGGCAGGTATGCTCGGCACTCTGCTCGGCACCACGCTCGGCTGCAGCGGCAGCGATCTGATCGCGCCTCAGGCTCCGGTGGACGCTCGTGTGGAACGGGCGTACGCATCTGACGTTGCGGTGGATCGCGCGCGCCGCACCACGGTGGCCCGAGACGCCTCCGACAGTGCGGTCTCCACGCGTGAGGGCGACGCAATGGATCGCAACACTGTGGAGCGCGCCGGCGGCGGTACGCTCAACACACTGGTCTTTGGAAACGCCAACGCATCGCTCGAGTGCCAGGCCGAGGGCACGCAGTTGGGCGCGTGGAACGTGCGCTACCACGGTTACGGCTGCGTGGGGCCGGAACGACTCAATGGTCGCACCACCTTATACATGTCGCCTACCGAAGCGCTGGTCGGCAACGTAACGCACGCCCCGCTCGCCGTGGGACCGAGCCACTCGGAGCGCCTCACGCTCACCGCGCGCTTTGAGACGCTGCACCACACGAGAGCAAACGACGCTCCCAACCCGTGGGAAGTGGCCTGGCTGGTGTGGCACCTGCAGGACGACGAGCACTTCTACTACTTCATTCCCAAGCCCAATGGCTGGGAGCTGGGCAAGCGAGACCCTGCCTATCCCGGCGGCCAGCGGTTCCTCGCCACTGGCAATGAGCGCCTCTTCCCGATTGGACAGATATACGATGTGACTGTGCAGCAGCGAGGCACGCTGATGACGGTGTTCGTGGACGGTGAGCAGATTGTGCAGTTTCGCGACCGCGAGCGCCCGTATCGCTCGGGGCGCGTGGCGCTGTATTCCGAAGACGCGGCCATTCGCGTACACGACGTCGCCAGCTTGTAGCAGAGGCGCCAACTGGCCGTTCGTGTGACGGCTAGCACGCGCACGGCGTCATCTGGCTGATATGCCGCTGCCCGCTTCAACTGTCCGCCGACGGACGCGCGAATGCTGCCCTGTCACTGGCACGGCACAGTTTGCCTCGATACCTTGTGCCATGATCGTCCATCCATCGCGTACCACCCGCGATCAGCAAACTCAGGTGAGAAGACCACACGTGTGCGGGATTCGAGGTACGGCGAGTGCCGCACTGTTGTTCGCTCTCTCGCTGATCGCGTCGCCACTGCTGTCGTTCGGCACTTCGCCGTTCGCGCCCTCGCCACTGCACGCGCAACCCCCCGCCAACGACTCGCTCTACGCCGAGTCCATGAACGCCGGCTATGCAGCGTTGCGCGCAGGCAACAACGATGCGGCGATCGCCGCCTTTGAGCGCGCCCTGCAATACAACGCCGGATCGGCCACCGCGCACTTTCAGTTGGGCTACGTGCGGCTGTCGCTGGACCAGAAGACTGCCGCAGTCCTCAACTTTGAAGAAGGGCTCGCGCGCGACGAAAGCAACGACGATGCGCGTCGGCAACTTGGATATCTGTACGCCGATCTCGGTCGGCCGCAGCAGGCGCTGGCGGTGTTCGTGCGATTGCGCGATGCGGGACGCGCGGTGCCGCGCGATCATGTCGCGATTGGCAATCTCTCAGCGCTTGCGGGTGATCGAGTCACAGCGGAGCAGGCGTTCCGTACGGCGCTCGCATCGGGCGATACCGCCGTTGCCGACGACGCCCGCGCCGGCCTGCAAAGCATTGCGCGCACTGGTGTTGGTGCGGGCATGTTTGCCGAAGTGTATTTCGCCCCGTTTTATCAGGACCGCTTTGACAACACGGTCACGCTCGGCTTTGCACGCGCCGGCATCAGCGGCGGTGGATGGTGGCAACCCGCCGTGTACGCGTCGCTGCGCGGCACGAAAGATTCGCGGTCAACAGGTGGACAGCAGCCCGTGTTGTTCAACGACAACACCCTCATCCCCGCCGCCGGTATGCGCGTGCGACCCGGACGTGGTGGATTGATACTGTACGCCGAAGCGGGGGCAGCGTACGCACTGGTGGACAGCGATGTGGATCAGTGGACACGCGACCTGCGAGCCGGCATCAACTACACGGCGGCGCGTGAGCATGCGCTCACGAACACCGGGACGTCGCCACGTCTGGTGACCGAAGTATCGGGCGACGCGACATTCTACGAACGCTTTGATCAGAACGTGATTGCGTATGCGCAGTTGCGTGAATCGCTGCGTTTTGGTCGCCCGGATGGTGTGATGTTTGACCTGTTCGCGCGGGCCTGGGGCGCCACCGATTCCAATGGCGACTTTTTTAACCGTGTCATTGAAGGTGGTGGTGGCGCGGCCGTGCATCTGCCCATCGGCGGGCTGCGCGCCAGTGTGTACCTCGAAGTGTTGCGGGGGCGCTATCTCCAGGTTCCCCCCCCCAGCAGTCTCTTGCCGCGCAACTACAACGACTGGCGCGTGACGGTCACCACCGGGCTGTTTCGCTTTCTGCCGTTCGAGGACCGATGACACTTCTTGACTGGTCGGTTCTGGTGCTGGCGTGCTTTTACGTGATCTTTGCGATCGATGATCTGATCTTTGACGTCACGTACTGGATTGGTCGTCTGAACGGGTGGTGGGAGCGGCCGGTTGTGGAACAGAGCGAACTCGACGCCGAACCGCAGCGCAAGATTGCGTTGCTCATACCGGCGTGGAGTGAAGCAGAAGTAATTGGCGGCATGCTCACGTACAATCTTGGCCGTATTGACTACGAGCGCTACGACATCTGGGTGGGCACGTATCAGAACGATCCAGCCACGCAGTCGGAGGTGGCGCGCGTCGCGTCGTTCTCACCACGTGTGCGCTACGTGGTCACCGATCATGACGGCCCAACGTCCAAGGCCGATTGCATGAACACGATCATTGCCGGACTGCAGGCCCATGAAGTGGCGTGCGGCGAACGCTATGATCTGGTCGTTATGCACGATCCGGAAGACATCATTCATCCGCTCGAGTTCAAACTCACCAACTGGTACTTCGCGTGCGAGCCAGTGGACTTTGTGCAGTTGCCGGTGCTCTCAACCGCACCACAGTTGTACGATCTGGTCGCAGGTACGTACATTGATGAGTTCGCGGAAATGTACGCCAAGAACATGCACGTGCGGCAACGGCTCACGCCCTTTGTGCCGTCGGCGGGCGTGGCCACCACGATGCGTCGCAGTGCGATTGAAGAGTTGATTGACGAGACGGGCGGTTTGCCGTTTGCCACCAACTCGCTCACGGAGGATTACGATCTCGGCCTCAAGATGGCCATTGCGGGTCGCCAGACGCAGTTCCTGTCGCAGTACGTACGCGTGCCGGACGAGGACGACAAGACGCGCGATGAGCTCATTGCCACGTGGGCGCCATTCCCGAGCACGTTTGGCACCGCCGTGCGTCAACGCACGCGCTGGATGTCAGGCATTGTGTTTCAGGCGTGGGAACACTGGAAGTGGCCCGGCCCCATCGGACTGAAGTGGATTTTGGCGCACGATCGCCGCGGACCGCTGGGCTATCTCGTGGTGCTGTTTGGTTACCTGCTGGTGATCGCACTCGTGTCTTATACGTGGGTGCGCACGTTTTACGATCCCACGTTACCCGCCGTGTTGCAGCATCCGGCGTTTCGCACGCTCTTTTTCGTGGGCCTTTTCTTCATGCTCAATCGATTGCTGCAGCGCGCGATCGCCGTCCGACGGTTCTATGGACCCGGTCAGGCGATTCTGGCTGTCTTTCGTACGCCGTTCAGCAATCTGGTCAACATGGTCGCCTCGTTTCGCGCCGCGTGGCTCTACTGGTACAGTCAGGCCACGGGCAAGCCGATGACGTGGGACAAAACAACGCACGCGATTCCGCCCGTGGTCGCACGATCCATGCGATTGGGCGAGCGTTTGGTGCTCTCCGGCAAGATCACTCCGCAGCAGCTGATGCTCGCGCTTGGTGCGCAACGTCAACGGCAACGCCCGATCGGGCAAATTCTGATTGATCAGGGCGCGATCAACGACAGCGACCTGCGCACCGCACTGAACGCATAAGATGACCAACTCACGTAATCGGTTCAGACAATCGCCTCGCACCGGGCCGGCGACCGCGCCGGCGCGCATCGCGATCATGGTGGGCACGCGTCCCGAAGCGATCAAGCTCGCGCCGGTGATCAACGAGATGCGTCGTCGTCCGGCTGCGTTTGATGTGCGTGTGATTGCCACTTCGCAGCACCGCGAGTTGCTGGTGCAGGCGCTGGCCGAGTTCGGGATCACTGCCGATCGCGATCTTGATCTCATGGAGCCTGGTCAATCACTTGGTCGATTTGCCGCGCGGTGTATTGAAGCCGTGACCAAGGCGTTGGTGGCCGAACAGCCGGATCTGGTGCTGGTGCAGGGTGACACTACCACGGTCACGGCGTCCGCCATGGCGGCGGCGTATTTGGGCATTCCGGTGGGGCACGTGGAGGCGGGGCTGCGCTCGCACGATATCGGGAATCCGTTTCCCGAAGAGCTCAATCGGAAGATGGCCACATCCATCGCGTCCATTCATTTTGCGCCCACGTCGCTGTCACGTCGCAATCTGCTGGACGAAGGCGTTGCGGCCGATCGGGTGGTGCTCAGTGGCAATACGGTGGTCGATGCGGTGCACGCGCTCGATCTGAGCGATTCGCTGCCGGTGGAGCTGCAGGATCTCGAGGCGGCCAACACGATTGTGCTCACTACCCATCGTCGCGAAAACCATGGCACTCCGCTGGCGCGCATTTGCGAGGCCGTGCGCCGGCTGGTGCGCGAGCGACCGGAGCTACGCGTGGTGTTTCCGGTGCATCCCAATCCGCAAGTTGGCGCAGTGGTGCGGTCGGCGCTGGGCGATTTGCCACAGGTGCGTCTGATCGCGCCGCTGGCCTATCGGCCCATGCTGGCGCTGCTGTCGCACTGTCGGCTCATTCTCACCGACTCCGGTGGTATTCAGGAGGAAGCGCCGAGTTTGGGGAAGCCGGTGCTGATTCTGCGCGAGGTGACCGAGCGGCCTGAGGTCGTGTCGTCTGGGGCGGGGCGGCTGGTGGGCACCGATGTGGACGCGATTGTGAGCGCGGTGCGCGGGCTGCTGTCGGATCCGGCGGAATACGCGCGCATGGCCCATGTGGCCAACCCGTTTGGCGACGGACGGGCGTCGGAGCGTATTGCCGATTCGCTGGAGCTGTTGTTGCTCGGCCGCCAGTTCACGCCACGATATGTGGTGGCGATCGCATAGTTTGTTGGGGTGGGGTGTAGGGCGACCCCTACAGTTATTGCGTGTGTACGACGGATTTGTAGCTTTGTTGCGACAGAATGGGCGTTCGAAGTGGCTTTATGGTAGAGTCTGCCTCACGGCACGGTGTATGCACTATGTTTGAGTAATCCCGGTCACTAAGGACCGGCTCCCGATTACTGGATGTGAGATATGCGTAGAATCAAAGCGTTGCGTGCGTTGGCTGGAGCAGTAGTGATGGGTATGGCGCTGAGCGTGGCGCCGGCTGTGGGGCAGGCGCAGACGCAGACGATGGATTTTGGTACGTTGGGGTACTCAGGTACATGCAACTGGTCCGGATCATCCACGCAAATTGGCAAGCATCAGGGCTTCGAGTTTTATGGTTTGTTTGCACTGGATGTGACAAATTACCAGAATTGCTGGACTCCTCCGCAGCTCAACGGATATGTGACTGAAGCCGGGTTGCCAGTCGCTCCCGTCGTCGGCTTGCTACGGTGGCCTGGTTTTATTCAGCGCAGTGGTGACGAGCTATTCAACTTGAACAGCATGCAGGTTGGAGCAGGCTGGACAGATGTCACGCTAACTTTCAGAGGCTATCGAGATTGGAAGAACAGCGATCCCGCCGTGGCCTTAGAAAAAACCTTCAATATTAATCCGGTTGGGCTCACCACGCTGAATTTCTCCAACTGGACCGGACTGCGGTACTTCGAAATCGAGGCGTTATATGCGACGAACGATAGGTACGGCATTGTTAATCGTACGAACGAATCATTGTACCAGACCTCGTTCGTTTCCAGCGTGACCGTGTCCGATTTCAGAGTTCCGCCGCAAGTACCGGAGCCGGCCAGCCTCGCACTGCTCGCCGCCGGCCTGATCGGACTCGGTGCCGCCGCCCGCCGCCGCCGTGGAGCACCCAAGAGCTGAAGGCACGGGTCAGCGACTGTTGGTCGATCGGGAAAGTCGCCGCACGCTCCCAAGCGCGCCGCGCCTCCCCGATTCGCCTTTCCGGC
>JBBRDJ010000152.1:0-7324 GCA_038203945.1 Gemmatimonadales bacterium
AGTACTGACTTACCTCCGCTGTCCGGACGAAGTGCCTCTTCGAACTCGGCGTACTTCGAACCTGGATTCCAGAGCGCGTAACTTTTGAGTCCCGCGTCATACGTCGCTTCGATTTGTTCTCTCAATGCAGCCGGGCCATACGATGCGCCACGAATGCTCATCGCCTCGAGCCACGGCATGATCTCACCTACGGGTTGCTTGAGCGAATCGCGCACCCAGCGCGTGCGCTCAGCGGCGTCTTCCATGGCGTAGCGAACTGTTTCGTACGGACTGGCAATCGGCTTGGCGAGTCCGTACAACCCTGGCGCGTAGTGCGACGGATACACCATGGGCAGCACTGCATCGGCAACGGTGATGACCTTCTCCCAGTTCTGCCCGATCTCAACGTCGCCTTCAAGGTGCGTGACCAGTCCGAAGACATCGGCGGTGACGGGTATGTTGAAATCGGCCAGCTCCGTCTTGGAGTAGGCAATGAAGGCGGCGATGTTGTCGGCGCGCGAAACGCTGTCGCTGCCCGGATAGCGCATGAGGGCACGCGCCGAGTTGGTGACATCGGGAAAGCGTACATAGTCCCACTGCAGCTCGGAGAAACCCATGTCGAGTGCTTCGCGGGCAATCGCGATATTGTAGTCCCACACGCGACGATCATACGGGTTTACCCACGGTCCGCCTTTGTTGTCTTTCCAGACGCTGCTATTGGCACTACGGATCGCCAGCTCGGGTTTCCTTTCGGCGAGCATGCGGTCCTTGAACACCACGATGCGCGCGATCGGATAGATGTTGTGTGCAATGAGCGTGTCGATGAGGGCCGGCAACCACCGGGTGGCGGGGCGTTGGTCTGCACCGATTTCCAGTGCGAGCGGAATTTTTGTGCCGTCATACGACAGATACGTATCCGATTCCTTGACGTCGATGATGAACGCGTTGATCTCGGTTTCGTCGGCAATACGAATGAGATTTGCCATGCGCGATCGTGAACCGGACGCCCACGCGTTGACGTAGAGCGCGCGCACGGAGTCGGGATGCGTGACGCGACGCGACATCCGAGCCGCGCGCGACGTGTCATCGGGGGCGAATGTCTGGCTCGCCACGGAATCGGCCACACGCGCTGCATCAGCCGTAACGCTGTCGCGCAAGACCACTGCGTTGGTGGAGTCGGCAGTCTGCGCGCCGGCGTTTGGTGTGCCGCCACCTGTTGTATCGCAGGCACTGAGCGCGAACAATACGGTTAGCGGCGTGACCAAACGGCACATGCGCGGTAGCGAGACGCGCGGCACCAAACAAATTGCCACTCGCTTGGTGAATCGCGTTGTAACCGCTGTTGTGAGCGCTGCCGTTCCTGCTGAAAAACCTGCCACTGCCAGACTCCCGATCGATTGCCCCCTGCGCCATTTGTCCGTGCAGTGCACGGGCCGCCAACTTGTAAGCTAGCTCATTACTCACGAGTGTCAGCAAACCGCAGGGTGTGTGGGAATGTGCGCTATGGTCGGTGCAATCGGTGTACTGCCTTTACCTCAGAGGCACAGAGGGGAACTGCAACGTTTGGGGAAACAGCGTGCACGTGCGGCACGATTCGTGTGTCATCCCAACCGTTGCGGTTGCTGTGCTCTCGGCGCCTCTGCGGTGACGGCTGTGGCCGGGATCGATTCTCTGAGGGACGGCGAAGTGCGGTCACCGCAGAGGCACAGAGGGGAACTGCAACGATTGGGGAAACAGCGCGTACGTGCGACACGATCCGTACCATCCCAACCGTTGCGGTTGCGGTTGCTGTGCTCTCAGCGCCTCTGCGGTGAAGGCCGTCACCGCAGAGGCGCCGAGGGACAGCGAGGAGCGTGTACCGCAGAGCCACAGAGGGGAACTGCAACGTTTGGGGAAACAGCGCGCACGTGCGACACGATGCGTACCATTCCAACCGTTGCGGTTGCTGTACCCTCAGCGCCTCTGCGGTAAAGGCTGTTGCGCACCTACATCCGCGGTGCCGGACCAATCGCGCGATCGAGTTCGGCCTTCGCCGCATCAAGCTCCTTGCGCAGTACGTCGTGCCGCTCAAGTGCATCGCGACCGATCTTCTGATCCACTCGCGATGTCATGCCAGCCAGATACGAAATGTGTGCCTGCAGTCCGGGCTTGCCGTACCGCACCGGAGCCGTCAGCAGCTTTTCGTTTACTGCCACAACCCGGGCCAGCGTATCGGCCCCCGTTGCGCCCGTAGCGCGTAGGCGCGTTTCGGCGGCACGCGCGCGCTGCACCACGACTCCCACTTCGGCGACCATGGCCCGCATGCGCGTATTATGCGCAAACTGCTCCTGCAAATCCTCTGCGGTAAAGCCTTCGGCCGCGAGCCGTGGATCGATCAGTACGGTGAGCGGAACGGTTTGCGACGCGCTCCCAACGGACACGGTTACACGGTAGTCCCCCGGCGGTGCGCCAAACCCGTTCTGGTGCTGCACGCCCCAAGTGAAGCGATTGAAACCGGCTTGGTCGCTCACCAGGTCTATGCTACGACCGGGCGCGGCGTCTGGTGCCTCTCCCCGACCTTCGTTCATCGCGGCCTCAGGGTCTTCCGGATCGGCGCGACGCGGGCGCTGCGGTCCCGGCGCGAGTACACCGCTCTTGTACGAGTTGACGACCTGACCAGCCGCGTCACGGATTTCAACGCGCACCGTGTCCGACGGCGCTGAACCAAGGTGGTAATCAATCTGGGGACCGAGGTACAGCGCGCCCGTGTTTGTGCGATAGCCCGCGCGCGGCGTGTACACCGTAAGCGCCGCAGACTCACCGCTGCTGGTCACCTGGTGCAGCGCTGAGATGTTGTCAATGATCCAGTTGCCGCGCCCCTGCGTGGCTACGATCAGGTCTTTCTTGTGCACCACGATATCCTGAATCGGCACATTCGGCAGGTTGAGCTGGAACGACTGCCAACGACGGCCGTTGTCGAACGAGATGTACATGCCGAACTCGGTGCCGGCGTAGAGCAGTCCTTCGCGATCGGGATCTTCGCGCACCACGCGTGTGGGATGATCGGCGGGAATACCGTTCTTGCCATCGGTGAGTCTGGTCCACGTCTGGCCGTAGTCATCGGTGCGATAGATGTACGGGGCGTAGTCACCCAACAGGTAGCGATACACCGCGTAGTACGCCGAACCCGGGCGATGCCGTGAGGCATCGATCCACGCGACACGTCCTCCCTCGGGGAGATCCTTGGGCGTGATGTTGGTCCACGACTTCCCGTCATTGCGCGTGATGAAGAACGGCCCGTCGTTGGCACCCGTCCAGATCACACCCTTTTCGAGCGGTGATTCGGTAATCGCGTAGAGCGTGCTGTAGAACTCTTCACCGGTCACGTCGCGCGTGATCGGCTCACCGCTGGCACCTTGGCAGCACTCGGGAAACGCGGTCAGATCGGGCGACATCTTTTCCCACGTGACACCCTTGTCTCGTGTGCGATGCAGATATTGCGTGCCGTAGTACAGCACATTGGGATCGTGTGGCGAATAGGCCATCGGCGCCACGCGCTGAATGCGGTAGATCAGATCCTCTCCGGCGTTGCCGTAGAGCGACTGACCACCAATCCAGTAGTTGCGCGACTGGCCGGTTTCTGTGTTGCGTACGGAGAACTGTCCCTTGCAGGAGCCGTAGATGATGTTCTTCTCCACGGGGTGCGGCATGATCGGTCCGGTTTCACAGCCGGGCCCGGTACGCAGGCTCTGCGTATCGAACGGATTGCCCACGCTCGACATGATCCACGTGCTGTTGTCCTGCTGCGCCGAATACAGGTTGTACGGGAAGTTGTTGTCAGCCACCACACCGTAAAACTCGGCGGTGGGTTGATTGCGTTGTGTCGACCAGGTGCCACCGCCGTCGTACGACACATTGGCTCCACCATCGTTGGCCTGCACCATGACATCGCCGTCGTTGGGATTCACCCAGATGTCGTGATTGTCGCCGTGCGGTGTGCGGAAGGGCGACACCGTTTTGCCACCATCCTGCGAGCGATAGAGCGTTTCGGCGCCGGCGTACACGACATCGGCGTTGGTGGGATCGGTGCCCAGCGTGGTGTAGTAGAACGGACGCGTGATCAGGCCCGGGGTACTGTTCATGAGCTGCCAGGTTTCGCCCGCGTCGTCGGAGCGATAGAGTCCGCCACCGGGCAGCGCTTCCACCAGCAGATACACGCGCTGCGGATTGGCCGCCGTCACGCCAATGTTGCCCTTGCCCGTGAGCTCTTTTGGTAGACCGGTGCCGGTCTTTTTCCAGCTGCTGCCGCCGTCGGTGCTCTTGTACAGCCCACCTTCGCGCGAACCGCTGATAATCGTCCACGGCTTGCGCTCGATGCGCGCCATCCAAGCGTACACGACATTCGGATTGCCGGGCATCAGTTCCACATCGGATGCACCGGTGCTGTCGTTGAGGTACAGCGTTTTCTTCCAGCTCTTGCCGCCGTCGAGTGTCTTGAAAACACCCCGATCGGTGTTGCGCTTGAACATGTCGCCATTGGCGGCCACCCACACCACATCGGCGTTGGACGGGTGAATGCGCAGTGCGCCGATCTGACCCGCGTTGTACAAGCCGGCAAAGGCCCAGCTGTCACCGGCGTCGTTGCTGCGATACACACCGCGTCCCGTGGACACATTGCTGCGTGCACCGTCGGCGCCGGTGCCGACGTACACGATATTGGGATTGACGTCGGCGACCTTGATATCGCCGATTGAGCCAAGGGGAATCTGTCCATCGCTGATGGGTTGCCAGCTTTCGCCGGCGTCACGCGTGCGAAACACGCCGCCGCTGGCAACGCCCATGTAGAACGTGCGCATTTGCGATGGGACACCGGTCACGGCGTTCACACGCCCGCCAATCGAGTGCCCAACGTTGCGATAGGACATACCCTGCAACAGCGCCGGAGACACCAGTGGCGCAGGCGTCGAGGCGGTTGGCTGCGCGAAGAGAATTGCTGGCGCGCAGAGCGCAGCAACGAGCGTTACAACAACGGACTTGCCCATGATTTCGAAATCCCGCGGGTCGGTGAAGAACGGCAGTAGTGTCGAACGGCCCCACGCCCCGAAGGGTGCGAGCACGTTCCTGTGAAAACTACGCACGGTGGAGAGGAGCGTTGTGACGCATCAACAGCACTCAACCCGGTAACGGGCAACGTACCAGTCGCCCGTCAGCTCCGGGTACCCAAGGCACCCACGCCAGCGCGACGACCTGCACATGCACATCGGTGCTTTTGGGGCGCACGACCGCCGTTTCCAGCGCGTCACCCAGCGCATCGTAGACTTGGGCGTGAAGCGACAATTCGTCGGCAATGCGGGCTTCGAGGTCGGTCAGTGCCTGAACCGCCGACTCGTGCGTTTCCGTAGCACGGGCCACGCCACCGGACGTTTGCTGGGCGCGACCGGCACTGCGCGCTGCTGTGCCTACTCGATTCACTGTGGTGGCGCTCAGCTTCTTGCGCCCAAACAACGCGCCGAGGAGTGCGCTGCCCACGGTAATGGCGGTGTTGAACTTCGCCTGTGAAGCGGTGCTCTCTTTGGTCGCAATTGCCTGTTCCGCACGACGCACCTTGTCCTGCGCCGTTTGCAGGCGCGTGGCGTACTTGTTCCGGACCGTGTCTGTTCGCGCATCTCGCGCTTCACGTGCGGCCAACTGCAGACGAGCCCGAAACGCCCCTTCGTCTTCGCCAACGCGTGAGACGAGTTTCAGCGCTTTGCTCTCGAACAGCGTGATGCCGTCGTTGGTGGTGATGAACTTTTTGAGCGTACGTGACCATGTGGCGTAACTGCGCACGTTGGCGGCGGCCGCCGGCACGTGTGCATAGGACACACCGACGTGCGGCGCGTGATCCAGTGCGTTGACATCAAGCTCCACGGATTCAGCGGTGGCCCAATCGAGCGCCAGCACGCCGTCATCCAACGGCGCCAGCCATACCGGACGTCGCTGCTCACTGACGCTTAGTTTGGGTTGCGTGTAGGACACGTCGGCGGCACCGAGCACCGCGGGACGCCATGTCACGAGCGCCTCATCCACACTCGCGGGCAGCCACACCTGCGGGATATCGGGTGGCATGACCGGCGCGCGCGCGTTTGACGGCGCAGTCGTCTTCGTATCGCCGCCGGCGGTGACCTGTGTATCAGGGCCGCGTGTTGATACCGTCACCGTAGCGGCCGCGCCGATAGCGGGACGCGTGCCGGCAGGGTCTGTCGATTGTGTCCCGGTTTCACCGGTGCGCAAAGGCGGTGCGTGGCCGTCACCTAGTCGCTTGATCTGCTCGCGCGTCATGGGACCGGCCAGATACGACATCGCCCAGCGCGTTTCAAAAATGGCGGGTTCGTTTTCGTGCACGCTGTGCATGAGGAAAACGCGTTTGCCGAGACTGGAGATCGTGCGCTCCATGGCACCGCGATCAAACGGCGTGTCCCCCGAGGCACCGGCCAAGCCGTCCATCACACGCGCCTGGTCACGCTCTGTTTGCAGACGCCCGATAAACCACAGACCGGTGTTGGACAGTCCCTTGTAGTCGAGATCCACCGGATTCTGCGTGGACAGTACCACGCCCAGGCCAAACGCGCGCGCCTGCTTGAGCAGTGTGAGGAGCAACTGTTTGGACGGCGGATTGGCCACCGGCGGCATGTAGCCAAACAACTCGTCGATGTAGAGCAGGGCGCGCAACGAACCCGTGCCCGGTTGCTGACGCATCCACGCAATGAGGTCAGCCAGCAGCATGGTCATAAAGAACATGCGTTCCGCGTCATTTAAATGTGCGATTGACAACACCGATACGCGCGGCTTGCCCTCGGCAGTAAACAGCAGCCGTCCCGCGTCGAGCGCGTCGCCTTGCAACCAGGCCTGAAATCCGGGTGAGGCCAGCAGGTTGTTCAGGCGCATGGCCAGCGCCGTGCGGTCCTTGGCCGGAAACACGGTGTCCACCGGCATCACGCCGATCTGTGAAAACGGTGGCGACTGAATGGCGCCGATCAGTGTTGCCAGATCGAGGTCTTGTGCATGGCGCCAATAGTGCGACAGCAGGTTGGACAACAACACATGTTCGCGACTGCTGATCGGATCGGCATCGAGGCCGAGTAACGCCAGCAGTCCGGTGGCCGTGGTGGCAATGCGTTCCGCAAACGCTTCCGTATCATCGCGCACGATGGCCGGTGGTGCGGAAAATCCCTTGAGCAGCGAGATGGGCCGACCGGCACTGCTGCCGGGTGTGTACAGTGTCACTTCTGCGGCGTCGCGCAATCGTTGAATGCGTACGCCATCCTGTCCCCACTCGCTCAATCCCTTGCTCCACCGCGCGGCCATCCCATTGGCGTACTCGGCC
>JBBRDJ010000153.1:0-7300 GCA_038203945.1 Gemmatimonadales bacterium
TGGCGCTGCCCCGGCGGTCACGCTCACCGCGGCCCCCACGCCCGACCTGCTCCCGATCCCGCGCCTCGCGCTGCTGCCGCACCGGCCGTACGCCGCGCCGGCAGCACCGGGAACCGCGCTGTTTGCCGGCTGGACCGGTGCGGCGTGGCCGGTCACGCTCAGTCGCGACTTCGTGCGGGTGGCGCTGATGGATATCGAGAGCCATCTCGTGGGCCTCGACCGAACTGACGACGCCCAGGCCGATGCGGCCCGCCGAGTCACGGCGATGCGCAACACCGCGGCCGCGCCGTTTCTCGCCACGACTGATGCCGCCACCACGCAGCTCTTGAACGCGCTCACGGCCGGAGCGCCCGCCCACGCGATGTCGCCGGTAATGGATGCCAGGTGGGGCGCGGTAACCGCGCCACCACTCGGCACCGACCCGCTACCCGATACGCTCGATTTTGCGGTGCAGGCGCTGCGCGGAGAGGGCGCGGCCGCGGGCGGTACGGTGTCCGGACAGCGGGTCGTGGTACGTTTCGGCCCCGGAACGCTGCCGGCGCGGGGTTGGGTGCGCCTCTGGACGCACGGTCTCGACACCACCACCGGCGCGCGATTCCGCCAGGACGGCGGGGCCGCCCGGGCCGATGCGGCGGGGCGCGCGTTCGTGGTGCTCAGCCTGCCGGATGGCACAGCGGCGGGCGCCGACACTACGCCCATGAGCTTCGACGCGCTGCTGAGCACCGACCTCGATGCACGCATCTACGTGGAGCAGCGCTTCGACCGACCAGCGCTGGTGGCTGGTGCCCCCGAGACGCTGCCGGCGCCACCCGGCACGTTGGCCGCTGGACTCACCGCGTGGATCTGCGAGCAGGGCGCACCACTTGTGCGTAGCGGTGCGGCGCTGGCAAGCGGGGAGACGCTGCTGGCGGTGCCGGACGACGAGACAGGCGGGGTGTACGCGCTGGTCGACCCGTCGAGTGTGGTGAACGCCGACCTCGCGCCGCTCACCTTGCGCGTGGCGGTGGGCGTCGGTGACCGTTTGGCGGTCACCGCCCCAGCCTTCGGCGACACGCCGGAAGGTGATGTGGTCGCCGCAGCGGGACCCATTGGCGACCAAGGCGCGACAGTGCTGCACCGGGGCCGCAGCGGGGTGCTGGACAGCATCACCACGCTCGGACGCCCCGTGCCCACCATGGAGCGGCGGGAGGTGGCCGCGGTGGACAGCGCCGGGACGGTGGGCGTGGTGGCCGCCACGCCGGGACGCGCGGCGAGCCATGAGGCTATCCCCTCGCAACTCGCGCATCCCGGCGTCCCGGCCAGCGCCGAAATCCACGGCGCCGGCGTGGCGCTGAACGGACCGGCCGCCGCGCCGCTGGCCACCATCATGCGCGAGCGCGTGTCCGGTGCTCTGGGAGATTACGTGGAACAGGCACAGTTGCCCGTCACGCCGGCCGCGGATCCTGGCGGCACGAGCACCTTTGCGGCGCTGCTCGAAACGCTCACCCACGGCGTGGCCGGCGACTCGGCCGTCCGGGCCTTCCTGGCCACGCAGGAGCTGCTCGGCACCGAGTTCCTGCCCGGGCAATCGTGGACGTCGCTCAAGGATGGCATCGAGTCGGCCAGTGGAGTGGACCTCGATGCGCGCATCGACAGCGCCACGTTCAACAACGTGGCGCTCGCGGCCGCCGTGGACCAGCTCATCCTCAAGACGCGCGACGGCGCCATGCAGGGCGCCACGGCCATGCTCGCGGCCATCGATCGCGCCGAAGACTTCGTCTACATCGAAACGCCGGCCATCGACACGCTCACCGCCGACGGTGGCGCGATCGACCTCATGGCACGACTGCTCACGCGCATTGCCGACCGCCCCGGGCTCGTGGTCATGCTATGCGTTGGGGCCCGGTTCCTGCCCAACCAGCCGCGCCGCTTGGAGCAGATCCGGAAGGCCGGCGTGCAAGCCGCCCTGCAGCGGCTCATCGACAACGCGCCAGACAATGTCGTGCTCTTCACTCCCACCGCAGGCAGTGCACGCGACCTGTATATGTCGGCCACCACCGTGATCGTGGACGACGCCGTGCTCTTCTCCGGCACCGCCCATCTTTGGCGCCGCGGTCTCACCTTCGACAGCAGCCTCACCGTGGCACTGGTCGACGAGGCCGTCACGCGCGGGCGTCCCGCCGCGGTGCGCGCCGCCAGGCGCCAGCTGCTGGGCGACCGGCTCGGCATTGCCCCCGCACTCGTGCCCGACGACGCCGAACAGATGCGCCACAGCGTGCAGCGTCTCAATGCCGTGGGCGGGCTGCAACGCGTCAACCCCGCGGCCTATGCTGCAGCGGCAAACACGATCCCCGCGGGTGAACTGGAGGCGTGGGTGCCCGACGGCCGGCCGGGCGGAACCAGCGACTGGTACCTGTTCTTTGCCGGGCTCGATGCGGCGATCGCGAGTGAGGTGAACAACGCGGTGCGGTGAGGCGTTCGTGCCATCAAGCGGACATTAAGCGGCCATCACACGGACAAAGCACGGACAAAGCGCGGACATAACGCAGCCACCGTGCGTCGCGTCCTCAGCAGCCGGACGGTGCATGCCGTACTCTGCAACGCGTTGGTGTCATGGAACGCACCCGATTCCCGGAACAGTAAGCGCTGCTGCGGTTCATGGTGGCCTACGACGACGAGACGCTGCGGTCACGGTACGCGCGCGAAATGCACACCCTTCATCCGCGGGGGGGAGGCGGAGACGGCGTCACGCCCGACGCCTCGAACAGCGCTGTCTCGGGCGTTTGGCGCAAGCTGCCGCAATGGATGAAGGCGCTGGCGCCGCCGTTCAACACATCGTCAATGACCTCGGCGCGTTCCTGGCGGACGAGCGTCCCGGAAACGAGCCAGCGGTAGCGCTGGCCGTTGCTCGCGTACGTGAACTGCACCACCGTTTTACCTGCAGGCGTATGGGAGCGAGGCGTGTTGCGTTGCTGCGCCCGGACCTTTTCGTCCGCCCCAGATGCAGTTCAGGCCTTGCGACGGCGGGCTACAACGGCCATGCCGATCAGGCCGCTAACCATGAGCGCGTACGACGACGGCTCCGGCACACTGGAGGCCTCTACGGACGTGACGCTGACGTTGTCGAGGTGATCACCGTGTGTGTTCGAGGCGCCATTGCCGCGAAACGCAAGACGGGTCTGCACGGAGGTGGCGATGAACGTGGTGCTGTAGTCCTGCCACTTGTACTGCCCCGGATTGTTGTCGGTGAGCAGCGGCGTGGAGAAGAACACGTCGGCATCGGTCAATCCGCCAATGAGCACCTGCAGTTGACTTGATGCGCCGCTACGGCTGCGGTGCGCGCCGGAAAACGTCACGTTGTAGCTTGTCCCAACCGTTGTGGCGATGTACTGCCAAACGGTGGTGTTGCCCTTGTCTGAGTCCAGCTCGAGATGCGTGACGCCGTCTTTGGACGTGAAGGTATTGAAGCCGTTGTACCACCGTTCGAACATGCCCGTGGAGGTCCAGCCCGCGACGTTGTCGGTGAACTGGTAGTTCACGTTGTTTGGCACGCCGGGATTCTCGAAGCTGCAGTTGGTGACGAGGTTGCCGGTCATGGTCCGGCAGGATTGGGCGTCAGCCGAGATGGGGGCGACGACTGTGGCACCGAAGGCGGCGGTGGCAAGGAGAAGACGGACGTTGCGCATTGGTCAGGTACTGTTAAATGGGAACGCGAGACTAAACAGTCAGGATGCGCACAGGATCTTCACATCCCGTGCCAGAGTCATCCATTTCATCGGCCAACGCGGAAACAACCATAACTTGTTGTAGGTGATAGTCTTACAACGCTAGCATTTCCGGAATTCCGAAGCGCGATCGAGCGAGCTCAGCAATTGCGTGGGAAGCGCAACACACTTTTTGTAGCGTAGAGTCCATAAAATCATAGCAGCGAAGGCACCGTCGGTGTCTCGATATCTCGGCTATCGCAACACTACGGCGGCGCCCCCATGAACTACTACTACATCATCTCCGGACTGGTCTTCCTGGCGGCCGCTTTTGGCTACCTCAACGTGCGCTTTCTGAAGCTGCCCACGACGATCGGTCTGATGTTCATCACCATTGTGTATACGCTGGGGGTGCTGGCACTGAGCATCTTCGACGACACTCTGCTGCGGGCGGAAGCGCGTCTCATCCAGGAGATCGACTTCAAGACCGTGCTCATGGACTACATGCTGAGCTTTCTGCTCTTTGCGGGGGCCTTGCACACCAACTTTCAGGAGCTGCGGGCCCAGCGCTGGCCGATCATTGCCTTTGCGACCATCGGAGTGGTGGTCTCCACCTTTCTGATCGGGACCGCCAGCTTTTACCTGCTCCAGCTGCTGGGCACGGACGTCAGCTACCTCTACTGCCTGCTCTTCGGCTCCATCATCTCGCCCACCGACCCCATTGCCGTACTGGGACTGCTCAAGCAGGCGCAGGCGCCCAAGCGGCTGGAGATTAAAATCGTGGGCGAATCGCTGTTCAACGACGGTGTGGGCGTGGTGCTGTTCCTGACGCTGTTCAAGATTGCCGCCTCCACCGACCAGGCCATTGAACCGCTCGACATCCTGCAGCTGTTCGGCCAGGAGGTGTTCGGCGGACTCCTCCTGGGCCTGGGCATCGGCTGGATCAGCTACCGCCTGATGAAATCGATTGACGACTTCAGCGTTGAGGTCATCATCACCTTGGCGGCGGTGATGGTGGGCACCGTTGCCGCGCAGAAGCTGCATCTCTCCGCCCCGCTGGCCATGGTGTCGGCAGGGCTGCTGGTCGGCCATGACCGGGTGCGGCGTTCGGCCATGTCGGCAACCACCGAGCTGTACGTGGACAAGTTCTGGGAGCTCATTGACATCCTGCTCAACGCGGTGCTCTTCGTGCTCATCGGCATGGAAATGCTGATTCTGACGTACGAGGGCCGTTATCTGCTGGCCGGCCTGCTGGCTGTTCCGATTGTGCTGCTCTGTCGCTACGCGTCGCTGTGGCTACCGGTGCGGGTGTTTGAGCGGAAGCTGGACTTCGTGCCCCACACCACGGCTATCATGACGTGGGGCGGCCTGCGAGGCGGCATTTCAATTGCCCTGGCCCTGAGCCTGGCACCGGAAATGAGCCGCGAGATGTTCCTGGTCATGACCTACGTGGTCGTGGTCTTCTCAATCCTGGTGCAGGGGTTGACCATCGAACGCGTGATCCGGCGCTTGCTGCCGGCGGCGGGGTGAGGTCATCCATTACTACCATGCCCTCAATATCGAAAACATGAGCCTCCGCCAAAACCCGACAGACCCGTCTGAACTCGGAGGCCTGCTCGCCTCGGTGCAGGCGATCGTGCGCGCGGATCCTGATATCAGTGGCGGACTCCCGACCCGCTTCGGACACCGCGCATGACGGCCCCGCGAAAATCCGAGCCAATACCGCCCTTTATTGCCTGGATGTCGCGCCACGGCATCAAGGTGATCGGGGCGCTGATACTGCTGGAGTTCTTGCTGCACGGGTGGATGCAGTATTCTGCCAAGCGAAACGCCGAGCGCGAAAAGGAGCCCGTGGCTCCCTCTGCGGCCGCCTCGGCGTACGATTGATGCGAGTCCCTCGCTGCCGCTGCTTCGTCTGTCCACGATGACGCGCGACTGGGCCAGCACAGTGCTATCGGCGCCGAAATAATCTGGGCCGAAACTTTCCTCTCACCGGTGTCTGATCGTGCCTCGTTTCGAACTGCCGTTTACGTTGCGTTTCACCTTGCCCCTGCTGTCGACTGCGTTGCTGACTTCGGCCCTGCTCATCACCCCGACCGAGTCGCTACGCGCGCAGCCCAACGCCGCGCCAGCTTCGGCGCCGCTAGAAGTCACCGTACTCGACGCGGGCGCTGCACCACGCCGCGCGCTTCGCTACACACTGGTGGCCGGTGCCAGCGAGTCGGTGACAATGCGCCAGAAAATGAGCATGAGCATCGAGATGGGCGGTATGGCCCTGCCGTCGCAGGAGCTCCCCGCCACGCTGGTGACCACTCAAGTTGCGGTGTTGGCGGTGGCGGCCGACGGGTCGGCGTCCGTCACGCAGGAGATCGTGAGCGTTGATGTTGAGACGGACGGTGCGGATCCGATGATTGTCGACGCAATGCGTCCGCAGCTCACCGCCATGAAGGGTGTCACCATGGGGTACACCATCAGCCCCACCGGGCAGATCTCGAAACTGGAGTTCGGTGCGGGCGCCACCGCCGCGTTGCAAGCCATGCAGCTCGCCTCCAAAGACCAGATCAGCGTCGCATTCCCGACCGAAGCGGTGGGAACGGGCGCGCGATGGAAGGCGGCGCGTCCGATAACGCAGAACGGCATGACCATCCTGCAAGATGTGGAGTACGTGGTGCAGTCGCTCGGCGCGGACAGCATGGTGCTCGAAATGTTGATCACGCAGTCGGCGAAGGATCAGGTGATGGACCCCGCGGCCATGCCGCCTGGTGCGTCGGCGAAACTGCGGACTCTCGATGGGAAGGGGACGTCCACCATGACCATCCGTTTTGACCGCGTTCAGCCGTCTATGGAAATGAAGATGAATATCAAGATGGCGATCGATCTTGAAATGGGCGGTGAGTCCAACGCAATGAATCAGACGATGGTGATGGAGATGAAGACGGTGCCGGCGTCGAAGCCTTAGGTCGCATACGCACCCTTGCCCGCGCGCAGCACGACAATACGCGTGAGCAGCACATGCGCGGCACAGGCCGTGATTACCGCCGGCACACTCGCCGAGAGCCGCGTGAACAACGCGGTGCCGGTCATGGTAAGTGGTTTGAGCAGCGCGAGATGCACTGCGGCGCCGGCACTCAGCGCGGCGAACGCCGCCCAGTTCACACGCCCCCAGTACGCGTACGGTCCGTTTACGCTGGTGTCGTACAGCGCGCGCAGGTTGACCATGTTTCGCCGAAGCAGCAGCCGATCCGCCAGCGCGATACCGCACATCGGCGCGAGGATGGCTTCGGAAAACGCGATGAGCGTATAGAACCGGCCGTACAACACGTCAGAGGCGAGCAGCACCAGCGCCGCGACGTAGCAGAAAAACACGAATGTGAACCGCGGCCAGCCAAGCTGCTGCAGGCGCGCGCCACCGTGTTGGACGAGCGTTTGACAGTTGCCCTGCACCATGCCAACGAGGCTGCTCAGATTGGCGATCGCGAGCAGTGCAAGCAGCACAACACCGGCCAGCGGCCCCGTGATCGGGATCATCCACGACACGGGATCCGCGCTGCCCAACACCAGCGCGGAAATCAGGCCAACACTCGCGGCAAGAACATACACGGGCACGTACGCGACCA
>JBBRDJ010000154.1:0-7147 GCA_038203945.1 Gemmatimonadales bacterium
TCGCGCGCCAGCATACCCGCCACACGATGATGACCGTGACCATCACGCGGTGTTCCGGTGAACACCGACACAATCACATGTGGCCGCAACTCACGCACCACACGCACCACATCGCCAAGCACGGTATCTCGGGGCCACGACGTGAACGTTTCGGTTTCAGTTTTGGAGAAACCGAAGTCAAAGGCTCGCGTAAAAAACTGTCGCGCACCATCGAGGCGTCTGGCCGCCAGCAGCTCTTCGGTGCGAATGATGCCCAGTTGCACACCCAGTTCGTTGCCAATGAGATTCTGTCCGCCATCGCCGCGTGTAAGCGAGAGGTACGCTGTTTCCACATGATGTCCGCGCGCCAGCCAGCTGAGCAAGGGCGTGTCTTCATCATCCGGGTGCGCGGCAATCATGAGCACGCGCGCCGTGGTACCGAGCGATTGCAGCACCGCACCGAGTGATGCAGCGCCCAGATCAGCTGGCTGAATGACGACACCAACCGGTTCACCGGGCATTGGTGCACTGTTGAGGCGCGGTGCGGTGGTGAGGGGCGCTCGCGGACCAGGCGCAGCTTGTGCGATCGCGGTGGCGGGTACGGTGGCGACACCAAACACGAGCGCCGCGACAAGTGCCGCGGCGCTGTGAATAACGGCCTGACCGCGCGCCTTCAAGGCGGCAGCCCTCACTGTCCGGCCCGGGCCTGTGCCATGCGTTCGGTAGCGATATCGCTGACGGAAAGCGCCGCCGAAACAATGCGTGCCTGCTCTGCCGTGTGGGCCGCCGTGTACCCTTCGGCCGGACTGGCGCGCTCCGGACGACCGATGTAGCGCACGCCTACCGCAGCGCCCGCGGATACGCGCAGTCTTGGCTGCACAAACGTCCACGCACCCATGTTCCGGGGCTCTTCCTGTACCCACACCACTTCTTCAATCGCCGGATACAAATCCATCACGCGCTGAATCTCGTCATGCGGCCAAGGATAAAGCTCTTCCACGCGCACAATGGCCACGCCACCGTGACGCGCTTCGTTGAGCGCGATGTCGTAATACACCTTGCCGGTGCAAAACACGATGCGACGTACATCATCACGTCGCTGCGATGCGACGGGATCATCGATCACCGGCTGGAACGCCCCTGCGGCAAGATCTTCCAGCTTCGAAGCCGCCTGCGGCAGGCGCAACATGGACTTGGGCTGCATGAGCACCAGCGGCCGACGCGGTTTGCGCAGCGCCTGACGACGCAGCATGTGGAAATACTGCGCCGGTGTGGTCAGGTAGCCGATGGTCATATTGCCTTCTGCGGCCGACTGCAGGAACCGTTCGGGACGTGCGCTCGAGTGCTCCGGGCCCTGCCCTTCGTATCCATGCGGCAGCAACAACACCACGCCCGAATCCTGTCCCCACTTGGCACGATCGGCGATCATGAACTGATCAATGATCGGCTGCGCCACATTCACAAAGTCACCAAACTGCGCTTCCCAAAGCACCAGCGTATCCGGCGCCGCGGTGCTGTATCCGTATTCAAACCCGAGCACGGCCAGTTCAGACAGCGCCGAGTTGTAGACCTCAAACTGAGCCGACGCACCGGGTAGATGCGCGAGAGGCGCGTACTTGCGGCCAGTGGTGACATCGCTGAGCACCGCGTGCCGATGCGAAAACGTTCCGCGTTCCACGTCCTGACCGGTGAGCCGAATCGATACGCCCTCGCTGACCAGCGAACCAAAGGCCAGCGCTTCGGCGTGTCCCCAGTCAATGCCACCATCGGGTCCCATGGCCTCACGACGGCGTTCGAGCTGTTTGGCGAGGCGCGGATGCGGCGAAAAGTCGCTTGGCCATTGCAGCAACGCAGCGTTGATGTCCATCAGGCGTTCAGCCTGCACCGCCGTTGTCACCGCACGCGGCGATTCCGTTTCTTCTTCCGGCCACGGCTGATGCGATTCGCTGCCGGCCAGCGACGCTTTGAACGCCGCATGACGTTGGGCGTAGTCGTTCATGACCTGCTGTTCCACCGCCTTTGCGTCTTCGGCACTGAGCACACCCTCTTTGGCCAGACGCTGCGCCCACGCGTGGGGCACAGTGGGATGATCCTTGATGCGCTGGTACAGCGTAGGCTGCGTGTAGGTGGGTTCGTCGCCTTCGTTGTGCCCGTGACGACGGTAACCCACCAGATCGATGAGCACATCCTTGCGAAAACGCGTGCGATACGCGCAAGCAAGACGCACGGCCATGATGCAGGCTTCGGCGTCGTCGCCATTCACATGGAAAATCGGGACTTCAAAACCCTTCGCCAGGTCGGATGCGTAGTAGGTGCTGCGCGCGTCGCTGGGATCGGTGGTAAAGCCCACCTGATTGTTCACGATCACGTGAATCGTGCCTCCGGTGCGATGCGCGGTGAGCGCCGAGAGGTTGAAGGTCTCGGCCACCACACCTTCGCCGGGAAACGCGGCGTCGCCGTGAATGCACACCGGCACCACAGACAATTCATCGCGTGTTCCGGGTGCGCTGCGCACGCGCTGATGCGCCCGTGCGACGCCTTCCAGCACGGGATTCACCACTTCCAAATGCGACGGATTGGGCACCAGACGCAGCATGACATCATGTCCGGCAATACGCCGTTGTCCCTCAAAGCCCAGGTGATACTTGACGTCTCCCGTGCCCGCTTCGCCGCCTGTTTTGTGCCGACCTTCAAACTCCGCGAACAATGCTTCATACGGCTTGCCCATCACGTTGGTGAGAACGTTCAATCGTCCGCGATGCGCCATGCCAACAACTACCGCTCGCGCACCTGTTTGCGCCGACTCGGCGATGATCTCGTCGAGAATCGGCACCAGTGCGTCGGTACCTTCAATCGAGAACCGCTTGTATCCGGTGTATGCGCGTCCGAGAAATCGCTCGAGCCCGTCCACTTCGCACAACCGCTTGTGCACGGCCTTCTTTTCGTTGTCCGACAGCGAGCGTACCAAGTGCCCGGAACGGAACTGAGCGCGAAACCAGTTGCGCTCGTCGTCGTTTTCAATGTGCCAGACTTCAATGCCAATACGCTTGGAGTAGACCTCGCGTTTGCGCGCCACCACTTCGGCAGCGGTCATGTCGGCGAAGCGTTCGTCATCGATGGCCGTGCCGGGAATATTGTGCAGATCTTCCGCAGTCAGCCCGTGGAACTCGGGCGTGAGTTCCATCGCACCGCTCGGCTCGGACCCCAACGGATCGATCTGGACAGCCAGATGCCCGTAGTTGCGAATCGCCTGCACAAGCGACGCCGCCGCTGCAACCTTGCGCAGATAGGCCACATCCACCGATCCGCTGGCCGGCTGGGCGGGAGCGCTCTGATTGCCGAACAATGATTCAGCGGTGCGGAAATACTGGCGCCAACTTTCGTCAACGCTGTTGGGATCTGTACGGTAGCGTTCAAACTGCTCGGCGATCACGCCGTCGTTGAACGCGCCGGTGTTTGGCTGTGCGCGCATAGTGGGACCAAATCTAACGTTGCGTCAACGCACTTGCGCGGCTCGGCAATCGCAGCGCGCTGACTAGTGACCGACCGGCAGCACCAGCGTAAACGTGGAACCGGCACCCGGACGCGAGACCAGGTCAATGTGCCCGCCGAGTAGCTCGGCCAGTCGGCGAGAGACGTAGAGTCCCAGACCGGTGCCGGTGTGTCGGCGGGCCGGACCGTCGTCCAATTGCGAGAATGGCTTGAACAGACGCGCCAAATCGCTGGTGGCAATACCGATGCCGGTGTCCTGCACGTCAAAGTGCATTAACGGCTCGGCGTCACCGATGACCGGTCTCCGCGACACTCTGATGTTTACTTCGCCCTGTTCGGTGAACTTGATGGCGTTGGCGCTCAGATTGAGCAGGATCTGACGGACCCGGTCTTCGTCGGTCTGAATGCTCGGCAGTCCGGGCTCGATGTCGAAGTGCAGCGTGATGCCCTTCTCGCGCGCCAACGGCAAGAGAAACGGATGCAGCGAGTCAACCAGCTCGTCCACGCGAACCGAAGCCAATCGCGCCACGACGCGGTCGGCTTCAAGTGACGCGAAAGTGAGTATTTCTTCGATCAACGCACCGAGATGGCGCCCCACCGCGCGCAGGTTGAGCACGACATCACGTTGTTCGGGCACGAGCGGGCCCAGGATCTCGTCTTCCAACAGTTCACCGTAGCCTTCGAGCGCGGCCATGGGTGTGCGCAGTTCGTGCGACAGCGTGGCCAGAAAGCTCGTCTTGGCCGCATCGGCGGCCCGGGCCTCTTCGAGCAGCCGCGCTTTCCACAAGCCAAGCGATGCCAAGTCGGCCACGGTGGAAAGCCGCGCCTCATCCACGTCGTCAAAGACTGGTGTGTCCACGCGCCGAGTGACGATGAGCACACCCAGAAAGGCTTCGTGCGCGATCAGTGGCACCACGAGGGTCGGCCCGACGCCGCGCTGGCCCAGGAGGGACTCAAAGAAGGGCGAGCTCTCACTCACGGTTTCCATCGCGATGGCGCGTCGTTCGGCCACCACGCGGGCAGTAATGGAGCCCGCCAGCGGGAACGGCGTGTCGCAGAGATTGGAGACAATGCCACTGCAGGCGACGAACTTGCCGCCATCGGGGGTGACTTCGGCGACCATGGCGCCACTGGCCCGTCCCTGATCCATGGCGGCATCGCAGAGCACGCGCAACACGGTTGACGAGTCGGTACCGGCAGCCAGGCTGTGGGCGACGTGTCGAAACGCATCGAGCTCGCCCACCCGTTCGGCGGGAATGGCGCGCGGACGGTGGCCATAGCGGGACGCGCGCGTCCACGGCTGATCCACCGGCGTGGCCGGCGTGACCGGCGGATAGCGCAAGTCGGCTGGATAGCCTGGGGGTGGCGCACTTGGATCGGGCCCGAGGAAGTCGTCGGGGACACGAATCTCAAAGTCGCCTATCGGCCGTTGCGGGTCGACGCCGGGAATGGGATCGGGGTGGGTCACCTGTGGAGTGTGGCCGTTTTGGGCGCGGAAGGGAATCCCCCGGCGCTGCAGCGGCCAGCGGCGTGATGCATACAGTGGCCAGTGTGATGCTGCGTTCGGCGTTTCAAGCCGCGGGTTGTGCGGCACCCGCAAGCCGGTTTGCGCGGCGTGCCGCGAGGCGCGGGAACCCGCTGGCCTGTGTAGGCGTCTGGTGAGCAATATGGGACGCAAACCACACGCCACCGCGCCATCGCGCGCGCAAACGCCGAGCGAGCGACCGGCCAAGGACTGCGCGCGCTGTGGACGTCCGTTTACGTGGCGCAAAAAGTGGGCGCGTGATTGGGAGTCGGTGCGCTACTGCAGCGACAAGTGTCGGATGGGAAGCGGTGCGGTGGACGGGGGGAAGCGATGAGGGGGGCATGGCGTCGGCAGCCGAACATATTCAAAGGGCATGGTGAAACGCTGAGTGTTGCGGAACGCCTACACCCATGATGGAACACCGCCACGGTCGCATGTGTGAGGCGGAACCAGCAGAGCTGTTTCAGTGCACTTTTCTGGAACTTTTTTCCGCTTCGGTATTGGCACCGTACGAGTGGCTTCGGCAATCTGAATGAACTCACGAACTTGAGCTTTGATTGGTGCCGCGCGAGTACGAGCACAGGAGTGTTTGGCACACTCCTGTATTTCGGATGATTGTTGCTGATCCAACGGTGGCTTGAACGGACCTGGCTGCACAAGTCTCTACGGAACGTGCCTCAACCAGTCCACAAACTGGGGTTTTTCCGCCGAAGCCTTTATCTACGGGATCAGCATTGGTACCGGGAGCGGCTGGACCGGGAACTTCACCGGGTTTGCCGACGACGTCCGTATTGGGTTTGCTGACCTGCCGCAGGCGCAGTACGACTTCGAAGTTAGCGCGGCGGCCGTGCCGGAACCGACGTCGCTGTCACTACTCGTTCTCGGCATCGCTGGTCTTGGAGTAGCCGCTGGTCGTCGGCGATTTCTGTAAAACGAACTGATCACTTGTGCGAGTAGCAACGCCCCCGACAACTAGCAGTTGTCGGGGGCGGTTTTGCGTGGGGGATTGCGGGCTGCCCACAATACTACCGCGCCACGTTCCATCTTCATGCAAACGAACAGTGGCCAGCAATCAGTCTCGCGACTGACCGCTGACCACTTGGGTAATCGGCCTGTACTCGGCCGACTAATTCGTTGTCACCGCGTCACACTGACCCGCGCATAGATGTACCGGCCATTGAACCCAAAAGGCGAGATCCCGCTGTACGGGAAGATGCCGCCGTTGTTGGTGGTGGCCGAGTTCGCATCGGGATAGACGTCGAGCAGGTTGTCGGCGCCGAGTGTAAGGCGTAACGCGCGCGGCAGGGTGTACGAGAGTGAGAGATCGGTGATCACCTTGGCGCCGTACGTGTTGTCCAGCGAACCATTGGGATTGGTGCCGCGGGCCACCACTTCACCAAACCGCTGCGCACGCAATGTGAGATCGAGCGCACGACGCGTGAGGTTCGCCGAAAACATCACGTTGCTGCGCGGCTGGCCGAGTTCAATGCGTCCGCGTTCAACGCGACTGAACAGCGCTTCACCCTGCGTGTTCAGCGCTTCTGGCGTGGGCTTTACGAACGTTACCCTGTTTTCGGTCACATTGTACGCGCCGGTGAGGCGGAGGAAGCCCACGGCACCCACTTGCAATCCGTAGTTGGCGACGAAATCCGCACCCTGCGTTCGTGTGTTGATGGCGTTGGTGAAGTACCGTCCGCCCGACACACCGGAAAGCCCGTTGGCGGCCAGCAGCGCGGTTACCTGTGCACCGATAAAGTTTTCGGAGAACACCACCCGGTCACTGATAAAAATGTTGTAGTAGTCGGCGGTGAAGGACAGGTTGCGCGTGGGTTCCACAGCAAAACCACCGCTCCAGTTCACCGATTGTTCGGGCTTCAGGTCTTCTGCGCCGAGCACACGTGCAATCGGATCGCTCACAGGGATTGTGCGTACATCAAACGGCACACCATCAATAAAATTCGTCGCGGTGGACGAGAACCATTGCTGGTGAAGCGAAGGCGCGCGGAAGCCGGTACTGAAGGCACCGCGGAGCTTCAGTTGGTCTGTGAGCGAATAGCGGGTCGCGAGCTTGCCCGTGGCTGTTCCACCGAAGTCGCTGTAGTTCTCCGCACGCGCTGCGGCCGAGAGCAGCCAGCGGTCGGTCACATCGTT
>JBBRDJ010000155.1:0-6974 GCA_038203945.1 Gemmatimonadales bacterium
TGGTGTTCGTGGTGAAAGACGGACGCGCGCAGTGGACGTATATCGTGCCCGGTCGCACGAATGGCGTGGACACCGAGGTGCTGCCCGACTCCACCACCGGACAGATCCCGGTGAATGCGGGTGACCAGATCATCACCGAAGGACATCTCACGCGCACGCACGACGCACCGCCACTGATGGTGCCACGGCGATCACGCTGATCGACAGCGTGGCGGTGGTCGAAACGGACAGCATGTTCGTGGGACGGCCGAACGCAATCACGGTAAATGCCGCCGGGCGCGCCGATATCTCAGACTGGGCCGCGAAGCGCGTGCTGCTGGTGGAACCCGATGGCTGGGGGCTCACGCTGATCACGCGCGTGGGCGGCGGGCCCGGCGAGGTGCAACGTCCGACGTCGCCGGCCATGGTCGGCGACAGCGTGTTGGCGGTTTACGACGGCGGACAACGCCGAGTCGTGCTGTTCGACAGGGCGTCGATGGCCGCGCGTGGATCGATCGAGATCGGCGGGTTTGGTACCTTGATTGGCGGTTGGCGCGACGGGCCGGTGGTGGGTGCGCTGATGGTCGACAGCCTCACCGCCTTCGCCGTGCTGGCCGATAGCACCGCCGTGCCGACGCGTGGAGGCTCCGTCTCGCGCATCTATATCAAGAACCCACCGATTGCGCAGGCCTTCGGCACGGTGGACGTGGCGCGCGACCCGAAGTAATGCTGGAACTGATGCGTGATCCGTCGAAGGCACCGACGCTTATGTACACCTGGTCGTTCCCTATGCTGGTGGGCATGCTGTCGCAAGAGCGGTCGGCCGTGGTCACGTATGATCCGACTCTGAGCGGCAGCTACTTCACGGGGCCGGCGCACGTGCAGGTGGTGGACTGGCGCACACGGAAAAGTTGCAGCGAGGTATTGCTGCCGGTGTCGGCGGAGATCCCGGGGCGCTACGCGATACGCGGCGATACGCCCACGGCGCTGGTGCAGCACGCGGATCGTGGTGGCGATGGTACCGGTGCCACCACGTAGATCGTGCGGTGGGTGATCGGGGCGGCGCGCTGTTGAGCAACTCGGCATCGGCGATGCTGCTCGCCGGGTGGTTGACGCGAAACTGCAACAGCGAAAGCAACCGCCGGAACACAGATGGCACTGATGAACGGAAACAACACGGGATAAGATCAACAGCGCCGCGGCGTCGTTCTTAATCGCTTGCGCGCACGCTGAATCCGGCCACTCACAGGGAATCGTGACGTCGAGGTGTTGTGCTGCCTTCTGGACCACTCGAGGGCGCCAGCGAGCGCAAGAGCGTCGGCAACCGGACACGGTGGGCAACAACCGGACAGCATGGGCAACCACTTTCGCTAAAGTTATCGCGCCTTGCTTGCGTTCTGAATGCCAGCACAGAATCATTGCATCAATACGCGGATGCATCGCACGTGAATCGTGTGCGTTTCAGTTCGTTTTTCCTATTTGCTCCGGAGCGACCGAATGCACCCGTCACCGATTGAATCGAGCACTGCCGTCTCTGCCAGCTGGACAGAGATGACGATTCGACTCGCGCCGCTGGTGCCGATCCTGTCCGATTTACGACTGAGCGTACGTGTTACCGACGCATGCCGCGCGCTCGCCGTGACGTCGCGAGCCAAACTATCGCATGAGTTTGAGCGCCGACAGCTTCCGTCCTTCAGACTATTAGAGAACTGGTACCACGTGTGTGATGGTGGAGGCGGCGGAGAACGGCGCGTCCCTGTGCGAAGTCGCCTTGCATCGTGGTGAGTATCCAGCGGCCTGCTATCGGCTGGTGAAGAGCACCACAGGCCGCTCATGGACCGAGGTTCGTGCGAAGGGATACGTCTGGGTGAAGCGCTGTGCGCTGCAGGCCTGGGAGCCGTACACGCGGCTGCGAGTGATCGAGTAACGTCGAAAAAAGAATTCGGCGATTCACACTTTTCTGTTATAGCGGGAGTCTTGGTGCGGCGGCATCTTATCGGGCAGCAATGCTGATGCCGAAGGGAATGCGCTTCGCGACCCCTTCGCAACGAATCGGTCAAGGACGGGATTGTGGCGAGCAGCGGCGGCAACGGCAGATCGCACGATGTAAGTGTCGCAGAGAGCGTGTTCGACTGTTAGACAGGCTCAAGCTTGACGGCACGACGAAGACTGGTTGGCGGTTCCCGTACGTCGAAGCATGATACAACGGAGGGGGACGGCGCTCGACAGTGGGCTGTGTTATTCCTTTGGTGTGCGAGTTGCGACTAACGTCGGCCGTCCTTCTCCCGTTTGCTGAGCGTCTGCAAAATCACAGAAGGACCAAATGGCACTGAGCATCCGTACCGCACGACTGTTGTTCCGCTTATCACTCGCGTTCGCCATTGGTTGCGCTGAAACGCCGACCGTTGTCCAGACGTGTGCAGATTTTGGATCAACGCTCGGTACGTTCTCAAGCACGCAGGTGGACTCGATCGCTGGCGTTGTCATTGTTGGTGATTCGGTCGTTTTTGTTCTGGACGGACAAAGTGGAAAATTATGGAGAAGCGCGCTCAATTCGCCGGATGCACGGCTAGTCGCTAGTCATGGTGAGGGGCCAGCAGAAATTCACCTTGCTCGTGGGTTACTTGCTTGGCCAGACGGCGGCGTGCTTGTAGTTGAATGGGACGGTTCACTGCTGCAGTTCAATACGCATGGCCGCTTTGTCGATCGACACCGATCTGCAGCGGACCGTGGGTCGGGACATGTCGAGCGGCAGCTGAACTGGATTGCATCGGATCGTCAAGGTGGGATATATGGTTTTTCTCCGTTCGAAAGGGCTACGGCGGACTCGATCAGAATCGTACGCTGCACTCTCAACGCCGATGCCTCCTGCAATACCGTAGCCGTCGCATCGCGTCGCTTCCTGGACCCTCCTCGCAAAGCGCAAATCTCAAACGGGAAAGGGTTCTCGGTCGGTACCCCATCTTCCGTCGGTCAGATTGCCGTAGCCAGTGATGGTCGTCGCTTGCTCGTTTCTTCAGTCAGCTTGTCGGTGCTTTCGACGGCCGAGGATATCGTGTTTGCGCACATTGCATCGCTTGAGCGCGTCGCGGTACCTGTCACGGAGCAAGACTGGGAAGATCTTGTCGCAGCGGATAGCATGCGAACGGCAAAGGTTATCCAGGAAGGTTTAGCCGTTGCGATAGCCAGCGGCGCGAAGCTCACCGACATTCCCCAAGGGCTACGACGGATAGCGAGGGCGTCGGAGCGACCGACGGAGTTCCCTCAGCTTCAGAATTCCGTTCCCCTGCAATCCCCGGTCGGATCGGTCTGGATAGAGCGGGGTCACGCCCAAAGAGCTACTTACAGAATCGATATTCTTGATTCACTCAATCGATACTCATGCAGGCGGGTACCCGCGCGCGCGCGCATCGTTGCGGTCGGCAAGGATGTCATAGTAATGGCAATTCGGGACGCGGTTGACGTGGAAACGCTTCGGGCATTCGGTGTGCCGTGAAGGTCGAGAGTGTCGTTTCAAGCTGTTGCGAGAATACTCTGGCTTGCAGTGAACGCGCCGACTGCTCGCCTCTGAACACCCTTCGGCGCATCTAAAGAGGAGGCTTGCCATGAAAGCACTGTTCCGAATTGTTGCGATTTGCTGTGTCGTGGCCGCGGGCTCGGTGCCGGTTGAGTTGCAGGCCGAGGAAACGTGTACCCCATGTTCTACACAGCAGCACGAGTGCGCGAATGTCGGAGGTACGACACCAATCTCCTGCTATCAAGCATACATGATCTGTGCATGCATGGTCTGCAACTCGACTTGTCACGTCGATCTTCAATGATCTGATGTCGGGTACGCGTATAGCGGTGTACGCGTACCCGGCATGCGGGAGATGCACTTCAACAACTGACTAACGTAAGGAGGTCACCTTGAGCAGGACGTTTGACAAAGCGACGAATCTGGTATTGCTGGTCGCAGCTTTCGTATCGTGCGCGATAATCGTCCGCCGGGAGGTGAGATCCTCATCACGATCGCGAGCTGCCGGGCCAGCAACGCTGGAGCCGTCCTACGAAAAGTTGAAGCAGATTGGAAGAACAACGGGACTGCCGAATGCGAGACTCAATGTTCTGGTGCTCTCGGACTTTGAATGCCCGGCATGCCGGAACTTCGAGCGAATGTTGCGCGCGTTCATGGCAGGGCACCGTAGCGAGGTAAGCTACACCTTTGTCCACTACCCGCTTTCATATCATGCAAACGCCGTCAAAGCCGCAACGGCCGCAGAGTGCGCTGCCGATCAGGGTCGTTTCGAGCAAGTGCACAACGAACTCTTTGACTCGCAAGATTCGATCGCCATACTCAATTTTCCATCGTTAGCCGCTCGTAACGATATTGTCGACTCTACTGCCTTCGTTCAGTGCATGATGGCGACGAGGCAACCTTGGCGAATCGCTGAAGGTATTGCATCCGGAAACACGATGAAGGTCACCGGAACGCCAACCGTATTGCTCAATGGTTGGCGTCAATCGCGCCTTCCGTCGTTGCAACAGCTCGATAGCGCGCTTGCCGTTGAAGGTCGAGGTCGGTCGGAAGAAAGCATACGAAGATAATATCTCGGTGGATCAATCCCTGAGAAATGCCGGTCAATGCTAAACTGCATGCAACTCAACGCGAAATCCGTATCGAGTGGGCGTCGCGAGTTGGAAGCGGAGATCAACGAAGACGATCAGGCTATGTTGATGGAACGCTGTATGCCTCGCACAAAGCCGTGGCGCCGCGGCCGGCGCGAGTATCCATGAGGAACGCTGCCCTGGTTCACGGATCTCCGAATGCAGGCGAGCACGGGTCGCGTCTGCAAGATACCGCCCGCGTGATTCTGCCATCGCGCGATCCGGTCCCGACCTCCATACTTGTGGGGACTCTGCCGGCGGTAACCTTTTCACGCTGAGTTGAGACCAATTGCCTGCTATCGCCCGGCGCCACGTAGCTGCGAGCGCTGGCTTCGCTACTATCGATACCAATGCTGACTCCTTTGCCGTCTCCTTCCCCCACTCGACCGATCTCTCGTCTTAGGCTCGGCCTGCAGGCATTCGCGCCCGTTTTGGTCGCCCTCGCGCTCGTCGCCTGCAACAAAGGCGATGCCGCGGGCACGACCGATTCCGCAAGCGCGACCTCTACCGCTGCCCAGGAGGCGGTCGAGGAAGCCGGTCGTCCCGCTCTGGCGCTGCCGGTGATGGCCGAAAAGGCGCGCGATGGCGATCTGGTATTGCGAGTCACGACCACGGGCCAGATTCGCTCCGATGCCGCGGTGAAGTTGCGGGCGGAAGTGGCCGGCACGGTGGCGCAGCTCCTGGTGCGTCCCGGTCAGGCGGTGACCAAGGGCCAGGTGTTGGCGCGCCTCGATGGGTATCCGTTCGATCTCTCGGTGCGCGATGCGCAGGCCAGCACCGACGAAGCCGAGCAGCGCTTTCTGGAAAGCTTTGTGCCGGAGTCGGTGGTGACCGGGCGTGGCCCCACCCCCGAACAGCGCAAAGCGCTGATGAACAAGGCCGGCCTGATCGGCGCACGGTTGAAGCTGGAACGTGCCAAGTATGAGCAGGACCGTGCCACGATTCGGAGCCCGGTAAGCGGCACCGTCGACGCCATCGAGATCGCGGCCGGTGAAAAGGTCAGTGCAGGACAGGCGCTCCTTACCGTGGTCGACACGCGTAATCTGCGGATCGAGGCGCAAGTACTCGAGCACGATCTGCCCCTGGTGCGTGTGGGCGGCGAAGCGAGCATCAGCAGCGCCGGAGCGCCCGGGCGCCTGCTGCGCGGTCGTGTGGATGCCCTGCTGCCGCTGGTGGATTCGGTCACGCGCGCCGGCCGCGCCATTGTGCGCGTGCAGGGAGACGGCACGCTGCGTCCGGGCATGTATGCCGATGTGCAGCTCGAAGCTACACGACTGAAGGGGCGGCGCATGGTGCCCTCGCGCGCCGTGATCGAGCGCGATGGACGTCCCTTGGTGTTCGTGGTGAAGGACGGACGCGCGCAGTGGACGTATATCGTGCCCGGTCGCACGAATGGCGTGGACACCGAGGTGCTGCCCGACTCCACCACTGGACAGATCCCGGTGAATGCGGGTGATCAGATCATCACCGAAGGACACCTTACGCTCACGCACGACGCACCGGTGCGCGTAACCGCCCCGCGCGAATCGAGTGATACCGCTCGCCGCGCGCTGAGCGATCGTGCGCCCAAGATCAAGCGATAGGGAGGGCGGCGCGTGAGTCTCGCCGCCTACGCGGTGCGTCGTCCGGTGGCGACGCTGTCCGCCATTCTCGCCGTGGTGCTGCTTGGCTCGGTGTCGCTGACCCGGCTACCGGTGTCGCTGCTGCCCGATGTGTCGCTGCCCGTGCTCACCATTCGCACCACGTACACCGGCGCGGCGGCTCCCGAAGTGTCGCGCTTCGTGGCCGAACCCATCGAAGAAGCGATCGGCGCTACGCCGGGGCTCACGGAATTGCGCAGTGTGAGTCGCAACAACGAGGTAACCACCACGGCGCGGTTCGAGTGGGGCACCGACATGCGCGCCACTGTGCTGTCGGTGCGCGAGCGGCTCGACGCCGCGCGCGGCCAGTTGCCCGAGCGCGCCGATCGGCCTACGCTGCTCACCAGTGATCCGGGTGAGCGCCCCATTGCGGTGCTGGCGCTTCGACAAGCACAGTCGCAGGCCGCCAAAGCCTCGCGCGCGCAAGGCGGTGGCGATTTACGCAGCCTGGCCCGCACAGCAACTGACGTACACGCGCGACGACTCGAGCAGATCGAAGGCGTATCGAGTGTGGCAGTGGTTGGTGCACCAGACGACGAGATCCGTGTGGAGCTCGATCCCGAAAAACTGCGCGCGCTCGATCTCACGCCGGAAGATGTGGCCGCTGCCATCCGCGCCGAAAACGCCACGGGAGCCGGCGGCACGATTCGCAAAGGCCAGTTCCGCTTCTCGGTGCGCGCGCTCACCGAGTTTCGCAATCCGTCGGAG
>JBBRDJ010000156.1:0-6973 GCA_038203945.1 Gemmatimonadales bacterium
CCGCTGTACGTGCCGCCGGAAAACATCGTCGCACCGGGGCTGTGGATTTGGGATTCATGGCCAGTGCGCACCCGCGACGGCCAGATCGCGAAACTCAACGGGCAGTACATCATGGTCGCGCTTACCGCGCCCGATTCGGTAGAGCCTGCCAATCGCACGCCGCTCTCTCAGCTGCGGTACTTCCTGTCTGGCGACGGCACGAACTGGCGGCTGGGCGGGCTACTGTTCGGCACCAGCCGGCCTGAAGGACGCGCGCAGTGGGCCGGTTCCGCCATGTACGATGAGGCGAGCGGCAATCTGTACGCCTTCTACACGGCCGTCTCCGGCACACCAGTGCCCGAGCTGCAAGGACTTGAACGCACCATTCAAAAGCTTGCGCTCGGCGTGGCGCGGGTGTCTGCAACTGCCGACAGTGGACTCGCCTTCGGCACGTGGAGGCATCGCATCATCGCGGAGCCGGAAGGTCGCTTCTACGAGCTTCCCCAGAACGCCGATACCATTGGCGTCGTGTACGCCTTCCGCGATCCATTTTTCTACCGCGATCCAGCCAACGGCCGGGAATACGTGCTCTTCACGGGCAACGCGGCCGGAAGGGATACCACCTCCGGTCTCAATCGGTCGTTCAACTCGGTGGTGGGCATAATCGAAGCACAGTCCACTGCGCTGCAGCGCTGGACGATCTTGCCACCGCTCTTTACTGGATTTGGCGTGAACCGGCAGATGGAGCGCCCACACATTATTAACACCAACGGTCTGTACTACGTGTTTTGGCTGTCGCACAGCTTCACGTTCAGTGCCGCGTTTACCGGCTACGAAGGACTATACGGGTACGCCGGAGCATCGCTGTTCGGTCAGAAGGAACCGCTGAATGGATCGGCGCTCGTGGTGGCCAATCCACCGGTGCTCGCCGCACAGAGCTATTCGTTTTTCGCGCTGCCCGCAGGCGAAGGCTCAGCTAAGGTCATCAGCTTCCTGAACGTCGTCGGCGACAAGCCGTACGTCACGTTCGCGCCAGCTGTCGGTTTGGCGCTCAATGGACTGAACACTCGCATCGTCTCCGCGAACGCCGGCCCGAGGTTCTCGCTGCAAGGCGTGGATACGCGAGCGGCCGTCATGCGCAGCATGATCCCAGAGGTGCAGCGATGACCGATCACTCACGACTCACCGGAGACCGCATCATGCCCAGACTGAATCTCAGGCTCGCGCGACGGCTCGCGCTGAGCATCTTCATCCCCTCGCTGCTCTTCTCCACCGGTTGCACGGACGACGATCCCGTCGGCCCTGATCCGCTTATCAGCGAGCCGAGCGGCGAAAATCCCCTGAACTTCGCCGGCGCGTTTACTTCGCTTTGGACACGGAACGTCGTTGAAGATCTTTCGCTCACCTCCTCCACCACCCTCGCGGTCCTTCCGCAACCGAACGCCCAGATTTTACCGGGCTACTGGCTGTGGGACTCCTGGCCCGTGCGAACCCCCGACGGCGCCATCGCACGCATTGGTGAGTGGTATGTGCTGGTCTCGCTCACCGCACCGGACTCCTTGCTCCCGGGTCAGCGACACGGCGTAGCGGAGTTGCGTTACCTGATCTCTCGCAACGGTCAGGATTGGACGCTGGGCGCACGACTCTTTACCGACGGCAATGCGGAAGGCGGCGCGCAGTGGGCTGGCTCCACGGTATACGATCCGGCTACCAACCGCATCACCGTGTTCTACACCGCGCTCGGCTTCGCGGATGGCGTGACACCCGACGACGGCACAGCCGGTGAATCGCGTCAAGCGTCCGACCAGCGACTGGTGATGGTGCAGGGCACGGCCACCCCGTCCGCCAGCGGCGTCACGCTCTCTGGGTGGGGGCCACACCGAGTGATCGTTGAGCCCGGTGGACAGTACTATGAGCGGAAGGCGAACTCAACGGGCATCTGGGCGTTCCGTGACCCGTGGTTCTTCAAGGATCCACGTAGCGGACGCAGCTTCTTGCTCTTCACGGCGAATCTCTCACTCGGTGGGCCTGACGCCGATCCGGCGTCACCGTCGGGCGTGCGCTTCTGGCCAACATCGCCGGGCGTACAGCACAACCCGGCGGGCATGCGTCTGTTCGGCTCGCACGGCGGGGAAACGCCGACAACCGGGGATCCAAATGTGAACGGTGTCGTGGGAATGGTCGTGGCCGAAAACGATGCGCTCACCAGTTGGAGAAAGCTCCCTCCGCTGCTCGCTGCCATCGGTGTGAACTCGCAGCTCGAGCGACCGCACTTCATCCTGAAAGACAACAAGTATTATCTCTTTTTCTCGAGCCACGAATTCACGTTTGCCGACGGACTGAACGGGCCGGACGGCCTGTACGGATTCGTTGGCGACAGCCTGGCGGGACTCTATAAGCCGCTTAACGGGACAGGACTCGTAGCCGGCAACCCCACGGCCGCGCGCTTCCAGACCTACTCGTATCTCGTGTTGCCCAGCTTGCAGGTGGTCAGCTTTGTCGGCTACCAAAACCTCGGCGGTGTTGGGCTCGGCGGCATCGGCAGCCAGACACCGGAGTGGCAGCGTGACCGGTTTGCCGGTACGCTCGCGCCAACGTTCGGCCTCACAATCAATGGCGCGGAAACGAGTGTGACCGGATTTAACGGACCGGGTTTCAGACTGATTCCCTGAGCAATGGTTGCGTGTCGTCCGAGTGGGCATGGCGGGCGACGCGCCTACCGTTGACGGCGAAACCTCAAGCTTTTGGAACCTTCCCCGATCAGCGAACTGCGACCACAACATCCGGAGAAACCAGTCCATGCCCATGTCCGTCAACGGCGAAGACCAGAAGCTTCCCGCCGATCCGCGCACGAGTCTGCTCGATTTTCTGCGCCACGCTGTCGGGCTCACAGGAACAAAGAAAGGATGCGATCACGGCCAGTGCGGCGCTTGCACGGTGCTGGTCAACGGGACGCGCATCAACAGTTGCCTTACGCTCGCGGTCATGCACGACGGCGATGAGATCACCACGATTGAAGGGCTGGGCACACCCGCCACCATGTCCGCCCTGCAACAGGCATTCGTAAAACACGACGGCTATCAGTGCGGCTATTGCACGCCCGGTCAGATTTGTTCTGCGACCGCAATGCTGCAGGAGATCGCCGCCGGTTGGCCCAGCGATGCAACCGACGATCTGCTCGCCAAGCCCAAGCTCTCGGGCGAAGAAATCCGGGAGCGCATGAGCGGTAATTTGTGCCGTTGTGGTGCGTACTCCAACATCGTGGCGGCCATTACCGAAGTTGCAGGAAACGTCTCGTGAAGCCTTTCGACTATCAACGGGCTGAGCGGCTCGAGCACGCGGCACAGCTCATGAGCGACGGTGCAACGGCGATCGCCGGCGGGACCAATCTGCTCGATCTCATGAAATTGCAGGTTGAGACGCCGCGCACGCTGTTGGACGTGAATAAGCTGCCCATGGCGAGCATCGAGGACGACGGCAGTGGGCTGCGTATTGGCGCGCTTGCCACCAACACGGCGACCGCGGTGCATCCGCGCGTCAAAGCCGACTATGCGGTACTGTCGCGGGCGATTCTCGCCGGTGCCACACAGCAGCTCCGCAACAAGGCAACCACCGCCGGCAATTTGTGCCAGCGCACGCGGTGCTACTACTTCACAAACATCGATCAGCCCTGCAACAAGCGGGAGCCGGGCACAGGCTGCGGCGCGATCAAGGGGATCGCCCGGTTGCATGCGGTGCTGGGCACCAGCGACCAGTGTATTGCGACCTATCCCGGTGACATGGCCGTAGCGATGTATGCGCTGAATGCGGTGGTGCACATTGCCAATCCAAGTGGCGCAGTGCGTAGCGTTCCGGTGCGCGAGTTCCACCGCCTGCCGGGGCACCAACCGGAGAAGGACAACGTCCTGGAACCGGGCGATATCATTACGGGCGTGATACTGCCCGCTCCGGTGTCGGGCACGCACATTTATCGCAAAGTGCGCGAACGGTCGTCCTATGCCTTCGCGATGTGCTCGGTGGCGGCGATCGTGCGCATGGAAGAGGGGCGCATCGCGCACGCCAGCCTCGCGTTCGGCGGACTGGCGCACAAGCCGTGGTACGATCCGCAAATCGAGCAGTCGCTCGTGGGCGAAGCGCCCTCGCTGGCGCTATTCGACTACGCGGCCGATGTCCTGCTCAAGACTGCGCGCGGCTACGGCGAGAACGACTTCAAGATCCCCCTCGCGCGCCGCACACTGGCGGCCGTACTCTGCGAAGTCACGGGAGTAGACGCATGAGCCACGTATTCGAGATGCAGAAGCCCGACGAGCGCAACCGGCTCGATGCGATGAAGCAAGGGGTGATCGGCCAGCCAATGGACCGTCCCGACGGCATCGCCAAGGTAACCGGGACCGCGACCTACGCCGCTGAATACGCCATCAAAGGATGCGCCGAGGGCGTGCTGGTGACCGCCCCGTTTACGCGCGGCCGAGTGACGCGCATTGATGCCGGCAGTATCACCGGAATGCCGGGCGTGATTCGTGTGATCGACGATGCGCGGCTCATTACCCGCTCGGCGCAGGCCGCCGCCGGTGAGGCGCCCGATCAAGGTCCGCTTACGGTGCACTATTTCGGCCAGCCGATTGCCCTCGTCGTCGCCGAGCGTTTCGAGCAGGCGCGCGATGCGGCTATGGCGCTCAAGATTGAGTTCGATGCCGATGATTTATCGGATGTGCCGCTTGATCCGGCAGCCGTCGAGACCGAGCTGATCGAGACAACTGCGCAGGGCGACCTTGAGCAGGCCATGAAGGACGCCGTCCACTCCGTCGACCTCACCTTCACAACCGAGGGTCATGCCAGCGCCGCAATGGAACCGCACGCCGCCATCGCCGAGTGGGACGGCGAGCAGTTGACCGTGCACGCATCGCTCCAGATGCCCAACTACAACATCTCCGAACTGGCAGATTGCCTGGGCCTGGAGGAAGACAAGATCCGTTGCCTGTCACGCTATGTGGGTGGCGGGTTCGGCTCCAAGCTGGGCATCAGTCCAGAGGCCGTCGCGGCGGCCATCGCGGCGATGGAGCTTAACCGGCCTGTGCGCGTGGTGATGAGCCGCCAACAGGTCTTTCAAACCATCATGCGCCGCACCGAAACCGAACAGCGGCTGCGGTTGGGCACCGATGCCGACGGCCGGCTGACCGCCTTCGGCCACGAGGCGCGCATCTCGAACCTTCCCAACGAGGAGTATACCGAGCCGGTGGTACAGTCCAGTCAGTTGCTGTATGGCGGCGAGCACAGGCTACTGCAGATCGAACTAGCGCGCATCCACTGCATGACTGCGGGGTCCGTGCGAGGCCCGGGCGAGGCGGTCGGCATGCCGGTGCTCGAAGCGGCAATGGACGAACTGGCCGAGCAGGCGGGTCTTGATCCAGTGGAGCTGCGTCTGCGCAACATCCCCGACAAGCACCCGGTCAAGGGCATTCCCTATTCGTCGCGCAAGCTGGCCGAATGCTTGGAGCAGGGTGCGGCGCGCTTCGGATGGGACCGTGGGCCGCGAAAGCCGCGCCAGCACCGCGAGGGCGAATGGTGGATCGGCACCGGCATGGCGAGCGCGGCGCGTGCTCACAGCGTGAGGCCAGCGCAGGCGCGCGTTACGTTGCATGTTGACGGCACCGCGCTCGTCGAGACCGACATGACCGACATCGGCACCGGGACCTACGCGATTCTCACCCAGATCGCGGCCGAAATGCTTGGACTCGATCCGGCGAATGTGCGGGTGGATCTTGGCGATACACGCCATCCGCGTGGGGCCGGGTCGGGAGGCAGTTGGGGGGCGGCATCAACGGGCTCCGCCGTCTTCGTTGCCTGCGAGGCTATTCGCGAGCAGCTCGCCGAACGACTGGGCACCAGCGAAAGCGCGCTGGATCTGGCTGACGGCAGCTGCACCTCCGGCGGCTCGAAAAAGAGCCTGCGCGACGTGATCGGCAATCGTGAGATCTCCCGTATCGGGCATTTCAAGCCAGGGGAGCTGCAGGAGAAGTACGCCGCCGCCAGCTTCGGCGCATTCTTTGCTGAGGTCGCGGTCAATGAGTGGACGGGAGAGGCACGGGTACGCCGCATGCTTGGTGCCTTCGGGTTCGGCCGCGTACTCAATGCCAAGACCGCGCGGTCGCAGTGCATCGGCGGGATGACCTGGTGCATCGGCGCGGCGCTCACCGAAAGCCTGCTGTTCGATCCGGTCGACGGGCATCTCGTAAACTGCGATCTCGCCGAGTACCACGTGCCGGTGCACCGCGACGTGCCGCACCTCGAGACGATTCTGGTCGAGGAACGGGATCCCGTCGCGAGTCCGATCCAGGCCAAGGGCGTGGGCGAACTGGGCATCTGCGGCGGCGCGGGCGCGATTGCCAACGCCATCTACAATGCGTGCGGCGCGCGACTGCGAACCTTCCCAATGACCCCCGACAAGATCTTGGCGGCTATGCCGGAATAGCGAGCAGGCTGGCACCCCACTCTCCACGCACGCACCTTGTCAAGAACGCACGAGGCCGAGAATCGGCAGTGAAGCCGGTGTCCGGCCGGCGCCTACGTCCGTCGCACCGCCAACAGCGTCACATCATCGGCCGCTGGTTCTCCGGCGGCATGCGCATGCACCGCATCGAGAACGCGTTGCAACAGCCGGTCGGCGCTCTCCGCTGGCAGGGCCAACAGCGCATCGGTGGCGTCGTCACCCAGCAGTAGCCCGCCGGGAGCGCGCGATTCGGTGATCCCATCGGTCAGCACCACCATAGTTTCGCCCGGCTCAAGCGTGAACCGGCCGGTGGTGAACGGAATCTCGGGCAGCATCCCGACGGCTGGACCAGTGGGCGGTAATAGTAGCCGTATGCCGCCATCCGCGCCCAGTATGCGCGGTGGCTCGTGGCCCCCATTTACGTAGGCGATCTGCCCGCTGGCCGGGTCGAGTGCGCCAACGAACAGCGTGGCAAACATGTTTGTTCGCCCGTGCGTGTTGGCG
>JBBRDJ010000157.1:0-6775 GCA_038203945.1 Gemmatimonadales bacterium
TCGGGTGGAGCTGGGCGGCATCAAGGGTGACGTGATCGACATCGGTGTGCTGCGCACGACGCTCATGGAACTCGGCGAGTGGGTACAGGGCGACCTGTACAGCGGACGGGTGGTGCGCGTGGCCAACAGCTTCGTGTTCAAAGCGCCTGTCTTCAACTACTCGGCCGATTTTCCGTTTCTTTGGGATGAACTTACGGTGCCAATCAAGTACGGCACGGATTGGAAGCAGGCCCGGCAGATGCTGGAGCGTGTGGTGCAGGAAGAGGTCGGGGCGTACACCGAACGGGCGCATCAGGCGTGGGTGAAGATCACCCGCTCCTTCTTGGTGGAGGATGCCAGAATCGCGCCGATGGTCACGTTAGTCGCGAATGACAACTGGATCCAGTTCACCGTGCGCTACGTCGTGGACGTGAAGCAGCGCCGCCACATGAAGGACCTCCTCTTCACGCGCATTCTCGAAGAGATCGAGGCAAGCGAGGGGCGGATCGCAATTGCATCTGCCACATTCCAGTTGGTTGAGGCGCCGGCAATCGATGTGCGAATACGTCAGGCGGGGCGGTCGCAGGAGTAGGGGCGGCAGGTGCGGTGCGCCAACCGAACGCTACGCCTCCCCCAACGCCGCCAAGAAGAACGCAGGCACATCAATGTGCAGCGCCTCGGTCGCACCCGACGGGCACCACACCAACGTCGTGTCACACACCATGTCGTCCGCGTTCGCCGTGATGATACGAATCGTGCGTTCAAAACGGTCGACAATCCAATACTCCGCCACGCCGATGCGGAGATAGAACGCACGCTTTTGCTCGTGGTCACGCCGACGGGTGGTTCGCGATAGAATCTCGACCACGAGCGACGGGGTCGGCATCTCCGCCCACGTTGTTGGACGCGTTGGCGTGACGGGACGCACCATCATGTCGGGCTCGACTTCGGAGCCCTCTCGGCGCACCACCGAGCGAGGGAAAACCAAGCGCCCGAGCTCCTGCGCCTTCACGTAGGGGAGCAGGATCCAGATCAATTCACCGGCCAATGCCTCGTGCGCCGGCGACGGGGCCGGCGTCACGAACAGCTCTCCATCCACGAGCTCGTATTTGTTGCCGTCGTCGGGCAACCGATCCAGCTGCGCGAGCGTCCACGCGCCCGTTTTCTGAGCCATGAGCATAGTCCGTGTGTCCTCGGCGTGAGTGGTCTGCAACGCATGAAGCGAATATGTGCGCATTGGCGCAAGCGTCCGTCACCAAAAATGCGCGCACCACATCAAAGCCTTGCGTGCCACTGGATCGTACGCTCGGCATGCCCGCCGAGTCAAGCGTCGGGGGTAGGAGCATCTGGACAGTCGCTGCCCTGGCGGTGCGAAGGGGCACGCTATTTCGTATGCGGCCTATCGCTCGGGTTCCTGTCACTGTGATGCGTCGCACGGGCCACGATTCAGCCGGACCTCAACTTCAGCGTTGGCATTCGTATTTTAATGCAGCGCCCGGCCGCCCACGTCGTCGCGCTCGCAATCAACGAGGTGTACCATGCGTGTCGTCTATTTCGCCGCACTGCTCACGGCGCTCCCTCTGCAACCCAGCTCCGCGAAGCGCGCTGACGACCTGCGCTACATTCGTGCCGTCAGCACCCTGTATTCCACGGCGCAACTGGGCGGTCTGGTCAAAGCGTGGTGCGATGCGCGCGCGCCAGAAACGCGATTCGCCACTGACACCGCACTGGCCGTGTGGAAGTCGTCCCACCGCCTCGACGAGATCGAAGTGCGTGCCGACTCGGTGCTGGGTGCGTAGCTCAGCACATTCATCGATCAGAATCCGCGCACGGTTGGGCTCGACTCAAACGACTCGGACGCGTGACGGTGCAAGGCACGCTCGAAGTGTATGGTGGTCGCCCCGATGAGACCGTCTGGCTGAATACGATTGCCAAAGGACGGCTGGCAGTAAGACAACCTCGACAACATGAGCGTGAGTCCGCATGACCTGAACGTGTCAGCCTCACGGGTGTTGGAGCCGCAGCACTGGCACCGTTGGCGACGTGTTGGTACTCGATCTTCAGTCATGCACGTTTCCGCACTCCCAACACACTACCATTATATGATGCAAATTTTCATTGTAGGGGCCGGCGGAGCCGGTGGATATTTCGGAGCGCGGTGGGCGCAGGCAGGGCGCGATGTGACACTGCTCGCACGCGGGCAGCATCTTGCGACGATTCAGCAATCGGGGCTCCAAATTCGATCGCCGCAGGGCGACGTGACCGCTGCGCTGCGGGCGGTGGCCCACCCTTCGGAGGCGACGAAAGCAGACGTTGTCATTTTCGCGACCAAGACGTGGCAGCTGGCTGATGCGCTCGCACAGGTGGGACCTCACATTGCAGACAATGCGACTGTGTTCGGTTTGCAGAACGGCGTGGAAGCATCTGAGCAACTCGCGCGCGCACTGCCACGCGCGCACGTACTCGGCGCGACATGCCGCATCATCAGCATGGTGGAGTCAGCAGGGGTGATTCGCCACGTTGGCATTGACCCGTCGATGTCCATTGGCGAGCCAGCGGGAGGCATGAGCGATCGCGTGGTGGCGCTGCAGGCAACACTCAATCTCGATTCACTGTTGCAAGTGACGGCTTCGAAACACATCGAAATCGACATTTGGCGCAAGTTTCTCTTCTTCGCACCAGTGAGCGGAGTGGGATCGTTGGTGCGACGGCCTGTTGGCGAGTATCGTGCGCTCGCCGAGAGCCGCACATTGCTTCGACTCGCAATGGAAGAAGTGATGGCCGTCGCATCAGCGCGTGGGGTGGCGCTTGGCGCGGGTGCGGTTGAACAAACGCTGGGCTATGTAGACGCGTTGCCGCCGGCCGGCACCACATCGGTGCAGCGCGACTTCGCTGAGGGAAAGCGAACGGAGCTCGAAGCGCTCGCTGGTGCCATGTCCCGCATGGGAGAACACGCCGGCGTGCCCACGCCGGTGCATAACCTGATTTACGCAGCGCTTCTGCCACAAGAGCGACATGCCGTTGCGGCGGCGGTTGGATGATGCGGTGAGGTTTTCAGAACCTTCAGCACTGTCACGCGTGCACTCGTCTACGCTTTGGCACAACGCTGCAAACGGCTACCGCGTCGAGCCTGCCGCCTGATGGCGCGCCGCGCGGCGCCGAAAGGCCACCAAGCCGAGCAAAACCGCTGCCCGTAAACTGGAACGAACCCATAAACGCCGAGATCACGCCATCGTCGACGCCGGTCACGTGTAACCACTGGTCCGGGCCAGCGGTCAACCCCACGTGGCCGAATTCGTAGGTCGTTCGCCGGTTGTTGCCCGGGACGATCTGCTGCCCAGGCAGTATGCCACTGGTGCCGATGTAGGCGCGGAACAAGTCGTCTGCCATGAGCGATCCCGACAGGGAAGCCTGCGCCGATGCGACAGCCGCCGACACCGTGATGTAGGCCAACATGAAAGACGCGCCACGAATGACGGGTCGCGAGCATGTGACGGTGAACATGGTGTAGTTGGACAGGGAAGCATGTCACGCAGCGCTGGTATGGGGCCGTAGAGCAGACGGTTTTTGGTGACCATCATCACGTCTCTTGCCGTCCTGTGAGAGTGGTGATGAGTCAAACATCGTGAGGCGCCGGTTTGACAAGTCCGGCGCGCATGCGACTTGGGACCGATGATATCTCACTGCTCTGCTTGCGCGCGCGACCGCTGAATCGGCAACTTGGCAAGGGCCTGTTGGTCCCGTTCCTCTGACCCACCGCGCGCCGCATCCGTGGCGACTTCCCCGACACCGGACCTGATTCCATGGGACTGTTCAGCAAGATTCTCTCAAAGCTCGGCATCGGTGACACTCCAGACGCAGCCGCTCCGCCCACCACGGCTGCAACCGCCCCGAGCGCGCCCTCACCGAGGGTTCCCGACCCATCGGTGGCGATTCCCCTCGTGAACGTTGAGGAGAAGCTTGAAGCGATGGCAAAGGCCAATCCGCAGACGCTCAACTGGCGCACCTCCATCGTGGATCTGCTCAAGCTGCTCGATCTCGATAGTAGCTTTGCCGCGCGAAAGCAGTTGGCGGTCGAGCTGGACTGCCCTCAGGAGCTGATGGGCGACTCCGCAAAAATGAATGTGTGGCTGCACAAAACGGTGCTGGCGAAGATCGCCGAGAACGGTGGCTACGTACCGCATGACCTGCTGACCTGACGCACGAGCGAACCGCGCTGCAGGACGTTCTCTGTCATGGCGATTTACAAGGAGCTGCTACGCCGCAATCAGGAGTGGGCCGAGCAGGAACTCGCGCGCGATCCGGAATATTTTACGCGACTTGAGAATGTTCAGAATCCCGAGGTGCTATGGATCGGTTGCAGCGATAGTCGCGTGTCGGCGAACGTCATCACGGGCACGCTGCCAGGTGAAGTGTTCGTTCACCGAAACATTGGCAACATGGTGGTGAACACCGATTTGAACATGCTGTCCGTGCTTGAGTACGCGGTCACGGTGCTCAAGGTCAACCACGTAATCGTGTGCGGACATTACGGTTGTGGTGGCGTTGTTGCCGCCATGACAAATCAGTCATACGGCATCATCAACAAGTGGTTGCGCAACATCAAGGATGTCTACCGCCTGCACCAGGACGAGGTAAACGCGCTCGCCTCGGCGGAAGAACGCGTTGATCGCATGGTGGAGCTGAACGTGATCGAACAGGTCTACGCCCTCGCCAAGACGACGGTGGTGCAGCGCGCCTGGAAGGATCGACAGGGTCCGCATCTGCACGGTTGGGTGTACCGTTTGCACGACGGCATCATTCACCCAATCGTGGAGCGCGAACCGGGTTCGCACATCGAGGACATCTACCGCTTTGATTTCGACACGTAGTGCAGTTGGTAACGCGATCATTTGGTGCTGAGACCAAACGCAGATCGCCAAAGCCCCATATCAACATCGAATGTCGTCACCTGTCTCGATTATTGCTTCTCGCTCAATCCATGGCACTGAAGGGGCGGCTTTCGGAAATGCTCTATGTGGGCCCAGGCTACTAACGAAGGCGACTCGCGGCCCCACAGGTCACGCACGCGTTCTCCGCGCTCGCCCCGGCGCCCACCCCCCGACCGCGCCAGCCACCGCCCCGAGCACCACGGCCAACGCTGCGCCAGCCATCGCGCCGAAGAGGTGCACGCTTGCCAGCACGCCGGGGGTCGCCTCCATACCGGCCGGCAAGGACACCCTCGACGCATCGGGCGCTGGGATGATGAGGAAAGCGATGGCATGCCCGATCAGCGCGTCAACCAGCGCCGCAAACATGCCGGCGCGCCATCCCGCTGCCCCCAACCGCGCGACCAGCGCCCCGGCGGTGGCGTAAAGCAGCGTGTTGAGCAGCAGATGTACCGTGGCCGCCACGGTTTCGGTGCTCGGCGCGAACCGAATCGCAATGGCGGCCGCAATAGATACGACTGCGGCTGCAACGCCAGCGTACATGGCCGGCCGCAGCGCGCTACCTCCTGCAGTGAAACGCGAACTGGTCATGGCGACGAAGTGTGTTGGTGAAGCGTGGTTGGCATTCTACAATCTTTCGTTGACGTGTTTACGCAGTGCAATCCGTTTTCCTTTCACCAAGCGACGCCCTCAGCGCGCGTCGAGAAAGTTGTTGAGCGCAGTCGCGAATGCGACCGGCTGGTCGAGCATGATAAAGTGCCAACTGTCCGCGATCGGCACCAGCTGCGCAGGCGATCCAGCGTAGCCGTTTTCCCAGATCCATTTGGCCTGCGGTCCCGCGCCGGTTGCGTAGAGCACGGTGAAGGGACGGGCGGTAACGCGCTCGAGTTCCGGGCGCAGATCGGTGGTCATGACGTCGTAGATCGCGTGGGCAGTCACGCGTGGATCGGCCTTTGCACCCCAGTTGGCCACCGTAATCCGGCCGGCCGGTGTGTTCGACCAGATACCGCCCGGATCGCTCGTGACCAGCGCCGTTGCAGGAGGAGTCGCCAGTGTTTGCTCGCGCGCCCGTTCGGCAAAAGGCCTGGCCAACGCAACCGTCATGGTCGGGGCGAACAACAGGCTGTAAAACGGCAATGCATCGACCACCAGTACACTGCCGGTTGATTGCGGGTAGCGCGCTCCCATCATCATCGCGAGCAGCCCGCCCATTGAATGACCGATAATCGCCGGTCGCTCGATCGAATGCGCACGAATGTAGCGGTCGAGATCAGCGGCAATCCCGTCGAGCATTCCCGACCTCGCATTCTCGCCGGGAGCGTCACCGCCGAACCCGTTCACCTGCACCAGATACACGCGGTGGGTTTTCGCCAGTTCGGGTGCCACACCATCCCACACCGCTCGCGGGCTGGCGAGACCAGGGATCAGCATCACGGCCGTTCCGGTGGTGCCCATGGCCGTCACAGAGATGTGCGGCAAGCGCTCTTCGGATAACGCGATAGCCGTCTGGCCGTACACCACATCGGCGTGCCATAAGGAGATCGACACAAACAGTACAGCCGAAAGACTGCGCATGAGGCGCGGCATCATTTCCTTTCTCAAAGACGTGGGACGTTGCGCTCAAAGTTCGTTGTTGTACCAGTCACATGCAACAATCACCACCACTAACGTGCCACGAGCATGATGGAGTCAGAGCCAATGCGCGTGCGCACCAACGCCTGCGCCCGCTCCAGAATCTCACGACGATTTACACCGTTGATGTTCGCGCCGAACTCCACAAACAACGTGGGCGGCGGACGCAGTGAATCACTGGCCAACAAGTTGGCTTGCGCGGCGTACGCCACCGTAACGAACTCCGGAAATGCGCT
>JBBRDJ010000158.1:0-6730 GCA_038203945.1 Gemmatimonadales bacterium
GAGCAGGGTGATGTGACGCGACTGCTGCATATAGCAAGTCGCGGTGACGGGAGCGCGCTCAAGGAGGTCCTTGGGCTCCTGCACGATCGGCTGCGTCTCATTGCGCGGCGCCAGCTGGCCGGCGAAGCCGACGGACACACCCTGGAGACCGACGGCCTGGTGCACGAGGCGTTCTTGCGACTCGAGGGGCTGGATCGCATGCAATGGCGCGATCGCAGTCATGTGCTGGCCATGGCCGCGCGCACCATGCGACGCGTGCTGGTGGACTACGCTGAACAGCGTCGCTCACAAAAGCGCGGTGGCGGCGAGCACGCGGTACCGCTTGAGCACGCAGACGCACAAATGGCTGCAGTTGACCAGCACATGGATCACCTGGCCGCACTCGACGAGGCGCTCGGTAGGCTCGCCCTGCTGAATCCCCGACACAGTCAGATCGTGGAGTGCCGCTTCTTTGTGGGACTCAGCATTGAAGAAACGGCCGAAGCGCTTGATCTCTCACCCGCCACAGTGAAACGCGACTGGACTTCCGCACGCGCCTGGCTCAACCGCGAGCTCAGCGCTCAATGAAAGCGGGCGAGAGATGGGCCACGGTTGAAGCAATCTTCCAGGACGCCCTGTTGCGGCCGGCAGCGCAGCGCGATGCCTATTTGACGGACGCGGTACTCGATCCCGGCGTGCGCGCCGAGGTGGAGGCGCTGCTGGCTGCGCACGAGGGGCGAGGTGTCCTTGACCAGCTGGTAGACGAGGTGATGTCACCACTGTTGCCGCCGCGCGCATCGCTCGCTGATCCCACCGTGTCGCTACCACCGAACTCGCGCTATCGTCTCGTTGAACGCATCGGCGCCGGCGGCATGGGCGTCGTGTATCGTGCGATCGACGAGCGGCTCGGTCGCGAAGTCGCCCTCAAGTTTCTGCCGCCGCATCTCAGCGCTGACCCTGCGGCGAAGAAGCGTTTCCTTGTGGAAGCGCGTGCTGCTGCCGCGATTGAGCATCCCAACATTTGCACCGTGCACGAAATCGGCGAAACACCCGATGGAACACTGCATATCGTGATGTCGTGCTACGACGGCGAAACGCTCGATCGACACATTGCGCGCGGACTTATCCCCGTTGCGGAAGCGCTGCGTATCACCGGTGAAATCGCACGTGGCCTGATCAAGGCACATCATCGCGGGATCGTGCACCGCGATATCAAGCCCGCAAACGTGATGATCACGACCGATGGCCTGGTCAAGATTCTCGACTTCGGAATCGCCAAACTCTCCGATGTCACCTCGACGCAGGCAACCGGCGCCATTGGGACGCTGGCGTACATGAGTCCGGAACAGGCTTTTGGCGAGACGGTGGACCACCGTACCGACCTGTGGTCGATGGGTGTCGTCATGTATGAGATGCTCGCGGGGGTGCGTCCATTTCGCGCTCGCGCTGACCAGGCGCTGTTGGCGGCGACACTCACTGCGGATCCAGCCCCACTGTCGCACGTCCGCAGTGATGTCCCGGAAGAGGTTGAAGCGGTCATACACACGCTGCTGGCCAAGCGGCCTGGCGACCGGTTTGCCGATGCAGCGGCCCTGCTTGATGCCCTTGGCGCGTGCAGCGCCCGCTTGTCCGCGCCGAAAGTGGTAGAGATAGCGAAGAACAGTGATCGATTTTTCTCAGATACTGCCCGCGACACACAGACGGTTCGGAGCGCCGAACGTCGCCACGTGACACTCGTAACGTGCACGATTGACGGTTACGATATGCTGATTGATCATCTGTCCCCGGAGCAGGCCGACGGCGTGTTTGCACAGATTCGTGATGCGGCCAAGCGCGCCGCGCAGGAGTATGGTGGCGTACTCAATGAGAGTTCGAGCAACGGTTTGGTCATGCTCTTTGGTGTCCCCACCGCTCATGACGACGACGCGCTGAATGGCGTGCGGTCCGCCATTGTGCTTCAGGTGCGAGTGCGTGAACTGGCTGCGCTACTCGCGCCACGCCTGGCCTCTGCACTACGGCTACGCTCCGGCGTGCACGTGGGGCCGGTGGTGGTGCAACAGTCCGGCGCCAACGACCGGCAGTATCGACTCACTGGCGCGCCGGTGGATATCTCGTCACGACTCGCGGCCGGTGCAGACTCCGATACCATCGTCGTAAGTGCCGAGACGCGGCGACTGGTCACCCCGTTCATGCGCACGGCGGCCGTGCGCTCCTCAGCCCTGCACACCGATGGCACGCCAGTCAGTAGCTTCGTCGTGCTCGGCGAATCCGACGTGCGCTCGCGACTCGACAGTGCACCACTGGAAACACTCACCGCCTTCGTTGGTCGCGAACGTGAGCGCGCCGAGCTGCTGGGACGCCTCGATGGAGCAGCGCAGGGAGCCGGTAGTTTCACGGCGATCGTTGGCGAGGCGGGGGTGGGCAAGAGTCGACTGCTGCATGAACTGCGCGACGGCGCAGTGGCACGCGACACCCGTGTGCTCATTGGGCGCTGCGACACCTACGCGACCAGCACACCTTTCTCGCCATTTATCGAAGCAGTCTCCGATGCGCTCGCCCTGCCTGATGGAGGGACGCCATCTGAACGGCACGAAGCGGTGGTGCTCTCCGCCCGCGCCATTGATCGATCGCTCGACGAGTTCTTGCCGCTGCTGCTCGCGTTGCTCTCCATACCGAGCGGCGCATATCCGGTGCCCGAACATCTGCGCGGCGATCTTTTCCAGACCGCAATGCTCGAGGCAATCGCCGCACTCTTTACGCTCGGCGCGCGCGATCGCCCCACGCTCCTGTTGTTGGAAGACTGGCACTGGTCAGACGAGGCATCACGCGCGGCACTTCGGCAGCTCTCCGAAGTGGTGGCCAATGCCCCGCTTATGCTCGTGGCTACGTCCCGGCCGGATGCCACCATCGATTGGGGCAGCGCGGAACAGCTACGCGTTGTGCAGCTCACGCCACTTGACAGTACCGCCACCGCTGCGATCGCGCGCGGTATGCTCGGCGCGGAGCGTATCGCGCCGGAACTGACGCAACAGTTGCACGAACGTACTGGGGGCAATCCGTTTTTTCTGGAAGAAGTCTGTGAAGCGTTGCGCGAGGTCGGTGCAGTAACCGTGCAAAACGGTGAGGCATTCGCGGCGGATAACGCCACCGAGCTATTGGTACCGGAAACGGTGCAGGCGGTACTGCGTACTCGCATTGACCGTCTCGATATGCAGGCCCTCGATGCCCTGCGCATCGCTTCCGTTGTTGGGCGAGACTTCACGCGAGGCGTGCTCGAAGCCGTAAGCGGCGCGCCTGACACGCTACCCCACGCACTCGAGCGGCTCAAAGCGTCCGGTCTTGTTCAACAGCTCAGCGTGGTGCCCGAACCACTCTTTCGATTCAAGCACGCACTGACGCAGGAAGTGGCCTACGATAGTCTGCTCGAACATCAACGCGCGTCCATGCACCGCGCGGTGGGGCAGGCGATTGAAGCACGCTACGCAATGCGACTGGACGAGCACGTGGACCGGCTGGCGCACCATTTCGGGCGCGCCGAGTCATGGTCCGAAGCCGTGCGCTACGGCGTGCAAGCCGCCGACCGCACCGCCGGGCTCAATCAGAATGCCGATGCGTTGCGCACTTTGGAACGTGTCGAGCAATGGCTGCTGCAGCTGCCAAATGACGACGGCCGGCGGGATCTGGAAGCCGACGTACTCCTCCGTCAGGAACGTCTTTCGGAAACCCTCGGTATGCGCAACCGTCAGCTGGCGCTGGTTGAGCGGCTCATCGGTTTGCTCGCGCCGTTTGGCCCATCGGACCGCCTCGCGCAGGCATATCTGCGTCAGGGTGATGCGTTCACGCTGTTGCGCCGCTACGAAGCCGCTGAGCGAGCCCTCGAAACAGCGCTGCACATTGCCAGCGAGCGTTCGGATTCAGTGGGTGAACGCAACGCACTTCGAAGCATCGCCCTGCTGCGCTCTCATGAAGGACGACACGCCGAAGCACTGTCCATCATAAAGCGGGTGCTCGAACTCGGTCAGCAAGCCGCTGATACGCGCGCCGAAGCCGGAGACATGGCGACCATGGCGAACATTCTGCGCGCCATGGGAGACGTGCCGCGCGCCCTTGAGGTACTTGAAGCGGCGCTCGCGCGCACCGCGGCGACGGACAATCCCGTGCGGTATGGCGCGCTGCTCAACGTCATTGGCACCGTACACCGCGATCTGGGAGACTATGACCGCGCGCTCGAGTACTTCCGCCGCATCATGCGCGAAGGACTTGAACATCGCCATCCGGTGGTTGCGTCGTTCACGCTACCGGCCATCGCGCACATCCAGCTGCAACAGGGTCATGTCGAGGAGTCACTCGCCACCTACCGGCAGGCGCTCGAAATCAATCAGCGGGCACGTTTGGCGGAAGGCTCGGCACATGCCAGTCGTTCGCTGGGTGAGGTGCTTGTGGGTCTCACCCGCTTTGTCGAGGCGCTCCCCCACCTGCATCGCGCCGCGGAGCTGTTTGCGCAGCTTGAAGACCATGTGCACACGGCGCTCATGTGGAGGCGGATTGCGCTCGTGCACGAGCGGCTCGATGTGTTCACGGAGGCTCGATCAAGCTGGGAAAGGGCGCGCGCAGTTCATCGCGCGGCCGATAACGCCGCGGGCGAAGCGGAGGCGCTGGAAGGATTGGCGCGCGCCGAACGTCGGCTTGGCGTCGAACCGGCGCTGGTAATCCGGCACTACGAAGAAGCGCTGCAACTCGCCGTGCGCATTGGTGAGCGCAAGCGCGAGCTCTCGGTCCGCAACGCGCTCGGAATCGTGCATTGGCAACGCGGCGAGTACCGTGATGCGGTGCGGCACTACGAAACGGCGTTGCGTCTCTGTCGCGAAGGAGACGACCGCGTGCACGAAGCGCTCATTTTGAACAGCCTCGGGGCGTCGTTGCACAAACTCCTTCGCTGGGATGAAGCACGAACGGCCTTGGTCGAAGCCGTACGCGTGACCGAAACCACGGGCGAACTGCAGCTGCGTGCGCACGCGTTCGCGACGCTGGGCGATGTGGCCATTGCCAGCGGACGGCTTGATGAAGCACGCGAACGTTTTGCGCAGTCGCTGGAACTGCGAGTGGAGCTGGCCGATCGGCGAGGCGAAGGCTGGATGCACCAGCGTCTCGCGCAGGCAAACGCGCTGCTTTCCCACGATGCTGACGTACGCGACGCAACGGCCGCTGCAACACGTATCGCGCATGAGCTCGATGATGTGGCGCTGCTTGCAGCGCTGGTACAACCGTAGTTGTCTTTCACACTCACTTTCCACTGCAAGGAGTCACGGTGCCGCGTTACATCATTGAACGAAACGTTGGGTCGCTCACGCCGGATCAGTTGAACGCCGCGGGACGCAGTTCGAACGCCGTGTTGTCCACGATGCCGGAAGTGGTGTGGGTGAGGAGCTACGTGTCGGACGCCGAGGGAAAGATCTACTGCGAATATATCGCGCCCAACCCCGAAGCGGTGCTGGAGCACGCGCGGCGAAGTGGGATACCGGCGCACCGCATCTCTGAGGTTTCGCTCGAAATCAGCCCTGAAATGTTCGTTTAAGGTCCGCTACCCACCTCCCTCCCGGAACGGATGCATGGCACTGCTGCAATCACCTGGTCGCCCGATTCGTCGCGGTGCCCCAGCCTTCATGCTCGCCGTATGCTGTGTGGTGTTCACTGCCGTTTTTGCCCAGACGGCGCGAGCGGATGTGATACAGAATGTACTGCTTACGTGGCGTGACCTGGCGTCTCGATGCGAGCGCCCGCCCTATTTCGCCAATGAGGATGGTGCGCTGCTTGCAGTCGCCATGTTCGAGGCGATCAACGCTATTGAAAAGAAATACGCGCCGTTTGGTGCCATCACTCCGGTGAAACTTCCGGCGTCGCCGAACGTGGCGGCCGCGCAGGCCGCGCACGATGTGCTGATTCACACGTGTCCCGCCAACGCGTCGCTCTACACAGATGCGTTGGCGCGAGCGTTGGGTGAGATCAAGGACACGGTGGCGCGTGCCAATGGAGTGGCAGTTGGTCGTCGCGCAGCCGCTTCTGTGATGGCGGCGCGCTCGCAGTCGGGAGTAGGTCGAGCCGATTTGCTGCCGAATACGTCTCAACCAGGCGTTTATGTGCAGACCGCCGAATACATCGGGACAAACTGGGCAAGTGCCCAACCGTGGGCGATGGACAAACCGGAACAGTTCCGCGCGCCACCACTGCCGTCACTCACAAGTGACATCTGGCGGCGCGATATCGATGAGCTGCGACGAGTGGGTGGATTGGTGTCTGACGACCGCACGGCGGAGCAAACAGAGCTCGCACGCTACTGGGGACAAACCGGTGTTCGAAAAGTTCTGCCGCAGCTGATCGGGCAGCCTGGTCGCACGCTTGTGGATGACGCGCGCTTTCTTGCGTTGGCCGAGATTGCGTGGGCGGACGCGTACATCTCGTTGTTCGAGGGGAAGTACCACTACGCGTTCTGGCGTCCAATCACCGCCATCCGCCACGCGGCGGTCAACGGCAACCTGGCCGCACGCTCAGATTCCATCTGGCGTCCGTTGTTGGAGACACCTCCGCATCCGGAATATCCCTGTGGACATTGCGCATCGGTGGCGGCGGTTGGCACCGTGATCGCAGCGGAGTTCGGCGAACAATTTCCCTCCGTCGTCATTGAACGCGGCGCATTCATTCACCGCTACAACAGCGCGCAGCAGTACATCGACGCGGTGTCCATCTCTCGCCT
>JBBRDJ010000159.1:0-6632 GCA_038203945.1 Gemmatimonadales bacterium
CGCACGCCCTCTTCGGAGCCCAATCCGAGCACTACTTCCGCACCGCATTCGGCCTGCACGCGCGCAATCGTCAGTGCGTCCTTGACCTGATCGCCGGCGGCCAGCAACACGCGCACACCATGGCCATCGACCGTGCGCAACTCGGGACGAGACACCCACGTACTGCGCGATTCCTGCCGCACTTGCATACCATGCGTGACTTCAAAGTTGTGCCCGTTGAACGCCGCCGACTCATCACTCGCCAGGAACACGATGGTGTTGGCCACGTCCTCCACCGTTGGGAAGGTGCGTTCGGGCTCCCCGCCATCGGTAGAGCGCGCGAGCGTCATGAGATCAAAGTTTTCACGGGCGGTTGTGCCGTCTTCCGCGTTGCGCAGTTTGTCCATGGCCGCAAACACCGTGCGAATACGCTCGGAGCGAATCGGTCCGGGGAATACGGTATTCACACGAATGCCCAACGGCCCCACTTCGCTGGCCAGCTGTCGCGAAAAGCTGTTGAGTGCGGCCTTGGGCACCACGTACGCTGCCCGGCCGTAGTACTGCGTGCGCGAGAAGATGGTGGACACATTGATGATTGTGCTGCCGGGCTGCATATGCGGTACTGCGGCGCGCACCAGGTTCCACGCAATCCCGAACAAACTGCGCGCTGCCGCACCCACTGTCTCCACCTCGTGAATGCCAGTCTCGGCGAGCGCCTCGAGTTCAGCAGCTGTAAACGGCACGTCGCGCAGACGGCACTTGGGTCCGGCCGAACCGGCGTTGTTCACCAGCACATCAATGCGTCCCGCTTTCGCCATCACCTGTTCAATGCCAACGCGCACCTGCCCCGGCTCGGAGCCATCCATCACCACCGTGAGAATGCGTGCGGCCGGTACCTTCAACTCCTCGCGCAACGCGACACGGGCAGCATCCAGCCGCTCCTGCGTACGTCCGCTCATCACCAGCGTGGCGCCCTCTTGCAGCACCTGACGCGAAATCTGCGTCCCGATATTGCCAGCCGCGCCTGTGATGAGCACCACCTTGCCGGCCAAACGGCCGCGAGGCGTGCGACGGCGTTCGGTTGCACCCGTTTCCTTGTCTGCACTCATGCGTGTTCTCCCAATGCCGCCCACGCTTCGTACAACTCATCACGTGATCGCAACCCGGTAGACGGCAACGCATGATTGACAACGTAGGTCGCACCGGCATGCCGATTTTCCCACATCGCCTGATGCGCTTCGGGTAGTGCTTCCCATGGCACGACGGTGGGGGCGGTCACATCGAGCTGACCGGCGGCGAGCATCTGATTCATGCGTACAACCTCATAAGCGTTGCAAAGATGAGTGCCAAGGATGTTGAAGGTCGGCAGCAATATGCGACGCTGACGCATCCAGACCTGTGGTGCATAGAAACTGTAACGGCGCCGATTCATGTCTTCGGCGTAGACAACGCGTCCGCTGAACGGTTGCACGAGCGCCGTGGACGCAGCCAGCGCATCGTGTGCCGCACGCTCCACAATAAGATCGGGCGCGCCACGCGGGTTGTCGCTCGACCGAAGAATTTTGCCAACGGCCTGGCCAAGCGGTTTGATCGTGCGTTCCTGAAACGCTCGCACTGCCTCCTTGAACGCCACCGGATCGCGGCGCACATCGGGAAGCGACGGCATCGTCTCGGGCCAATCAAAGTCCACCGACGCACGCCTGCGCAGTTCGTCAATGGCGACCACACCGGCCAACTGATCACCAAAGCCCAGTGAGCGCACAAACTCGCGTTGTGCATCGTGGTAACAGACCACGGCAATGCGGGCGCGTCGGGCTGCCGCGGCCTCGATGGCTTCAATGCCCACCGGATCAACAAGCGCGTCCGGATCGAGTCCGGGGCCGTAGTACACCAGCACTGCTTCACCGGCGCGCAGGTTGGCACGCTGCAACATTGATTCGACAGACGTCGCGCCTGGCTTGCCGGCAAACGTGAAATGATAGCCCGTTGACGCGCCGTAAAACGCCAGCGAACCACCATCGGCCAGCAGCTGCACGCTACGCGGAAACGACTGCTCACCGGCGTGTGAAATCACGTAGTCGGCGAGATGACCATCATGTTGCGCGCGGAATGCATCGAGCAGCGGTTCGCCGGCCGCTTCCCATTGGGCAATGGCCTTGGCGTCACCGGGCACCGATGTAAAACACTCCGCAATGCCTTCAGCTCGGCGATTGATCGCACCAACCGCACCATAGCCCGTGACCACACGTGCACGTTCGTCGCTGGACACCAGGCCTGTGACCCGCACGCCCGCAGCAACCGATGTCTTGAGCGCCTCGAGACCCGTGCCGGTGGCCGCGCCTTCCACGTACATCGTGCGACCGCTCTGGATTTGCAGCGTGGTGAACAACGCGCGCACCACCGTACCCAAATTGAGGATGTACGAGCCTGCGGCTTCAAGCGTCACGTCGGGCGGCAACGGGTGACACTGCGGTGCCTGCACCAGCAGAAACTGCTGATGACTGCCTTCGAACGTTTCGTAACCCTGAATACGAAAGTCGGCCGCCATCGGATCACGTCCGGCCAATGGAGACAGCAGTGCACTTTGACCCGAGTAAATCGTGACGAGATCGCCAACGCGCGTGCGACCATCGCTCTTGACCGCGTCGCCCAGTGCTACCACCAACCCAACACCGCCCGACCCGGTGACCTGCACATCGCGATCGTGCGAATCAAAGGGTGACACGGGAATCCCCGTTATCGCCCAGATATCGTTGAAGTTCACTTCAGACGCGAGCACGTACAGCAGCACATCGTTGGGACCGGGTGTCTCCACCGGCACAATGACCTGTCGCTCCGCATTGATGGGCTCACCATGATAGGGTGCGCCGGTCGCGGGATCCTTGATCACACCCATGCCGTACTGCCACGACGGCAGCGGTGTGAGACCGGGAAAGAACGGTGTGCCAACGGCCAGCAACTCACCACTCTCGGCCAGTTCACGTTCACGCTCTGCACTGACAATCGCACCACGTCGCACCGGCAGTGGCGCGCTGGCGCGATCAAAGAATGCACGAATACCGGCTTTGCCACCGTCCGGATCAACCACCGCTTCGGCAAACAAACGCGCTTCACGCGCGAGGCCAGCCGACAAGCCTTCACTCCAGCCGGTGCGCACTGCTTCCAGCACACGCGACGCAGGCTGGGCGCGACCCACACGTTCCGCCTGTGCGAGCAACGACACCACCGGCGCCAACGCCACTGCGCTGTCGAGTGAAAGCGTAGCAGGTTGCTCCCACGCCACACGACGTTCGCGCACCTGCTTGAACTGTTTACCGAGTGCGCTGTTTGTGCGATCCTTCACGTATTCACGCACCAATGCGGACGCGTGCGCGACCACATCCTGCGCATCACTCACCAAGTGATCCACCAAGCCAATTGACTCGGCTTCACTGGCGTCAATCGAGCGTCCACCCACCAGCATTTCAATGGCCTGCACCAAACCTTCCATGCCGTCGCGGTCAGACAGCAGGCGTGTGAGTCGCTGTGTACCGCCGTAGCCGGGCAGCAGATTGAGACGAATCTCAGGCTGCCCAAAGAGTGCCGAACGCTCCGCCAGTCGCACATGACAGGCGAGGGCAAACTCCAGTCCGCCGCCCAGCGCCACGCCGTTGATGGCCGCAATGCACGGCTTGTCCATGCGCTCAATCGTGCGGAACGCCAGATGCGCCACGTTGGGCAACGTGACCGCTTCTTCAACGGTGTGTACATCTTCGAGCAGCTGCCGAATGTCGGCGCCGGCCACAAACGATGTCGTGCCTTCACCGGTAAAGATCACCGCCACCACGTCTTTGCGTCGGCCGAGATGTTCCACCACGGTGACCAGTTCATCGAGCGCGCGTTCGTTGAGCGCGTTCACCGGCGGATTGGTGATGGTAACCAGGGCCAATCGCAACGTGGTGTCGCCTTCGTGTGCAACCGGATGATACTGCACGCGGAAATAACGTCCAACGTCCAGAATCTTTTGCGATTCGCGAACACGCTGACGCGCTTTCCATTCGTCAATCACGCGCTGCAGCGGCGGAATGCACTCCGGGTTGCGCAGCGTGCTGGTGTCGCCGATGGGTGTTGCTTCCACCAACGCGCGAACCAGGCGTCGCACGTACTTGCCGCTGCGTGTTTCCGGGAACGCCGGCACTTCAAGGAAATCTTCCGGTACGGCAACGGCGCCTTTTTCGGTACGCACCAGTTCAATCAGGCGACGACGGTCGTCGGCCGTAAGGCGACGGCCCGGTGCCAGCGTGACAAACGCCAACGGTGTGAGCCCTTTCTCACGGTGCGGCGCGCCCACCACGATCACGTTGCCAATGGGCGAGTCGGCGTTGAGCTGCTTGTCGCGCAGCACCGCGCCTTCGATTTCTTCGGTGCCCATGCGATGGCCGGACACATTGATCACATCATCACTGCGACCGTGCAGCGAAAATCCACCGTCGGCGTAGCGCACCGCAAAATCGCCTTGCGTGTAGGCGAGTTTATCCTGCCAACGATTCCAGTACGTGTTTTGATACCGCGCAAAGTCGCCGCGCCATTCGTGTGCGACGGCATGACCCTCAACGCGAAAGTTTTCTGTGTCACCCCAGATCGTGCGCGCGAGATACGGATACGGTGCCGTGATCACGATCTCACCGCGTTCACCAATGTCGGCTGGCCGAGCGATCACGCGCCCCGAGCTGTTGGGCTCACTGTCGGCCACCCACACATCACCCATCACCCATGGCAACGGATACGTGTGGGCATCGGCGCGCAGCGGAAACTCGCCGTTGCCGAAAAAGTGCGTCCACACGATACCGCCGTGCTCCGTGGCCCAGTACGAGTTGATGTACCACGGCGTAAGCAACGCCATGCCAAAGTCCTGCACCGTGGGCGATGTGGGTTCGGCGCAGAACGTGGCCACGCGCAACGACGACACATCGTACTGCTTCACATCTTCGGCGTGCTGCGGATCCTGCATCACGTACTTGAGGAACGTCACGCCCGCCTTGAAAATCTTTACGCCATAGCGTTCAATAATCGACGCGAACCGTCCCGCTGACGGAAACACCGGTGCGCCTTCGGCGAGCACACTGGTCACGCGCGTGGTGAGTGCCGCCGAAATCATGTAGCTCTGTCCGGTAATCCATCCCGGATCGGCCACCACGTACATCACATCACCCGGCTGCGCGTCAAAGCTGATGCGCATGGTGTGGGCAATGCCGGCCGTCCAGCCGCCGTGTACATGCACGACGCCTTTTGGTTTACCGGTAGAGCCGGACGTGTAGATAAAGAACAGCGGGAACTCAGCATCGAGCGCCAACGGTGGCACCAGCGACCATACAATGCGAACTACATCGGTGTCGGGCAACGCACGCAACGCTGCATCGCTGTCCACAGCGAAGCCCAGCTTGCGTGCGGCCTCGAGCAGTTGCGCGCGTGCCGGTGCGAGCAGCTCGTCTTCCCACACATCACGCCCTTCGCGCCACGGCACATCGGCCTGGGCGGTGTACCGCACCACGATCACGCGCTCAATTGGTGATCCGGCGTCCACCAGTGCGCGCGCCACGGCCGTGCGTACCCGACTCGCATCGGCGGCATCCATGGCACCCGATTCCGTGAGCGACAACAGGGCGCGACCAACGCCACGCATGGCATCACGCCGCTCGACGGTGATCTCACCCGCCACCGCTTCAGCGGCGCCCGATGCAATGTGCTCAACATCGGCGGGCTTGAGCGACAGTTTGGCAAGCGCGTCACGCACGACCTGTACGGCGCGATCGGCGGCGATGTAGAGATCGAGCGCCGGATCGGTGTAGGCGGCCTTGAACGGAATGATCTGCGCGTTGCGCCAACCGCCGTCGGCGGTAACCACCACCCGCGCACCGGCATCATGAATGCGGTCGGCGAGTGTTTTGTCGGAGAACCCACCGAATACGGGCGTGTAGATGACACCGAGTCGCTTGGCCGCTTCGGTCCAGGCAATTTGTGCCGGAATGTTGGGCAGGTTGAGCGCGATCCGGTCGCCGGCCTTGAGGCCGAGAGACTGAAGTGCCAGCGCCGCTGCTGCGACGTCGAGCAGCAGCGCCTTTCGCGAGAGTGGGTACGACACCACCGGCGCGCCGCGGCCACCATCGCGCGACTGATCCCAGCGATCGCCTTCTACAAGAAACGCGGGTTCATCACCAAATCCGGCTAACACGTGGCGGTCGATCTCGTTGAACGCAGCGTTGGTGCGCGCGCCCGAGAACCACCGATAGAACGGGGCCTCATCATCGTTGAGCGCTCGGTTCCATGGACGCCAATCATTGGAGTGTGCGGCGGTCACCGGTTCAAGCGTACGCGCATCCCAGCCCGTCCACTGGCCCGAGACATCGTCGCGAGTGAGCCACGCGCCATCGCTGCCAGTTGAAGCGTCAAACCAGTGCAACGTGCTGGCTGCAATATCGCCGTGATACCGGCCCGGATCAGCCGAGCAGGCGGCGCGCGCTGAGTCCCACGCCGCGCGTGTGACCAGAGCATTCCTGTTGGCCACAGGCGGGGTCACCGCTTGCCGGTCCGCAACTGCGTTCAAAGATGCCACCCACACTCCCTCGCCCACGGTGAACGTCGAGCGCCCAACCTCTCAGTGGCTGGCCGCTGTC
>JBBRDJ010000160.1:0-6422 GCA_038203945.1 Gemmatimonadales bacterium
ACGTCTCTGATGCGGTGGGTCGCCACTGGTGCGGTTTGCGTTCCTCCTTTTTCTTCGTGTATGCGACCAATCGTTTCTTTGCTTCGCGCGCTTCCGTTTGCTGCACTGCTGCTGAGTGTAGCCGCACTTTCTCCACGCCAAGGCGGGGCGCAAACGCCGGTGAGTGAGCGGCCGGTGGCCTTTGATTCACTCGGCCGAGTGCTAACGATCACCCCGAACATCGTTAGCCGGTTGCGGTTATCGAGCGAGCCGGCCTGGCCGGTGCTTTTGGGCTTTCGCGAGGCTCGGCTGTTCGAGGGTGGTGGCGGAGTACACGTTCTCGTTGCAACGATGATGGACGGTTCGGTGGTCAGATACTCGCTTGACAATGCGTCTTTGCTGGCTTTAAAAACGCTCATTGACGGCGCAATGATCGCCTCAGCGGCACGAGGCGACGGCGCGCGCGGCGAGAGCACCGGACTCGACGTATCGCAACCAGCCGGCAACGCGTTCGTTCGCAACCAAACCTTCCTCGGGCTGCTTGTATACGGACCAGCGACAGCGGCCATTCTGAGTGAGGCCGACGGCTCTGCGGCTGCGGCCGGCTACTTCCTGGCCGCCGGCTCCGCCTTTTTCATCTCGGCCAACGTCATCCGGAATCGCCCGGTCACCCGAGCGCAAAACAGTCTCGCAGCGCACGCCGCCACTCGGGGCGCACTCACTGGTGCCGCAGTGGCGGCCATCGCCAATGCGAGCGGTGGCGCGGGTTTCGGCGCGCCTATTCTTGTCGGCACGCTGGCCGGCACCGTCACCGGATTCAGCCGCGCGCGCGGCTTCACGGATGGAGAAGCGGCCGCGTCGGCCCTGGTTGCTGACCTTTCAGCGCTCACAACGCTTGGTCTGGGTGGGGCCCTCGGCACCTTCGATCGCAGGTCAGAGTTCGGCCCCGGTTCAGATCGACTGCCGGGCTCAGCCAAAGCCACATACGTCGCGGCGATCGGCGCCGGACTGATTGGCTACGCCGCTGGCCCCGGCTACGCTCGGCGAGCGGCCTACAACGTGACGGCGGGCGATGCCTCGGTGGCGTTTACCGGTGCCGCACTCGGTTCGCTGGCCGCACTCGCTCTGCCGGGCGATAACGCGTCCAGGTCGTCTTTCTACGGTTTGGCCACCGCCGGACTGCTGGGCGGATTTTTTGTCGCCGATCGGACGCTCGTGCGCTCTGGGGATCGCAGTGCGGCCAACGGCACGCTCGCCCAGCTCGGTGGCTGGGCGGGCGCGCTGATGGGCGTGGGTGTGGCGGCAATGTTCGAATCCGGCCGGCGAGGATCTGTGGCGCTGGCCGCGACCGGTGGAGTGCTCGGCCTCGTGGCCGCCGATGGGCTGCTCGAACCCGCGCGCGACGCGGGTCCGCTGCGCGGTCTGATGCCCGTAGAATCGTCTTCTGCATCGCTGAATACATCGCGCGGCGATGATCGCCTCAGGAACCGCGTAGCCGTGTCGCTCGCTCCGTTGGCCACCGCGCTCGCGATGCAGCACATGCAGCATGTCGCGCCACCGCCACGTGCGCGTCTCACCAACGGTGCCCGGTTCTCACCGCTCCAGCCGGTGGTCACCAACCTCCCGGTGTTGCGCATCGCGTGGTAGGCCAACGCATGACAACCTGCCGCATCATCACCCACACGAAGGTTGCACTGCCGTGACACCAACCACCGGCACGCACCGCTCCTCGGCGCACCGTTATTCTCCGGCTTGGTGGCTCGGTGCGCACAGCGCCACCATCTGGGGACGTGTGGCACGACGCAGCGAGACACTGCCGCTCCTTCGCATGGAACAGTGGGACACCGCCGACGGCGACTTTGTAGAAGTGGCGCGTCTCGCACCGCGCAACGATGCCGCCACCACACCACGCCTGTTGCTTTTGCACGGGCTCGAGGGTGGCCTGCATTCGCATTACGCGCGCGGTCTCTTTCGCGAGGCCGCCGCTCGTGGATGGGGCATGGACCTGCTGCTCTTTCGCACCTGCGGCCCCACGCCCAATCGCTTACCACGTTCGTATCACTCCGGCGAGACTACCGACGCGCTGCATGTGATTCACCGGCTCGCCGCCGAATCGTCGGCACCGCTGGGCGTGATTGGCGTATCACTCGGCGGCAATGTGTTGTGCAAGTTGCTGGGCGAACACGCGTCGACCGTTCCCGACATTGTACGTGGTGCGGTGGCCGTCTCAGTGCCGTTTGATCTCGCGCGGGCTTCGCGTTGGATCGGTCGCGGATTTGGCGCAGTGTATGAACGCGCGTTTTTGCGCTCACTCATTCCAAAGGCACTAGCCAAGATTGCGCGTCACCCTGAGCTGGCCAGCCTCGCGTCGGTGCAAACAGCGCGCACACTGTGGGCTTTTGACGATCATTTCACGGCGCCGTTGCATGGCTTTGCCGATGCGGCGGATTATTACGCGCGCGCCAGTTCTGCGTCGATCGTGCCACTGGTGCAACACCGGTTGCTGTTGCTCAGCGCGGTTGATGATCCGTTCCTGCCGGCCGATGTGCTCGAGCAGGTCGCGCAGCGCGTGCGGGAGAATGCGTGTATCACCACCGAGTTTCCGCAGAAGGGTGGACACGTTGGATTTGTGAGCGGACGTACACCGTGGCGCGCCGAGTATTACGGCGAACGGCGCGCGGTGGAGTATTTATCGCAGTTGTTTCGTTAACGTAGAGCCGTTGGTCGTTGGTCAACGGGCGGCGACGCTTTCTCACCATGAGCACTGTCATGCATACACTACACAATCATTGGACGCGTGTGAGAACACAGATGCGCAGCACGTGGTGTGTCTCCGCAGTGATGACATCGCCGACGACGTTACTTACGACATTAACGACGACAGCACCTGCGACATTACCGAAGACATTACCGAAGACTTTACCGACGACAGCGATGAGTACAAAATTGCTGGCAACGGTGACGACAGCACTGCTGGCAACGTTGACGACAGCATTGCCGGCAACATTGACGACAGCACTGCTGGCAACGTTGATCGCGCACCCACTACGGGCGCAGGCGTCATCCGATTACGACCCACTCCGCGTAGACAGCACGCGTTCGCTGGCACCGTTGGACCTTGACGTTATTGACCAGAAGCGCAATCGCACGATACCCATTCGCGTGTATCGTGCACGCGACGCAAAAGAAGCGCAATCAGCACCGGTACTGCTGTTCAGTCACGGACTCGGCGGTGCGCGTACCAACAACGCGTATTTGGGACAGCATTGGTCGGCGCGCGGATATGTCGTGGTGTTTTTGCAGCATATGGGCAGCGACGAGAGTGTGTGGCAAAACGTGAGACCAGCCCAACGCATGGCCGCGCTGCGTGGTGCGGCCAGCACTCCAAACTTTGTGTTGCGTGTTGAAGACGTACCGGCTGTGCTCGATGCATTGACCACGTGGAATACGCAAGCCAGGCATCCGTTGTTCGGCGCGCTCGATATGTCGCGCATTGGCATGTCGGGACATTCGTTTGGTGCGGTCACCACGCAAGCGGTGAGCGGACAAGCGTTACCTAACAAACGCACGCCGTACCTCGACACGCGCATTGATGCGGCCGTAATCATGAGTCCCAGTGTTCCTAAAAACGTGCCGGCCACCGACGCGTTCGGTGGCGTGACCATGCCATGGTTGCTCATGACCGGCACCGAAGACGGATCACCGATCGGCAACACCACCGTAGACGATCGACTGGCCGTGTATCCGGCGCTGCCGACTGGTGACAAGTTCGAGTTGGTGCTGTACGACGCGCAGCATTCGGCGTTCAGTGAGCGCGCGTTGCCGAGTGAAGGCGCGTCTGTGCGAGCGGGCACACGCAACCCCAATCATCATCGCGCGATTCTGGCGTTGAGCACCGCGTTCTGGGATGCGTACGTGCGCCAGGACTCCGCCGCGCTGGCGTGGATCAAGGGCAACGCGCCGCGCTCGGTGCTTGAGGCAGAGGATCGCTGGCAGCGCAAGTAAACGCGGAAATAATCGCGCCGGTAATCGCGCCGGTAATCGCGCCAGTAATCGCGCCAGTAATCGCGCCAGTAATCGCGCCGGTAATCGCGCCGGTAACCGTTGAGCCCGGCAGAGCAGGTGAACAATGCACGGGTACAAGGGCATTATTCATATACCACACTGCGGTAATCGTGCAGCAACCTGCCTGGCCCGTGCTGTTCCAATCCAATCCTGATCGTTACGGCGATCTCCCCTCGTTGATCCCGAGCTTTATCATGTCTGCTCTTCGTGCCTTTGCGTTTGGCTTGGGCGTGGCCGGTGTTGTCGCCGTTGGTGTCACGACGTTCCCGTCCAGCTCCAACGCGCGTCAGTCCGCACAAGCGGCGGCTTTGCCCAACGCCACCCAGCCGTCGCTGCCCGCCGACGCCGAGGGCGCGCTGGCCCGCCTCGTGGCGTCGCCACGTCACGGCGAGTGGGTCACTATCAAGGACGGCGCTAGCGAACTGAAGGCGTGGGTGGTGTATCCGGAAAAGGCCGACAAGGCACCGGTCGTGGTGGTAGTGCACGAAATCTTCGGGCTCACGCATTGGGTGCGCGGCGTGGCCGATCAGCTGGCTGCTGACGGCTTTATTGCCATCGCGCCCGACCTCATGACCGCCAATAACCTGCCCACGGGACCCAACGGCCCCGACCAGCAGGCCGCCGTTGCCGCGATTCGCACCCTCAACCCGGCCGATGTGCAGCGTCAGATTGGTTTGATCGCCAGCTATGGCATGAAGCTGCCATCGGCGCTGCCAACGTACGGTGTGGTGGGTTTCTGCTGGGGCGGATCGGCTTCGTTCAATCACGCCGTCGCAGCACCTGGCTTGGGCGCGTCGGTGGTGTACTACGGCTCCTCGCCGGCCACCGAGACGCTCAGCAGCGTGAAGGCGCCCGTGCTTGGGCTGTACGGCGGTAACGATGCCCGGGTGAATGCCACCATTGAGCCTGCCGAGTCGGCTCTCAAGGCGCAGGGCAAGCAGTTTGAGTCGGTGATTCTTGAAGGAGCCGGTCACGGTTTTCTGCGTCAGCAAAGCGGACAGGACGGTGCCAACATGACGGCATCGCAGGCCGCGTGGCCCCGCACGATTGCGTTTTTCAAGCAGCATCTCGTAGCGCGCTGATCTCGCGTGAGCATGTGACGTATTCCGCGCTTTGGGGGCAACATGCGTAGTGAATGGTGGGCGTGGTCCGATGCGTGGATGTTCGTTGGCCTCTTCGTGGGGCTGCGCATCGCGTTCATCTGGCTCGCCACGCAGGCCATGATTGCGCTAATCCCGGAAGGGCGGAGCTGTGTCACGTGCGGCGAGGAAACGCTCCCGCTGGTGCACGAGGGCGGCTGGAAACTGCTCGGCCAGCGCTTTCACCGACGCTTTTGTCTGAGCTGCTCATGGGAGGGTGTCGCACGCACCGCGTTGCCGCCATCGCAGCGACGTGGTTGGCGAATCCGTATCACTCCGGGTGCCCGTCGTCCGGTTAAACGCTAGGTTTCATGTATGTCTCCTGCTTCTGCTGAAACGCTCGCCAAGGTCGAAGTTCTTGCCGACCTTGAACCCGTCATCGATTCCCTCATGGAGCAACATGAGGCCAAACGCATATTGTGGTTCCCCAGCGATATTCTCGCGCCCGAACCCGACACCGATCCCGATCAGTGGGTGAGGGATCTCCGTAAACGCGCCGAAGGCATCAGCTTTCCCATGCGCGTGGCGCTCTCGCTCAACCTGCTGACTGAAGAAGGGCTGCCGCACTTTCACCGTCTGCTGGCGGTGTATCTGGGTAGCGACAGCATCTGGACCAAGTGGACCAATCTCTGGACCGCCGAAGAAGACCGTCACGGTGCCATTTTGCACGACTACATGCACGACACGCGCCTGGTGGACAACCCGGTGCTCGAGCGCATGCAGTTTGAATATCTCAAGGCTGGTTTCGAGCCGTCGTGGGATTCCGACCCCTATCGTGTGTTCGTGTACACATCGCTGCAGGAACGCGCCACGCAAGTGAGTCATGCAAACACCGGTCGGTTGGCGGGAGAAAACGAGCCACTCATTGGCGAAGTGCTCTCCAACGTGGCCAAGGAAGAAGCGCGCCACTACGTGTTTTATCGCACGATCTTTGCCGAAGTGCTGGAGCGCGATCCGGAACGTGCGCTGGAGTCGGCGGCGCTGATCATGCCGTCCATCGACATGCCCGGCATCAACATGCCGCACTTCCGCGACATGGCCGACGTGATTCGTCGGGCCGGCATTTACGGTCCGCGCGACTATCTGCGCATTGTCGACGAGCTCATCAAGTTCTGGAAGATCGACACCATCACCGGGCTCAAGGAAGCCGGTCAGAAGGCGCAGGAAAAGATTCTGGCCGTGCCGGCGCGGCTCACGCGCGTGGCCGACATGATGGAGACACGCAGCCGCGCGAAGACG
>JBBRDJ010000161.1:0-6405 GCA_038203945.1 Gemmatimonadales bacterium
CTCCCCCTCGTTTACCTCGGCCAGCGTGGACGCTCGCTCGGAGTTTGCTTTCGCAATTTTCTCGCCGTACTCGGCTGGAATGCCCAACAGATCCGTCTGCGTGATCTGCAGCTGCTGTTGCTTCTCAATGACCTTGGCTGCAGCAGACTGTGCGCGCACCTGAAAAGTTTGCAGCTCGTTCACCGAGACCAGTCCCATCGCATCGCGGAACAGCATGTCACGCCGTGCGAGCTGGTCGCGGGCCACGGAATCCTCCAACACGGCCTGAGTCAACTCGGCGCGATACTGCGCCAGCTTGTTTTGCGTCTGCTGCAGCTTGAACTCGCGCTGCTGCCCGAGCTGTTCCACCTGCACCTGCAGGGCGGCGGCTTTGTTCAACTTCTCATCAATGGCCATCGATTTCGCATCCTGCTGTGCGCTGGTCAGCTGCAACACATCCGGATTGAGGTACTCTTCCTTGATTTCCGAGATGCGCGCAATGGAATCGCCTTCTTTCACGTACTGACCTTCCTGCACGTACCACGCCTCAATGCGTCCGTCAATACGTGAGGGGAGCGATTGCGGACGGTCAGCCGGGCTCAAGGCAGTGACCGTACCGACGCCTTGCACGCTCTGCTGCCATGGCAGAAACATGATGAGAAACAGTGTGGCCAACAGTCCGAGCAGCCAGCGCGATACGATCCGACCGGTATCAGCCTCGCCGAGCAAGGCGGTAGTTTCGAGCGGGAGCTCCTTGAGTTCCCGGACAATGTCAATGTCGGTGGTTGCCATACTTAGCTCTCCGACCCATCGGTGACGTCATGCAACAGACTGCGGCAGAGATCATCGTCACGCAGCTCGCCGAACGGCGCATCGCGTACGACACGTCCGTCGTCGAGGACCAGCACGCGGTCGAACGCGGCCAGCAATTGTGGATCGTGCGAAACGGCGATCACGGTCCACGGTCGTTTGGGATCGGTGAGCAACCGGATGATAAGCGCTCGCGAGTTGGCATTGAGGTTCTGGAAAAAGTCGTCGAGCACAACCAGACGCGGATGTCCGACAATGGCCTGCGCCACCAGCAGTTTGTTGGCGAGATGAGAAGGCAACGTGCGTCCGCCGTTCCGGATTTCGGTCTGAATTCCCTGCGGCAGCTGCTGGATATCATCGTTGAGCAGAAGGTCGTCGAGCGTTTCCCGCACGTTTATCGGTGTGATATGTGCTCGTCCCACGCTCACATTTTCTTCCACCGTGCCGTCGAACAGGTCTCCCCAAGACATCATCTGGCCAATACGGGCGCGCAGCGCGGGTCGGTCGAGGTCTCGCAGCGTGATACCGTCGAACCGAATCGTTCCGTCATAGTCGTCCATGAGAGCTCCCAGCAGTTTGAGCAGCGTCGACTGTCCCGATCCATCCGATCCCATGATCGCCACGCGCTCGCCGGCCTTGACGGAGACGGAAATACCGTCCACCGAAGGATTCGTGGCATTCTTGTAACGGTACGCCATGTCTTTGGCTTCCAGCGCGATCCCGACGCCCGGCTGGTGTAGGGGGGCGATGCCACCGCGCGTTTCCAGCGGTAAATCGGCCACGTGGCCGGCCTTGTCGACGCTGGTAAGGAGGTCATACACCGTGGAGAGACTGGTGATCAATTTCTCAACGCCCACGAGCACCGTCACGATCACGAGTTCGGCCGCGACAAACTGACCCAGCAGCAGCTGATTGGTTTGTACCAGAGCCGCGCCAATGATGAGCACTGCGGCGGTGATGAAAGTTTTGAAGCCGATCAGCGCGATGGTCTGTGTGATCAGAACGGCAAAGTGCTTGCGGCGGTACTTGAGGTAGCCCGTCACGACATCGTCCATACGTTCCACCGGCAGCGTGGAATCGCCGGCGTACTTGAACGCGTGGAAGGCGCGCGCAATTTCTTCGAGCCAGTGTACCGCCTTGTACTTGTACTTGCTCTCCACAATGGACGTTTCGAGTCCCTCAGGCCCCGACCAGCGGATGATGAACCAGAGCACACCGGTCACCGCTACGGCGAAAATGGAAAACCACGGACTGTAGAATGTGAGCAGCATCAGGCTGAACACGATGGTGAGCAGCGCCGTTGGTACATCGACAAGCAGCTTCTGAATACTCTTCTGAATCACCACGGCTTCGAACAGGCGATTCATCTGCTCGGGAAGATTGGAATCGAGCGCGGTGGCGTAGCGCATGCGCGGAATACGAAAGGCGAACTCCAGCGCCATCCGCGCGAAGACCCGTTGCTGAATGCGCTCCACGACCCGCAGAATACCGATCTGGACCACTCCCGCCACGATGGTACCGGCCACCACGAAGGAGATCAACACGATCACGGGTTGCAAAAACAGTCGGCCCTGCACGAGTTGAACGATGCCGCCAACGGCCAGCGGCAGAATGAGGCTCAGCCCACCAGCCAGCGTGGCGTAGAAGAAAACTGTCAGGATTTCGCGCTTTTCACGGGCAAACAGCGCGATGGTCCGATCAATCGGTGACAGGTGCGGAGCCTCGGTGTTCTTCGGCTCTCGACCGATCGGACTGTGCGTACCCGAGCGCGGCAAGGCGCTGATCGACGGGCGCAACGCCAGCGGAGCGAGGGCGACGAGTACGTCTCCGCCGCCTGCGCGGGCGATGATCGCGTCGGCGAGCCCATCGCCGGTACCTGTAATGGCTGCTTCGCCACCGTCGCGTGTGACGACGACGGCAGAGACGATCTGCTCATCGTTTTTCAGCAGCACGATGACGTCTTCGAGCTGCTCGCCGATAATCACGAGTGGCATGTTGCTCAAGGCAATGGCGGCGCGCAGCTCGTCATGCGTCACACGGCGATCGAGATAGCCCACGTCAATGGCACCCCCGATGGAGCGCAGACGTCCGACCAGCGGGTCTTGCACGTTGACCTGGCGCGTGAGCGCACGCCAACTCCCAGCCTCAACCTCGAGGCCGAGCGCAAGACTGACTATTTGATTGACGCGTGTAGCCTGAGCCGACATGGCGTGAGGATGTGAGGAGTCAACGTCGCGAGGGCGAAACACACCCTGCGGAGCAAAACGGACGATTGCAAAAGCGTCCGCGCGTTGCGCGCGATCAGCCGTGTTGCGGCGGCGGGCGTGTTGTCCGGGCAGGCCAGTACGCCAGGGCGGCGGGACGCCCAGGTGGCTGCTCGGCTAATACGGACCGAGAAGAATACCACAGGCGGGGCATGTCGATGTGTTCCGCGGGTAATAGCCCCGGACCAATCACGGGGGCATAGCGCGGCGCGTGGCGGCTTACGCGCCGAAACCAGGAAGACTGCCTGCCGCCGCGACGGCCGACCGACAGCGAGTTGGTGGACTGCGGTGTGGCGACCCGTGCTTTCACGTGCGGTCGTGATACGTCGGGGCCAACCAAGCTACGTGCGAGCTCTGGAGCCCCCCCACCAGCGACCTCCGAAACCGCTGCTCTGGTTGACAAAGTACCGCGAGTACTGTTCTCAGGAAATGCGAACGCGTCCGCCCAAGCAACGGCTACCACCAGAGCCGCTGCCAGCATCACCGCGCGAAAGCCGACGGCGAGAGAGGCCGCAAGGCGCGCGCGTGGGGAAAGGGTAGTCACAGGCATGGCAGACCGGACATTTACCTGCATTCGATTCGGGATTCAAGGTGCCGCCCGGATTTCGCTTGCCGTGGTTGCGCTCCGTGACGCGGCTGAGACACCCTCCGTCGCCTCAGACGTGAGGGTGCCTGAAGCGGTTCCAGCGCGACGCGTTACTCCAGTTCGTGCACATTGTCAGCTGCAGCGTGTCGTGGGCCGCGCCACATGGCGCTCAGTGATCGCCTGTCCCCGGCGCGGCCACACTACCGGCGAGCAGCCCGCCGTCGAGCACGAACTCCGCGCCGGTCGTGTAGGCCGACTGGGCGGAGGCGAGGTGCACGACAAGGTGCGCCACTTCCTCCGGCGTGCCGAAGCGCTTGAGTGGCGTATCACGTACGAACGCCGCTTCGCGCTCTGCCCGCCCGGCCCCTTCCCCGAGCATCGCATCCCACATGGGCGTCATGATGGCCGCCGGGTGTACCGAGTTGCACCGAATGCGGAGTCCCTGCTGCGCGCAGTAAAGCGCAACCGACTTGGTGTGATTTCGGACCCCGGCCTTGCTCGCCGCATAGGCGGCTGCGAGTGGGATGCCGACAAGCCCCGAGCGCGATGAAATGTTGATGATGCTGCCAACGCCTGCCGCTGGGCCCGGGTTGCGGCGCATGACCCGGATCGCCTGCTGGCACCCCAGGAACACGCCTTCGAGGTTCGTCGCGAAGACGGCGCGCCACGCCTCCAGTGTCGTGTGCTCCGGGTCGTGCGACGCCGCACCATCCTCGAAGCCTGTGATGCCCGCGTTATTCACCACCACGTCCAGCCGCCCAAACTGCTCGTGGACGGCCCGCATGGCGCGGTCCCACTCTTCCTCCATGCGTACGTCCAGCTGCTGGTAGTGCGCGGCGGCCCCTAACGATTGAGCGAGTGCCGCGCCTTGCGCGTCGCGGATATCGGTCAGCAGCACGGTGGCGCCCTCGGCGACGAACGCGCGGGCTATGGCCGCGCCGATCCCCTGCGCAGCGCCTGTCACCAGCGCGACCTTTCCGGTGAGTGAATCCATTCGTTTGGTGAATAGAGTGATTCGTTGTCGCCGACATCGTTGCGTCGAACTCCGATATGGCGTGGACCTACCGCAACTTGCTGCCGGCCTCGGCGCGCAGGAAATGCACCAACCGTCGCCTCGCTCGCGCTACTCGATGAGCGCGTTCGTCTGGTACTTCGGCACCAAGCAACGCTACGAGGATGCTGGACGGACGGCGCCATCCAACAAAGCTACGAGCTGCTGTCCTCCTTCTCCGCCCGCGGACTGGTCAGCACTTTCCTGAAACACCAGAACGTGCCGCTCCAAACGAGCGTCAACGACGTGGTCATGAAGATCCATCCAAGTGTGGTCATGGTCTGATTGCCTCAGTCTGCAGGGTTGCGGTCGTCAATGTCTACGCCGGCCGCGCGCAAACGCTTTTCGCCAACGAACGTGACGACCAACAGGTACACCAGAATGCCGGCGATGGTGAGCATGGCCACACGCGAACCGGTGCTCGACCACGACGCCTGAAGCGATGCCGCAAAGTTCTGCACGGTGAAGCCAACAAACACGATGATGAGATACGCCGGTGCCACCCACTTCATGATGAACTTGAAGATGCTGGGCACACGGATGGACGCGCCCTGATGCAGTTCACGCCAACCGCGGTCAATGCCAAAGACCCACGCAAAGTAGATGATCTGCACCATCGCCAGCACGAAAATGAGATACGTGCCCACCCAAAAATCCACCGTGCTCCAGAACGCGCCGCCGGCGGTAAACCACAGTGTGAGTACCGCACCAATTGTGCCGATAATCGCGATCACTGTCGTAGCGCCGCGGTGCGACCAGTTGGTGGCTTCCTTGAGATGCGCGATCGCCGGCTGATACATGGACAGCGAACTCGTGATCGCCGCCAGCCATAACATGAAGAACCACAACGCACCGATGATATTCTCGAATGCGCCCATTTGCGCAAACACAACGGGAAGCGTGTTAAAGCCGAGGCCAAACGAACCGGTTGCAACGGCCGCCGTTGTCCCGCTCAGTCCGAGAAATACAAACGCCGCCGTGAGTGTAATCATGCCGCCAAAGCCTACTTCAAACAGTTCATTGGTGGCGTTTGCGGTGAGCGCAGAGAGTGCGACGTCGTCCTTCTTTCGCAGATACGACGAGTAGTTGATGATCACACCAAAGCCCACCGACAGCGAGAAAAAGATCTGCGACGCGGCCGCCAGCCACGTCTTGAAGTTGCCGAGCGCCGAGAAGTCGGGGTTCCACATGTAGCCAAGACCGTTCACCACATTTTGTTCGGGCACCGACGGATCCGGCGTGCCGAGCGTGAGCACGCGCACCAACACGATGAGCGCGCACACGGCCATGATCGGCATCGCGAACGACACAAACTTCTCGATGCCCTTGGACAAACCGCGATACACAAAGAAGATGTTCACGGCGAACACCACCACCCAACTGATCACGGTGTATAGCGAGTCGCCGGTGAACAGCGTACCGTCACCCGCCGAACCGGTGATTGCCGCGTAAAAGCTGCCCGATGCGGCGGTCTGTTCGGCGATAGACGTGCCCTGCACAATGCCGATGCCGCCACCGAGATATTTCAGAAAATACGCGAACGTCCAAGTCTCAATGAACACGTAATACGTGGACACGCCGAGCGGAATGAGCACACCGAGCACGCCGAGATAGCGGGCCAGGCGTCCTTTACCAATCGCGCCCATGATCATGGGAGCGCCGTGCAGTCCCTTCTGGCCGCCGTAGCGGCCCATGGTCCACTCGGCCCATCCAAT
>JBBRDJ010000162.1:0-6385 GCA_038203945.1 Gemmatimonadales bacterium
CTTTTACCGCTGCCTGATCTTGCCTGCAGCGAACCGCTGCGATCGTGAGCAGCGCGCTTCGGTAGCGATTAGTCTCGATGAGTCCGCCAAGGACTACTGACGCATCGTTAGTTCGACCAACACGGTAACGGAGGCAGTTGAATGTCCAACGCATTGTACCCGAGTTGGCGCCGCACTCTCGGCGCAGCTGCACTGGCTCTTTTCGCGTGGAGTTGTGAGTCAGCCACGGCACCGATGCTTGTGGACGGCGTGTTCGTTTTACGAACGGTCGGAGGGAATCCAGTCCCCGCAGTGACCAGCGTGAGGTTCGGGACGGAGTTCTCGGTGCTGGCGGATACGGTGACGCTGCGGACGGACAGCACGGGCAGGTGGACTTCCGTTACGGCGCAACGGAACCTCAGCAGTGACGTTAGCGACACCACCCGAGTAGTGAAGCAGTTCGCCTATGATCGTCGCGGCCAGACGGTTGTCGCGACGGGCATTACGTGTGGGCCGAATTGCAGAGTTTCGCCTGACGAAGCCACGTTCCTTTACGACGGCACCAGGCTCACGTTTGGGGCCGGAGCTTCAGCGCAGTTTTACGAGCGCATAGCACTGAGCACCGCGCGCTAACGTTGCGTGCTGCTATCAGGGACGTTGACCACTCGGCTCCCGGCGCGTATGCTCTGCGATCATGAACAATATTCTTCTCGATGCACGACGTGCTGCCCTCTGCACCATGCTCGCCTCCGGCTTGGTCGCAGTTCCTCCGACACTCAGCGCTCAGGTGCGGAGTGCAAACGTCTCTCCGTTGCTGACGCTGTTCAAGGAATGGCGCGCGTTCGAAGAACCACCGCGTGTCGGGGGTGACATCCCCGATTACTCGCCAACAACAAACGCCAGACGGCTTGGTGCGCTGCGCCAGTTGCAGTCGCGCTTGAGCTCCATCGATACCTCAGGGTGGTCAATCGAGCAGCAGATCGACCATCATCTGGTACGCGCCGAGATGAACGGCATGGAGTACCATCTGCGCGTGCTGCGCCCGTTCGCACGCGATCCGGCGTACTACGCATCCATCGTCACCGCGGAAAGCGACACGCCAGCCCGGGAGGGGCCACTTATCCATGGCGCGATCAAGTTGTATGACTACCCGATCTGGCCACGCACGCGTCTCGATACAGTCGCACCGCTGACATCGGCGCAGTCGGCAGAACTTGCAGCGAGACTGCGCACGATTCCGCCGTTGCTCGACGCCGCACGTCGCAACCTCGCCGAGGCAAACGCAAAGGACTTGTGGGTTGGCGGAGTTCGTGCGATCGAGGAACAGAGTGAAGCGCTGGAGGTGCTGCGTGACCGTGTTGGCACACGCGATGCGCGCTTGTCGGCCTCAATCGTGGCCGCGCGCACGGCGACCGATGCATTCGCGGCGTGGCTCCGCGATGAAGCGCCCCGGAAAACGGGCCCGTCGGGTATCGGCAAGGAGCAGTACACCTGGTATCTGCGCAACGTGCTGTTGGTGCCGATGTCGTGGGAAGACGAAGTGACCGTGCTGACGCGTGAACTCGCGCGCGCGCACACGTCGCTCCGCCTTGAAGAAAATCGGAACCGGAATCAACCGCCGCTGGAGATGCCCAACACGCCTGAGGAGTACCGTGCGCGACAGGAAGCAGCGTTGCCGCGTTACCTCAAGTGGTTTGCCGACAACCAGATTCTCACAATGGAGCCGTGGATGGAGCGAGCGTTGCGCGAGCGCTTCGCCAGCTTTGCGCCCGAAGGCTCGCGCAATTTTTTCAATCAGGCCGAACATCGTGATCCGAGATTGCTCTGGACGCACCTCTACCACTGGTGGGACAACATGCGCATTCGCGTGGCGCCGCACGCGAGTCCCATCCGCCGCGGCCCGCTGCTCTACAACGTGTGGATGAGTCGCGCCGAGGGCATGGCGACCTCGATGGAAGAATGGATGATGCACGCCGGCCTGTACGACGACTCACCTCGCTCGCGCGAAATCGTGTGGATCATGCTCATAACGCGCGCGGCGCGCGGGCTCGGCAACCTGCATGCGCATTCCAACGAACTCACCATGGCCGAGGCGGGCGACATTCATGTGAACTCGACGCCGCGCGGTTGGATGAGACGCGATCCGCTGCTTGGCTTTGAACAGCATCTGTACTTGCGGCAACCCGGCTACGGCGCGAGTTACGTGACTGGTGGTCGATTGCTGGAGGAAACCATCGCCGAGCGCGCGCGACAGCTTGGAGACCAGTTTACCCTGCAGCGCGTGATGGATGAAATCAATGCGGCGGGAATGATTCCCGTGTCGCTGATTCACTGGCAGGTTACGGGTGATGACCGCATGGTACGTGAGCTGCGGGAGGGACGCGCGCTGCCGCCTAGTTTGTCACCTGCTGGCGTGAGTCCGAAAAGACCCTGATGCGCTTGGTCTCGATAGTCTTCACCGGAACCACATCGTCTGCTCCCTTTGGAGATCGGTTTCGCTCGTTCTCCAGGCCATCACACCGCCGCACTTAGTCGCCCAACGCCTCCACATCCGCAAGATCCTTCAGGCGACCCGCAGCACGCTTGTTCACGATGAGCGCCTCGCGCCCGAGGAACGGAATCATCCGGCTACGCACCTCATGCTTCACCTGTCCCTGCGCAGCACTCGCAAAGTCGCCCAGTCCGGAGAGCGCTGTGAGCAGGTCGATGCGATTGGGCGGTAGTCCCATCTGTATTACAATGCCGGGCTGACAGAGATCGGCGGTGGTGACGTTGAGGTGAGCGAGCGGCGCCCCGAATGCGATAAGCGCCTGCCACACGCGCGCGGCATTCTCGGGCGTCGGTTCGATCCAGACATCAAGGTCCTGCGTTGCCCGCGGTACGCCGTGCACAGCCAGCGCATGCGCCCCGACCACCATGAACCGGGCGTCAGCGTCCAGCAGAGCGGCGAGCATCTCGAACCAGTCGTCGTTCACGGGCGACGCACGACCTGAACCGGCATCAATGCGCGAGTGTACGAAGGTGCCGGTCGTCCGCCGATTTCGAACATCCGCGCAGACAATTCTGCCACCATCTCGAAACGCGCGGCCGCCGTGGTGGATGACAGCCAGGTGTCCGGCGGCTCTTCCCCCAGTCGGTAAATCCGTACTGGCATGTCTGCGCGCGCGGCTCGACGTTCGGGCGGGGTCATAGTGAAAATCTACTCGACGCGGGGATGCTCCGCCTGTCGTCTCGCGCACCGCGATGACCCTTTGAAAATACTCATCAGGAGCCATCGAGGCCTGCACGCAAAACCAGTACGCGTGCCGCGACCGTTGCCGCGAAAGTGCTGCACAACCCCGAGGTTATCGGAAGCGGAGAAGTCATCTTTTAGGAGCGCGCTATCGCAAGCTGGCCGCGCGGTCAAGACCGGAAACATGTGGCCAGCCTTGCCCCACGCGCCCTCTCGGCCGCGAAGACGAGCCCGCGTGAAGGCAAAGCGGTCCGCAGCGCGCTCGGTTTCCTGACGCGGTGTGTCGTTGACCGTGCGCAATGGATCACGGCGCCCTCGTTCTGGTACACGTGGCGGTGACCTCGAAGGTCCCGCAATCCTGACCAATTGAGAGGAATCTCTGCCAGCGCTTAGCGCTTACGGTTCCGCCCGAAATAGCTGTTCTCGCGCGAGGTGACGTTCGATGGCCGCCATCAGATCCTGCAATTCCACCACGGTCTTTTCGAACACCTGACGATACAGCCATTTATACCAGATGATCGAGCCGACCGCCGCCATACCGCCCAGTGCGACACCCGGAATGGCCGCGAGTGCCGCCGACCCAACAACGCCTGCCAGTGCCGTCGTGCCGATCGTTCCCGCGATCGCCGCGTGAAACGCCATCATGCCCCAGTCGGTGTACAGGTTTCGACGCAAACCGGTACGGAGATCGCCGGTAATCACCACTTCGCATGTTGGTCGCTCAGCCGTTCCGCGTGCGTTGAGCGTCACGTGCAAGTCGAATAGTTCCAACTGCTCCAATCGGTATGCAAAACGGTTGGTTTTGGAAAACACACTGAAGAAGTTGGCGAGTCCGCTGGTCGTCAGCCGCGGCATCGTAAAGCGAAGGACGCCGCCATCGAGTGGGTGGCCGTTCACCGCATCGTTGAACTTGAGCTTATACGGTGCGGCGGTGAACACTGTGTCGAGCGCCGCAAGCGTCGTCTTGGGCGAAGCGTTGATCACCCGTGAAACGCTGATCGCGCGGTCGGCAGTACCGAGCATGCTGGTGAACTGGCGGTCGAGACGCTCGCCCACCACCGCGACCACGTCACCCGACGCCTGCGTGCGACGTTCGGCGAGCGCGAGCGCGACATATTGGCGAGAGATGCCGGCTTCCACGGCGGCGGCTTCCACATCGCGTACGCGATAGCTCCCACTCTCGCCAGAAGACTGCTCGTTACCGGTCGGCGCCTGAAGCGCGGGGGTGCGCTCCATGCGGTGCGCGGCTTGCGCCTGTAGCTGCGCAGCGCGCTGCCACACCGCGAGCGCTTCCGGCTCCGACAGCACGCCGCCAGGCGCTGCGTCGGCCACCGTGTTCTCGGCGGCCTGCGCGTCGCGCATGGCTGTTTCGAGCGCGTTCGCCAACTCATCGGCTGTTCCGTATCGTTCGTCTGGGCGCTTCCGCAGGCATCGCTCGATTACGGCCACGACACTGGCCGGCACGTGCGGTGCCGCCGTGGCGAGCGACGGGACCGGCCGTGTGACATGCGCCACCAGCACACTCTGTGGCGAGCCATCGAAGGGCAGCGCGCCGGTCAGCGCGCGATATCCCACCACGCCAAGAGCGTAGAGGTCGGTCCGTCCATCGACCGCGTCACCAGACGCTTGCTCAGGACTCATATAATGCACCGACCCGAGGACGTGCCCATCCATCGTCAATCCGTTCGCTTCGTTCCCGTGATCGCGGGCGATACCAAAGTCCGTGACCACGGCTCGGCCCGAGACGCGATCGAGCAGAATGTTGTCGGGCTTGATGTCACGATGCACCACGCCGCGCGCATGCGCATACGCCAATCCCCACGCGACCTCCTTGAGCACGCGCACCGTGTCGGTGACCGGCAGCGTGTCGCGCTCCACGAGTCGATCGCCGAGCGATTCTCCATCTATGTAGCGCATGGTAAACCACACGATCCCGGCCGTCTCATCGGCTCGATACACATCGATGATATGCGGATGTTCGAGTTTAGCGTTCGTCCGTGCTTCACGAAGAAACCGCTCCCGCTCGTCGGGGGCTGCCTGATCGTCCCGAAGTACCTTGAGGGCGACCGACCGATCGAGGAACCGGTCGCGCACCAACCAGACGGCGCCCATCCCACCAACGCCGAGCGGTCGAATGATGTCAAACAGCTCGCAAAGGGCGGGCGCGAGGGGCGGGGCGTCAGGCGTGCGCGTAGAGCTGGTCGGATTCATATGGCCGATAAGGTAACAGTGTTTTGGCGATGCGGGAGGAGGCGGCCAGTGCCATCGTTGGCGGGGTATTGGACGGCGCCATGGCGGTTATCGCCGTGCAATACGGCGACGGACTCCTTCAACCGCTGCTCGCAGCGATGCCTTCATTCGCACTCTTATAACTGGTTGTTGGGGGTGGGGCTGACACTCGTGCCGGCGATCGCGGTCCATGAGCCCGAACATTTGGTTGGCGGCCTTGGGCAGGGGCTTCAGTGCGTGTTGTTTATAGTCGGGCCGCTCAAAGTTGAGCGTGCTCCGGACATCGACGCGCTTCGCGTGTTGCTCAACCGCAATTTCGAGATGGCCGGGAGCGGGCGGCCTGTATCTCGGTTGATGAGCACGACGTCGTGCGCCGCGTGAAGGATGGTAGCGGGCAAGTGGTGCTCGCTTTTCGTGTGGCCTTCGAAGACCGACTATTGTCGCACGATGATCGGGTAAGCTGTCAATGCTTGCGTTCGCTGTGGACGTCCAGCACGTGCTGCGCGACGCCGCACGTTGCGCCAGTAGCAACGAATTACCAATGTAGTGCAGCGTATTGCAATGTATCAAACTGTACTGCTAGAGGCCGCAGCGCTGGAACGGGGCCAGCATCGGCGGTGTGTCGTAACAGCTACATCAGCGGCGCGGCGCCGACCGCGACACCATGACAGTGTTCCGCATCAACCCTGCTTCTTCCTTCCCACTTCGGTCGCGCAATCCCTTTGTTGCACCTGACACGCCGATCAATCGGTACAGCCGCCTTGGTCCTGCTCGTCGCCTGCTCCAGCGATGCGCCCAACGCTCCCACCGGCCCGGACACACCCGCCCCCGGTCCCGAACTCGTGCTGCCCGCCATCAACCGCGAGTTCCGCGGTCTCTGGATTGCCACGGTGGCCAACATCGATTGGCCGTCACGCGCCGGATTGACCGTCGAGGCGCAGCAGA
>JBBRDJ010000163.1:0-6347 GCA_038203945.1 Gemmatimonadales bacterium
GTGCGCACCGTGGGTGTCTCGTCAGCCACGCAGCACCACCAGCACCGATCCTGCAGCCAGACCCACGACGAACAGTCGACGCGTCACGGAATACCCGTGAAAGATCTTCCAAACCGCCGACGCCGCCACGGCAGCGGCCCCAATGATGAGCGCCGCGCGCGTTTCGAGCGCACCCAACTGCCAGGCGCCGATGGCCCAACCGGTCACAGGCCACCCGATCACCAGCGCCACGGCGGTGAGCACACCACCACGCACGAGATCCGAGGTCAGGCCAAACACCTGCAGCGCGACCACGGTGCGCATGGAACCGGTAGCCAGCACCGCCAGCCGCGGTCGCGCCCACTGCGCAATCAGGCGCCGATGCAGCACCATGGTCAAACCGCCAGCCCAGGCGGTGGCTATGGCGGCCATCACACCAATCACCCAGGCGGCCGGTTCCGGCAGCGCCATATCGGCCGCACCGCGCGTACCAATGACGCCGCCCACCACCGATGCGCTGCCCCACTCGGGGTATCGAGACGCACCAAAGGGAAGCGTCTCCAGCGCCAGACATTCGAGCGCCACACCGACCACGAGTCCGGCCGCGGGCGATCCGGCAAACGCACCGGCGAGCGTGGCCGCGACAATGGGCCGCGACGTCATCGCCTGCGGAAAGCTTACGACGTCGAGTCCGAGTACGGCGCCCAGAATGACAAACGGCAAAAACTCCAGCAGTACTTCAAGCACAGCGTCTCAACCGTCCTGTCGGGTGGTCAACAGCTCGTCGAGGGCCATGGGTCGAGTGCCGGGCAGATCTTGTGCTGTGACGTCCACGCCACGGGTCTGCAGGTCGCGCAGTGTGGCTTCTTCCGTGGGCGTGAGAAACACGTAGCGCAGTCGTTGCGCGCGTCCTTCGGCGAAATGCACACCACCCACGTTGACCGTGCGCAACGCGGGATGCGCGACGACCAACCGCTGCATGGTGTCAATGCTGCCCACGAGCAGCAGCCCGGCGCGCTGCTCGTCCTGATAGCCGCGAAGCCGCGTGTCCATGTCACTCACGCTGTGAAAGTAAACATCCATACCGGGCGGAACGCCCATGCGATAGAGCTCCTGTTCCCACTCACTTGACGCGACATCATCATCAACGAGCACAATGAACTTCAGCGCCAGCGGCTGTCCCCAGCCCACAACGACCTGTCCGTGAATCAATCGATCGTCAATGCGATACAGCAGGAGACTCACGTCAGCCTCCGGACACAACGATCGTGTGACGTGCTTTATCGGCGGCCGTGGTGGCCAGCGCGGCCACGTTGGACAAACCGCCAACCGGCGTGCCGAGCGCATTTTCGGCAGCAAAGAGAAACTCCATCAGCACGGCGACGTTGGCACCGGTCACCAGTACGACGTCGCGGCGCAGGCGTTGAATGCGACGCGTGGCCATGGTACAACTTCCCGCCGGCAAATCGGTGAACACCACACGCGCGCCCGTGGAATCGAGCGAGGACCCGATAAGCGCTTCCAGATCAGACGGACTCAGTCCGGTGTTGGACACCGGAACAAACGCCGCGCCGCGCCCGGTGATCTGCTCCACTGCCGACACGAGGCCATCGGCGAAGCGACCATGACCGGCCACCACGGCGACAACCACCGGCGTATCACTCACTCGTCATCCTCCAGCAAATACCGGTGCGCCGCACTTTTTCGCGACATGTCCTTGATCAGCATTTCGTTGAATGCCGTCGCCGAATCGTATCCCCGATGATAGCGCAGGAGATGATTCATGGCGATGACTTCAGCAATGACGGTAATGTTCTTGCCTGGATTGAGATGCACCGTGATGCGTGGCAGTTCGACGCCGAGCACGGTCGTGGTTTGCACATCGAGGCCGGTGCGGTCCACGTGCGCTTCTCCGTCCCATGCTTCGAGAATGACTACCACTTCGAGTCGCTTTTGCTGACGGACGGCCTTCACACCAAAGATGGCGGGGACGTCGATCAATCCGACGCCGCGAATCTCCATGAAGTGCCCCTGCCGTTCGTGCCCTCGCCCAATCAACACGTCGCTGCCCTTGCGCGAGACAAAGACCAGATCGTCGGCCACCAGACGATGGCCGCGTTCCACGAGGTCCAGTACACACTCCGACTTACCGATGCCGCTCTTGCCAGTGAAGAACAGTCCCACACCGAACACGTCGGCGAGCGAACCGTGCATCGTGGTGCGCGGTGCAAAGTGGTCAGCCAGCACCGGCTTGAGAATACGAAAAAACTCAGCCGTCTTGAGGCGTGACCGAAGCAGGGCCACCCCGGCCCGGTGCGCGATGTCAACGAGTGGTTCGGGCGGTTCGAGTCCTTTGGTGATAAACGCGCACGGCATGGGAAAGTCGAAGAACTGTTCGAGATTTCCCCTGCGCGTGGCCTCATCCAGCGATTGCAGATAGGTGATTTCGGTTTCGCCAAGCACCTGAATGCGCTGATACGGAAAGCGATTCAGATACCCGGAGAGCGCGAGCCCCGGGCTGGATGCCTCGGGGCTCGTGATTTCCCGGTCGTGTCCTACCGGGTCTCCCAGCTCTTCGAGTTGCAGTGCATCCCCAAGCTGCTCGAGCAGTTTTCCTACGGTCAGGCGCTTGCTCACTCCAGCGGGGCCTCGAGCGGATTGTGTATGGCTGCAATGTTGTCCGTCAGACCGGGCAACCCACCGCGTGGGCGTTTGGACCGACGACTGCGCGCCACCTGTGCCTCCAGCCTGTGCACGGCCATGGCCAGCGCCGGTTCGTAACGACGATCAAACGCACGCGCGACGAGATCCCGTCGTCGCGGCGCCTGCAATACAATCTCGACTCGCTTACTCGGTCCATCGCCTTCAAAGCGAACGATCGCCGTGACCACGCGTCGGAGTCGTGCTCCGAGTCGTTCAACGGCGCGCTCAGCTTTGGCGCGGAGGGAATCGGTCACTTCGGCGTGGTGCGCGTGCAGGATGATTTCCATTCAGCCATTTCCTCGCCGGCTCACGATCTCGCGAAGGTGAGCCTCAGTGTGTGCGGCTGCCCGCTCCCAGGTAAATCCTGTAGCGAACTGTCGCGCCGCCACGCCCAATCGCTCAACCAGATTGCGATCACCGGCCAGACGGCGCATAGCCTGCGCCATGGCTGCAGTGTCCCCATGCTTCACCAGATACCCAGTGATGTCATGCTGGACCGATTCACGAATGCCCGGTGAGTTCGACGCGATCACGGGCGTTCCGCTAGCTGCAGCCTCGAGATTCGTAATGCCCCATCCCTCCTTGGGAGATGCAAACGCCATGGCCCATGCTCGTCGAAGCAAGGCCTGCTTACCTGCTTCATCAATACGCCCGAGGAATCGCACCTGCTGCGAAACCCCCAACGCCCCCGCCAATCGCTCCAGCTCCGCCCGAAAATTACCGGCGCCGGCGATCTCCAGCACGGCGTCGGTGAGGCCACTCTCGGCAAACGCCCGGAGCACCAGATCCACGCCCTTGTAGCGCTGCAGACGGCCCAAATACGCAAACACGGGACGATCGGCACGCACAGTCGTATCTGGAGTGTACAGCGCGGTATCGATTCCTGGGAAGATCACCCTGATGAGCTCGTAGGGAATTCCTCGCGCGACGAGGTCATCGCGGGTGCTTTCGCTGATGGCCTCAAACGGCACGCCACGGTACATCCAGGGTAGCGGACGCTCGGCCAGCCAGACGGCAGTGGCCAGCGGAAACGAGAGCTCCCGGAAGGCAGTGGGACCGAACAGGTGCGGCACCAGCGCGACCACCGGGACGTTGCTCCAGCGTGGCGTGTAAAGGGGCACCTTGTTGATGTCTTCCACCAGCACATCGGGCTGCCAGGCCTCCACGTGAGCCTTCCAGTAACCAAAGGCCTTGAGCGCAAACGTTTGGCGCGTCCCCACGCGATGCACGTCAATGCCATCGAGCGTGGCGCGCGGCGGCGATCCAGGCCAGCCGCCGCACAGCAACGTGACATGATGGCCCCGCGCGGCGAGGCCACCAAAAATCTCGTGCAAATGAATCTCGGCGCCACCAGCCAATGGGTTGTCGCGACACTGCCAGTTGACCACCACAATGCGAAGCGGACGATTGCCCGCCCAGTCTGGCACTACAGCACGCCCAAACGGCGAGCGTACGCATCGAGTACGCCGTTGACAAACCGCGCACTGCGCTCCGTGCCGTACCGTTCGGCCAAATGGATGGCCTCCTTCAACACCACCCGCGGCGGCGTCTCGCCACGCATAAATTCTGCCGCGGCCAGACGGAGTACGCTGCGTTCAATCGCACCAAGCCGATCAAGACGCCAGTTGGCGGTCACGGCGCTCAGCGATTCGTCGACCTCCGCACCGCGCTCCACCAGCGTGGACACGAGACGCAACGCGAACTCACGTTCGGCCGGCGGAATGGCCAGATCGTCCCACACCTGCACGGCCAGTTTGCGCAGCTGCGTGTAGTCACGCAGATCGGCCGCATAGAGCGCTTGCAGTGCACGTGCGCGACCCCGTGTTTCGACTCGATCGGAACTACCGCGCCTGCCCCGTGGCTGACCACGCCGCGGCGGCTGAGCACGCGACGCCTGCGCACGCGATGCTTCTGCCAACGGCACGCTGGACGGTGCATCGTCCCAGAACGCGTCGTCGCGCAGATCGGTTGCGTCAGTCTTCGTCACTGGAGCACTCGGGGCTGTCATCATCGTCGGTGAGTGGATCGAGTTGGTCAATCACATCGAGCAACTCAAGGAGCGCCAACGCGGCGTCCCACCCTTTGTTGCCATGATCGCCCCCCGCCCGCGCCTCGGCTTGCGCCAACGTGTCGGTGGTGAGCAGTCCAAGTGTAACTGGTGCATCAAACTCGCGGCTGGCTTCAGACAAACCGCGTGCCGCTTCGCCGGCCACGATGTCAAAGTGTGGCGTCTCGCCGCGAATCACCGCGCCGATGCCAACCACGCCATCATAGCGGCCCGTCCCAAGCGCCTTGCGCACGGCCAATGGCAACTCCCACGCCCCCGGCACCCACACCACATCGACATCCGCAAACTCGGCGCCGTGACGCACCAAAGCGTCTACCGCACCCTCGGCCAGACGCGTTGTGACGTGTTCGTTGAAACGGGCCGCGACGACCGCAATCCGACGACCGGCACCGCGAGGCGTTCCTGTAAAATCAGCCATGGTTCAGACCTTGAAGAGATGGCCAAGCTTGGTGCGCTTGGTCTCGAGATAGCTGGCGTTGTCGTCCGACGTTGGGGCTTCGAGCTTGACGCGATCGTGCAGTATCAGGCCGTAGCCATCGAGCCCCACGAGTTTGCGAGGATTTTGCGTCATGATACGAATGGTGCGGAGACCAAGATCGAGCAGGATCTGCGCCCCGATGCCATAGTTGCGCAAATCCGCCTTGAAGCCGAGTTGTTCGTTGGCCTCAACCGTGTCAGCCCCTTTGTCCTGCAACTCGTACGCCTTGAGCTTGTTGATGAGTCCAATGCCCCGACCTTCCTGATCGAGGTAGACAATCACACCGCGTCCTTCTTGGTGCATCATTTGCATGGCGGTGTCCAACTGCCACCCGCAGTCGCAGCGCCGCGAATGAAACACATCGCCGGTAAGACAGCGCGAATGCATGCGTACCAATACGCCCGGTGCCTGTGCGGCTTCTTCGCTGCTCACATCACCAAGGACCAGCGCCACATGCTCCCGCGCATCGACTTCGTTGCGATACGCCACAATGCGCCACTCGCCCAGTTCAGTGGGCAGACGTGCTTCGGCTTCCCGATGCACCAGACGCTCCGTTTGCAGGCGATGCGCCACAAGCTGCGCCACGGTGATGAACGTGAGGTCATGCTCGGCGCAGAACTTCTCGAGATCCGGACGACGCGCCGCGGTGCCATCGGCGTTGAGCACTTCGCAGATCACACCGGCTGGCTGCAATCCGGCCAGACGTGCCAGATCAACAGCGGCTTCAGTATGACCAACGCGCTGCAGCACGCCACCATCGCGTGCCCGCAACGGATGAATGTGTCCCGGTACGCGCAGATCACTGCGTGTGCTGGCGGGATCGACGGCGACCCGAATCGTGGTGGCGCGGTCAGACGCGCTGATGCCGGTGGTCACGCCATATTTGGCCGCCGCGTCGATGCTCACCGTAAACGCCGTGCGCATGACTTCAGTGTTGTTGTTCACCTGCTGCGTGAGGCCGAGATGCTGAGCCGTGTCGCTGGTAATGGCGAGACAGATCATGCCCTTGGCCCCCAGCATGAAGTTCACCATTTCCGGCGTGACTTTTTCAGCGGCGCAAATGAGATCGCCTTCGTTTTCGCGATCTTCATCGTCGGCTACGACAATGAACTTACCGGC
>JBBRDJ010000164.1:0-6276 GCA_038203945.1 Gemmatimonadales bacterium
CAAAACGGTTGCAGTAAGATTTGCGGCACCTGACGCAGCGTGTCTGGCCGAGCTCGAAGAAGGTGCATTGGAACAGGTGATCACCAATCTGGTGGTGAACGCCATGCAAGCCACGCCAGCGGGTGGCGTGGTCAGCGTTGACGTGCAGTCGAGCGAAACGCGAGTCAGCGTACAGGTGCGCGATATGGGCTCAGGTATTGACGAGGCCATTCGTGCACGACTGTTCGAGCCATTTTTTACCACCCGCGCGCCCGGCAAGGGAACGGGTTTGGGGCTCGCGGTCTCGCGGGCTATCGTGGAGCGACACGGCGGTACGTTGGTGGCCCACACCAGCGCACCGGACAGCGGCGCTACGTTTTTGGTACAGTTGCCGCGTGTTCAGTCCGCGCCAACGGCTGCCGTGTTGCCCGACCATGCGCCAACTCCGCGAGCGGCGAGTGCGCCAATCGGCCCAGAGCGGCGCGTGATGATTGTAGACGACGAGGCCTCGATCCGCCACGCGCTCTCGCGCTGGTTTACACGCAAAGGGTGGTCGGTCACACTGTGTGAAGACGGAGCACAGGCGCTGCACGCCGTCCGTCATGATCAAACGGGCTTTGACGTGATCCTGTGCGACCTCAAGATGCCAGGCGTCTCCGGCATGGATGTCTACCGCACGCTTGAACTGGAGCGTCCGGAGTTGCTGCAACGTCTAATCATCGCCACCGGCGATGTGGCCAGCGCGGATGTCGCCGCGTTTCTGTCTACCGTGCGGGTGCCCGTACTGGAAAAACCATTCGCGCTCCATCACCTCGCCGAGGTGCTTCGCCATCTCGACACCGTGCCGACCGCTGCTGACTAACGCGCTGTCGTGAGAAGCTGTTTGCCTATGGACTGGACGAAGTTATCGGCGTCTGCTGAGCAGCACACACATGTGTGGTCTGCGCTGACATTTCCTTTTGAGTCGCTGGAGTTTGTTCCTATGCCACACAGTCGTCGCGTGCTTCTCATTGACGATGAAGCGGCTATACGCATAGCGCTGCAGCGCTTTCTGACGCGTCGTGGGTGGGACGTGGATGTGTGTGCGTCTGGCACCGAGGGACGAGATCGCATTATGGTAGAAGCGGTCGAAAAGGGTTACGACGCCGTGGTGTGCGACCTCAAAATGCCGGGCATGACGGGCATCGATCTCTATCGTTTTCTGGCGAATGAGCGGCCGGAATATATCAATCGTCTGATTCTGGCCACCGGTGACGTGGCGTCGCAGGAAGTCGCCATATTCCTCGATTCGGTGCGGTGCCCTGTGCTGGAAAAACCGTTTGCGCTGGCTCAGTTGGCCGATCTGCTGGAGACGATCGCTCCGGTGGCTAGCGAAGCCATTCGTGACGACGCTCGGCCACCCAATCATCATCCGTCAGATCCGGGTACTGGCGAATAACGCGGGCGATGGCCTCTGACTGTCCCTCACTCAGTCGCTCGTGCGGGTTGAGTGTCCAGCTGCCGCGCACCAGCCCCTGACGACGCAACACATCCAGAATACCGGGCAGGCAACCGTCAAAGGCGTTGGCGGCATCAAAGATCGCCGCGTTCGCCTCGGTGAGCGCGGCGCCTAGCGAGAGCAACTCGCGTGGAATCGCGGCGCTGTTGCCTCGCAGTGTACGCGTGTACTCGAGTAACTCAACGGCGCGTCGCGTCCACACGGCCCACTGTCCGAGCAGGCCACCAACAATGGTGCGATGCGTTGACGCGCCGCCTGTGTACACCGGAAAATCGGTCACAAGATCGGGCACGATCGCATCATCGTTTCCCGTGTAGAGGGCGATATCGTCGCGTTGGCTGTGGGCCACGGCACGTATCACATCAAGTGTGGCGTACCGATCAAACGGTGCAATCTTGATGGCCACCACACCGGGAATCTCGGCGAACTCCCGCCAGAAGCGATACGGTAACACGCGTCCACCCACGGCGGGTTGCAGATAGAAACCAAACAACGGTATTGCGTCGGCCACGTGTCGGCAGTGCGTCAGAATCGACGACTCGGGAGCGGTGGCCCACGCACCCAGCGAGAGCAATCCGCAGTGGTACCCCAACTCGCGTGCGATCGCAGCTTCACGCACCGCCTGCGCGGTGTCACCCACCAATCCGGCGATGCGAACAAACGGGCGTGGATTGCGTGCCAGCCATTCGGTGGCCGTTTCGGCGGCGAGTTGCAGCACCGGACGATACCAGCCCACGTCGGGATCGTGAATGCGAAAGCCCGTGGTGTGCACGCCCACGGCGATACCGCCCGCGCCCGCGTCAACGTAGTAACGCGTCAGCGCGCGCTGATGCAACTCGTCGAGCGTGCGCGTTGGAGTCAGTGCCAGCGGATGCGCCGGTATTACCTGTCCGTGCAGCAGGTGTGCGCGAACGTTCAGCATATCAGTACGCTCCGCTTCGCACATCAAACCGGGTCGGCTTGCCCAGCAGCCGGCCACCGCGTTGCACCCAATCGGCCGTCCAGTCAACGAGTGTATTGAGTGGCAGCGCGTGAAACGGCAGTGTCTCGCGCAACCGCTCCGTATTCACCACCAGCGCGTCCGCCTCTTCTTCACCATCAAACGTCACATCGCGTCCAAAGCGCTCGGCAAACTGCAGCGCCAGTTCGCGTACGGACACAATCGGGCCTGATACATTGAGCGCCGGCGCGTGAGCTGCAGCCTGCGTGAGCGCACGTAGCGCCAGGTCGTTCGCGTCGCCCTGCCAGATCACATTGGCGTATCCCATCTGCAGTGGTACACTCGCTTCGGCGAACACGCGGGCGGCAATGTCCGTGAGCACACCGTATCGCAGATCGCACGCATAACACAGCCGGAACTGCAGTACTGATGTGTGATGCTCCCGTGCACTGTGCGCAAACATGCGTTCACGACCTACACAACTGGCGGCGTATTCACCTTGCGCCAGCAGTGCATGATTCTCGCGCACACCACCCAGCGTGACCACCGATCGCGGATACACGTTGCCGGTGGAGAACACCACAATGCGCGACGTGCGATAGCGTTCGGCCACATTCACGGCCGCACCGACATTTTGCGCCCACGTGCTCAGCGGGTCGTCTTTGGTGCCAAACTTCTGTCCCACCAGATGTAGAACGTTGGGCGCATCGGGCAGCAGCGCCAGCGCGCTGGCGTTGGTGAGATCGGCGCGAATGGGCACCACGCCGTAGTCGGCCAGCGCCTCGGGGAGCAGCGGATCGCTGAATCGTGCCACCGCATACACACGACGCGCGTGCGGGCCGTCACGCGGAACACCGCGCGCGTCGAGGGCGCGTCGAGCCATGCGTGCGAGCGAGGGGCCCATCTTGCCGCCCGCTCCGAGTACCACGATGTCGCCATCGAGGGAAGCGAGCGCATCGCACGCTTCATCACTCGGGCGTGAGAGTGCATCGTCCAGCGCCGCTTCGTCGTTCGGCGCGGTTGATGTCACGTGGCTTGCACCGGCGCGTTGGGTGTTACGTCTGGTGTCACGTTTGATGTCGCGTTGGGTGTCACGCTTGATGTCGCGTTGGGTGTCGCGCTTGATGTCGCGTTGGGTGTCGCGTCTGGTGTCGCGTCTGGTGTCGCGTTGGGTGTCGCGTCTGGTGTCACGTTGGGTGTCGCCGCACGAACGGTCGCCCTCGGTGCGCGGATGATACCGTCGTCAAGCGGTGGTGGATCGGCCAAGCCGAGTTCACGCGCCAGTTCGCGTCGGCCGGCATCGATGCGTCGGCGCACGTCTTCGCGCAGCGCCGCCACATCCTTGAGCGACAAACCTTCTGTTGGCACCGGCTCCAGCACTTGCGCCAACGCACGCGCCGGCCGAAAGCGAAACGATCCCTTGGCCATGGCATGTCGCGTGCCAGCCACGGCGATCGGCAGAATCGGTACTCCCGCTTTGATGGCGAGGCGAAATGCACCGTCCTTGAACGGCAACATGGCACCATCGCGCGAGCGCGTGCCCTCGGGGAAAATCATCACCGATACTTTTTGCTCCAGCCGGTCACGACACTGCACCAACGCCTGCACCGCGCTGTCCCGACTACCGCGCGTGAGCTTAATGTCGCCGGCCATCTGCATCATCCAGCCCAGGAAGGGCAGGTTGAAGATGGTATCCTTGCTAAGCCACTTCATTTCCCACGGAAACTTGCTGATGAGAAACACATCCGCGTACGACTCGTGATTGGCCACCACCACGTAGGGCCGCCGCGGATTGGTGGGTGCCTGGCCGCGCACATCAAACCGCCAGAACGGATTGAGTTTGAGCGTGGCCACCGCCACCAGTCGGAAGGCACGACCGGCGGCGTAACGTCCCGCGTCGAGAGGACGGGTGACCGCGTACACCAGCGCCACCACGGGCGTCCCCCCAATCACGAGGAGAACCGTAGCTGCCCACATCCACCAGTTGCCAAGAGTCGCCAGCATCACGCGCGTGGATCAGCCCTGCTGGTCAGCAACGGCACGGGCGATGTCACCCGCGAGGAAGCCGATCTTGGAATGCGCGCCGTCGCAAAACGGCTTGCGTGACGAGGCGCCGCAGCGGCAGAGAGCAATCGGCTTGCCTTCGGGCGGCTTGGCGATCTCGTTGCCCTCGTGATCAACAAGGCGCACCTGGGCGGCGTCTTCGGCCGTGATAAACAACGAACCGGTCTGGCGAACGGTAATGGTGATGGACATGACGTGAGGCGAGAGGAGATGAAAATCGCGGATGCGAAGCGGCAGCGGAAAGGCGAGCAGTGCTGTGAAACGGTGTGAAACGGTGTGAAACGGTGTGAAACGGTGTGGAACGGTGTGGAACTCGGGCCAGCGTTCAACGGCGTCGGTCAGTTCACGTGCGACCGCGCCGCCACCGCTTCGGCGGCGTGGCGCTGAATGCGACGGACCATGGCCGACAAACCGGCTTCGCGTGCGCCCAACCCGATATGCTCCATGAGAATGCGCACAAAGTCTGCTGGCAGCGCCAAGGCGACTTCGGGCGGTTGATCGTTCACCGCAGAAAACGTAATCGACAAGACTGCGGCCACAGTGGGCGACTGCCGAACGTTCACATCGGCCCAGTAGTGCATGGTGCCGTTGGGCTGGACCTCGGGGAAGAGGTCCACGCGCGTCTGGCATTCGGGCACCGTGAACGCCTCCCGGTCGAGGGCCACAAAGCGCTCCGGCAGCGGCTCCAGCCGTTTGGAGTAGCTGAGCAGCGCCTGCATGCGTGTCTCACGGTCCATCAGGCGGAAGCGGTCGAGTGTTCGGGTAATCTGTTCTGGCAGGGTGGTGTTCATATATGAATGCAAACGGTTCGTGCTCGGTGGGTCAACCGCTGGTGGGGAACTCCGCCGCGCGATTCGCGGTAGGTTGCAGAGATCATTCCTCCAACTTTCTCTTCGATGCTGATCAAACCGCCCGCCGATATCCCGTCTTCCGAAATCACGCCGGAGTCGCTTTACGTCAATCGACGGGCGTTTATTGGCACCGCCGGCGCGCTGGCGCTGGCTGGCCTCGCCGTACCCGGCACGCTGTCGGCCTGCACTCCGCCGTCTGATACGCGGGCAGACCGGGCAGACGGGTCGGGTGCCGTGCAGGATGAGGAGCTGACGTCGGAAGAAGACGCCACCAGCTACAACAACTTCTACGAGTTCGGCACCGGCAAGGAAGACCCCAAGCGGAACGCCGGCTCGCTGCGCACGCGTCCCTGGACGGTGGCGGTGGATGGCCTCGTGAAGGCGCCCAAGCGCTGGGACCTCGATGTGCTGCTGGCCGGCCTGGCCGCGCAGGATCGCGTGTACCGGCACCGCTGTGTGGAGGCGTGGTCGATGGTGATTCCGTGGCAGGGCGTGCGCTTGCGTGATGTGATCAACCGGCTCGAGCCCATGCCGTCGGCCAAGTTCGTGGAGTTCACCACCTTGCTCGACCCCCAGCAGATGCCGGGTCAGCGCACCAACGTGCTGCGCTGGCCGTACAAGGAGGCGCTGCGTCTTGATGAAGCCATGCACCCGCTGGCCATGCTGGCCACCGGCATGTACGGCAAATCGATCCCCAATCAGAACGGTGCGCCCATGCGTCTGGTGGTGCCTTGGAAGTATGGGTTCAAGGGCGGCAAGTCGATTGTGGGCATAAGGTTTTCGGCCACGCAGCCCAACACCACGTGGAATGACGCGAACCCGAGCGAATATGGATTTTACGCCAACGTCAATCCCACGGTGGATCACCCGCGCTGGACGCAGGCGAAGGAACGTCGCATTGGCGATTTCCTGCGTCGCAACACGCTCATGTTCAACGGCTACGC
>JBBRDJ010000165.1:0-6274 GCA_038203945.1 Gemmatimonadales bacterium
GCTGGTAATGGCGAGACAGATCATGCCCTTGGCCCCCAGCATGAAGTTCACCATTTCCGGCGTGACTTTTTCAGCGGCGCAAATGAGATCGCCTTCGTTTTCGCGATCTTCATCGTCGGCTACGACAATGAACTTACCGGCGCGCAAATCATCGAGCGCGCGCGCAATGGAGTTGGGCGGATGTAGGGAAGCAGTCGAATCAGACATCAGTGTTGGGCGAGTGCACCGAGGTGCGGTGCAATGAGACGGGCGACATGTTTGGCGAGCACATCGGCTTCGATGTGCACCAGGTCGCCCACAGTAAGCGTGTCAAGCGTGGTATGACGACGCGTGTATTCAATGATCGACAGCTGCACGCCGTGGTCGGGCAACAGCGCGTTCACCGTAAGGCTCACACCGTCCACCGTGATGGAGCCATGCGGCACCACCAGCTGCGACAGCTCGGGCGTGAGTTGGATATCGAACAGCCAGGCATCATCACGGATGCTGGCATCCCGCACGGTGGCCACGGCATCAACGTGGCCGAGCACCAAATGCCCACCGAGTCGGTCGCCGAGACGCATGGCGCGTTCGAGATTGAGTTTGCTGCCAACGCCCCAGTTGGCGATGGCCGTGCGATCGAGCGTGGTCACAACGGCCGCGCAGGTAAACCACCCCGCGCCGTGTTCACGCACTGTCAAGCAGGCGCCGTTGACGGCAATGCTTTCGCCGGGCACGAGATCATCGTACCGGCAGCTGATGCGCAGCGTGCGCCCTGCGTCCGTGTCAGACACCGTTGTAACGGTGCCAACGTCGTCCACCAACCCCGTGAACATCCAGTCCTCACGATTCCGAAACAGCAAAAATGGTCATCAGATCGTCGCCAACGTTACGGCGTGATATCACGCGCCAACGCACTGCTTCGGCGACGGTCTGAGGCGGCAGGGCCGCAAACGCCGGGAGCGAACCGCCCCCGAGTATGACCGATCCCTGAAAGATAATCAGTCGGTCGACGAGATTCGTGCCCAGCAGTTCGCTGGCCAGTCGGGCGCCGCCCTCCACCAGCAGGTGGGGCACGTTGGCCGAGTGCAGCAACTGCAGGGCGTGGGTGATCGAGAGTGCGGGAATGATGGTGACGCCGTGTGACTCAAGCGCGACTCGGCGGGCGGCTTCGGGCTCGTCCTGAGGCTGGCTGTGCACAACGAGGATCACCGGCGCTTCCTGCGCGGTTTGCACCAGCTGGCTGCTGATCGGGAGTCTCGCGCGCCTATCAAAGACCACGCGCGTTGGGGCGATTCTGGGCTGGCGACCGGAGCGCACGGTGAGTTGCGGGTCGTCGGCCAGGGCGGTGCCAATGCCTACGGCCACCGCATCGGCGCTGGCTCGCAGGCGATGGACGGCGTTTCGGGCGCTTTTACCCGTGATCCAGCCGGGCTGACGCGTGTGGTCGGCAATGGCACCGTCAAGCGAGAGCGCCAGTTTGAGTGAGACCCACGGTCGCGTGGCCCCTCGGGCATGAAAGAAAAAGGGCGCGTTCTGCTCGTGTGCGGCGTCTTCCAGTACACCGGAGTGCGTGCGTACGTCTTGCTCGCGCAGTCGTTCGGCGCCGCCGGCGGCGATGGGGTTGGGATCGTTTGCGGCATAGACCACGCGAGCGACACCGGCTGCGAGCAGCGCGTCGGTGCACGGTGGTGTCTGGCCGGTGTGATTGCAGGGTTCGAGCGTGATGTAGATCGTCGCGCCGCGCGCCATGTCGCCTGCGGCGGCCAGTGCGACCACTTCGGCGTGTGGTCCACCGTACATGGCGTGCCATCCTTCACCCACCACGCGCCCTTGGTTCACCACCACAGCGCCAACGAGCGGGTTGGGCGCTACCTGTCCGCGTCCGCGCTCAGCCAGCGCGAGTGCACGCCGCATGTGCCGGACATCCTGCGGCGTGATCTCGCGGTCCTGAGAGGGGTCAGAAGCGAAAGCCGAATCCAATGGATCCATAGCGATACGCTTCGTTGGCCTCGCGATTCCCAAAAGTATTGAGGGTTTGGCGAATATCACCGGCGCGCGACTGACCGATTTCAAATACGATCTGCGCCATGGCCAGCCCGACCGAAGCATTCACAAAGGCCGTGCCGCGTTTGGTTTCATCGCGCAGACCGTCGAGCGTTGCAACGGCACGGGCGGGCACACCCTGCACTGTTTCGTTGAGCGTTGCCTGCACCGACGTACGCGAGTCGAGGCGATCCTCACCGATGCCGCCGCCGATCGCGAACAGTCCGAATCGCTTGTTGACCGTGAGGCGAATGGACGTGGTGGAGACGCGCGTATCGCGCACACTGAGTGTATCGTTGCCCGTGTAATACGAAATGCTTGTGGTGGGCAGACGGCGACGCATTACCGACACCCCCACACCTGGCACAACGGCAGACTCCTGGAGCAGACCAACGCGCACGCCAACTGTCGCCGCAATGCCGTTGCCTTCGGTCTCGATCGCAAACTGATCACGTGTCACGCCGGGCAGGTAGGTCACACCAACGAGCAGATCCACGCCACCGACATTGGTGAGTCCAACCGGTACACCCCGAAACAATCCAATGGCGGCGTCGAACGATGGCACGGGTATTGGCGCCCGCTCCGCACCAAGGTTGGACGAGGCCGGACCGGATGTGGAGAATGCGATGTCGTTGGACGGCACACGTCCATCAACGGCGGACACGCGCAACACAAATGAACGCTTGCCCCAGCCGCCAAGTGCGCCCCCCTCACCCAACATCACATTGCCGCCGGATAGCGCGACACCAACCTGCGGGGCGAGAAACGAAAAGATGTCTGCCGCCTTGACGCACGCGTCTTGAGCAAACTGATTGGGCACGCTGGCCGGTGTGCTTGTGACGCTGCATGTCTGCGCCTGTACCGGCGAACGAACAGCGGCCACCAACATGAGCGCTGCGGCCGTTTGCACCAGCGCAGTCTTCCGCATCACGAACCCATCCGATCAAGCTGGACCACGCCGGTGCCGGCTGTGACCTCACCCATCACCCACGCACCGATATGCTGCGACTGCGCACGCGCAATCACGCGCTCAGCCTGCGCCGCTTCCACAATGACGACCATTCCCACTCCCATGTTGAAGGCACGGAACATCTCGTCCTTTGCCACCCGTCCCGCTTGAGCCAATACACGAAACTCGTTGGGGATGGTCCACGTGGTGGTGTCGATCACAGCGTCGAGTGTATTGGGCAGCGCACGGTTGAGGTTGCCCGGCAATCCGCCGCCCGTGATGTGCGCCATCGCACACACGTCGTGCAGCAACGGACGCATGGTGGGCAGATATGAGCGATGCACCTTGAGCAGTACATCGGCGACCGACGCACCATCAGCATCGGGAAACGCATCGTGCACGCCGAGTTTGAGTCGGTCCGCTACAATTCGGCGAGCCAGTGAGTAGCCGTTGGTGTGCAGCCCGTTGCCTTCGAGGCCCACCAACACATGTCCAGCGCGCACGCGGTCGGCGCCGAGCACCGCGTCTTCGTCGACAATGCCCACGATGAAGCCGGCCAGATCGTAATCAGGCGCGGTGTATACACCCGGCATCTCCGCCGTCTCACCGCCAATCAATGCGGCACCGTTCTCTCGGCAGCCGGCCGCAACACCCGCAACAACCTGCTCAACCACTTCGGGTAGCAGTTTGCCAAACGCCACGTAGTCCAGAAAGAAAAGCGGTGTGGCGCCCTGCACGAGGATGTCGTTGGTGCAGTGATTCACCAGGCAATGACCAATCGTGTCATGACGATTGGCGTCAATGGCCACTTTGATCTTCGTACCCACGCCATCGGCGCTGGCCACGAGTGTTGGTTTGGCCGTGTCGGTGGGCACGCGGAACATGCCGCCAAAGCCGCCGAACGCACCGCGTGCACCGGCCGTCATGGTGCTCTCCACGAGTTTTTTCAGGCGCCACTTGGCGTCTTCGGCGGCGTCGATGTCAACACCGGCGCTGCGGTAGTCGAGCGCACTGTTGGCGTTGTCCGCGTTGTCCGCGCTATCCGTGTTGTCCGTGCTATCTGCAGCATCCGCGCTGCCCGAACTGTCGTGCGGCTCGCGCATGGTCACGTATTCATCGCTGAATCAAAGGCCACCAGCTGGCGGAACTCCTGCACACGACGCTCGATGTCATCGTGGCTGATTTCGAGCAAGCGCGTGTTGGAGAACTTCTCAACGGCAAACGAACCCATCGCCGACCCAACCACCACCGCACGACGCATGCTGAGATCGCTCAGATCATTGGTGCTGGCCAGATGTCCAATAAATCCGCCGGCGAATGAGTCACCCGCGCCCGTGGGATCAAACACCTGCTCCAGTGGATACGCCGGCGCAAAGAACACCGACTCGCGCGTAAACATGAACGCGCCATGTTCACCTTTCTTGATGATCACATGCGTGGGGCCGCGATCGAGAATCCAGCGTGCGGCATGCACAAGATTGGCCTTCTCGGTGAGCTGTCGTACTTCGCCATCGTTGAGCGTGATCAGGTCAACGCGTCCCAACAGCTCGATGAGTTCCGGACGACGACTCTCGATCCAGAAATTCATCGTGTCGCAGGCTACCAGCTTGGGCGAATCGACCTGATCAAGCACCTGCAGCTGCAAACGCGGATCGATGTTAGCCAGAAACACAAACGGTGCCTTGCGGAACTGCTCTGGAATCTTGGGCGCGAAGTGCGAAAACACACCCAAATGCGTTTCGAGTGTTTCGGCCGAGTTGAGATCGTGGCGGTAGCGTCCGCGCCAGCGAAAGCTGGTGCCCTCGGCGCGTTCCAGGCCAGCGAGGTCAACGCCACGCTTGGTTAGTGGTTCGAGCTTCTCCACCGGGTAGTCGCTGCCGACTACGCCGACCACTTGCACCGGTGCAAAGTGCGACGCGCTGGACGCGAAATAGGTGCCGGAGCCACCGAGCACTTCATCCGCACGGCCGAATGGCGTTTCGACGGAATCAAGCGCCACGGAGCCTACCACGAGCACCGTACTGGCCGCGTTGTGCACAGGCTGAACGAGCGGCGTATCGGCGTGTTGCGCCGGGGCGTTGTTGGACGCGTTGACAGACGAGTTCACAGGCAGGTTCACATGCGCTCCGGAGCAGTAAGACCAAGCAGGCGCAGTCCGGCGGCCAGACCCAACTGCGTGGCGCGCGCCAAAACGAGTCGCGCATTGGTGATGGCCTCGGGTTCGCCGAGGACATGATGTTTGTGGTACCACAAGTGCGCGAGTCGTGCTGTTTCAAGCAACCACGCCGCCACGCGATGCGGTTCGGCGGCGTCGGCGGCACCGACCAGCAATGCAGGATAATCGAGCAACGCCTTCACCAACTCGATTTCAGCAGGCTCGGAGAGAACGCCGAGATCGACATTCTGACCGGTGATAGTGGTAGCATCGATTTCACCCACGCGAAAAATCCCGCTCATGCGCGCGTGCGCCATCTGGATGTAGTACACCGGATTGTCTTCGCTCTGCGACCGGGCCAGATCCACATCAAACACCAGCTGTGAATCGCCCTTGCGCATGAGAAAGAAGTAGCGCACGGCGTCGCGCCCGACTTCGTCAATGAGATCGCGCACCGTCACATATGCGCCGGCCCGCTTGGAAATCTTGACCTCTTCGCCGGCGCGCATCACGGTCACCATTTGATGCAGCACGTATTCGGGATAGCCTGGCGGAATGCCGATATCGAGCGCCTGCAAACCGGCGCGCACACGCGTGGTGGTGCTGTGATGATCGGCGCCCTGCACATTGATTGCGCGGCGATACCCACGCTCCCACTTGGTCACGTGATACGCCACGTCCGGCACAAAGTAGGTGAAGTCTCCCCCCTTGGCGGCGCTTTTGCGCATCACACGGTCCTTGTCATCACCGAATGCGGTGGTGCGCAAAAACAGCGCGCCGTCTTCGATAAATGTGTTCCCGCTCTGTTCGAGCGCGGCCACGGTTTGGGCCACGCGTCCGTCGGAGTAGAGTGAGCTCTCGAGATAGTACGTGTCAAACTTGACGCCGAATGCCTGCATGTCGAGGTCCTGCTCATGGCGCAGCGCGGCTACGGCAAAGGTGCGCAACGCCTCGAGGTCGTGGCCGCCTGCGTCCTGCGCATGTTGCGCGACATACGCCTGCGCAATCTCGCGAATGTATTCGCCGTGGTAGCCGCCTTCAGGAATGACCAGCGGCTGTCCGCCGAGTTCACGCACGCGGGCCTGCACACTCAGTGCCAGGTTGGCAATCTGCACACCGCTGTCGTTGTAGTAGAACTCGCGATC
>JBBRDJ010000166.1:0-6236 GCA_038203945.1 Gemmatimonadales bacterium
CGGAAGCTTGCGCGCCTCGGTTTCTGACAATCACATACCATTCCCGTCGCTCAACGCACCCTCACGTGCGTGCATCGCCGGGCTGCCCTCCCCGAATGACACTCCCAACTGCGGGGCCCGCTTCGCCCCGCGGTTCCGGCCCCTATCCAGCTTTCGCCAGCCGCACACCGTCGCAAAGCGTGCCCGTGGTTCCGGCGCCCGCCCTGCCGACGCGTACAGAAACCGGGTTGCTGGCTGGACTCGTGGGACTCTCGGCGTTGCTCGCCACCTGGCTGGCCATCAACACCAACACGCTCGATCCGGCGCATTCGGTTGTGGCGCTGGCTCCCGCCGTGCTGCAGACCGCCGCAGCCTTCATGGCGTGGCACGCGGCGTCGGCCTCTTTTCTCGATATCGAAACCCGTCGCTGCTGGGCCTTTTTGGGCGTCAGTCAGGCGCTGCTCGCGCTCTCCGCCGTGGTAGCGCTTTGGGCCTGGCAATCGGGCAGCGGCGCCATGGCCATGCGCGTGCTCACGCTGGGCACCATCGCCAGTCAACCGCTGCTGATTGCCGGAATGTTGCAACTCTCCGCGTCGCCACGCGGTGTGTTGGACAGAACCAAGTACGCGCTCGACATCGCCACCATCGCCGGTGGTGGCATGCTGGTGATCTGGTACGACTTGCGCCGCCCACTTATTGAGGGCGTGTCGGTTGCACCGTTTGACCTGATCACCGCACACACGGCCGCCATTGGTGATCTGATTCTGCTGCTCACCGCGTCCATCATCTGGCGACGTACCACCGTTCACAGTCGCGCCAACGTCGTTGTGGTGATCGCCCTTGGCTTTGTCGTGCATTTTCTGGCCGATATCGCGGCCATCGTTGAGTTGCACTTAACAGGTATGCGACCACTCTGGCTGCTGGCAGTGGCGCCTACGGCCGCCTGTTTGCTGGCGGGCGCGGCGTGGCTGCAGCGCACCACAGCGGCGGTGATTGAGGCGCGGTCCGTAGTGACGTCTATCGGAGCGCTGCAAGGCGTGAGCGTTATTCCGTTCGTGGCCGTGCTTCCCGGGTTTGGTCTGCTGCTCAAGGCGGCCGATGAAAGTGGCGTGCAGCCGCTGGCCGGACTGGTTGTGGGCGCGGTGCTTGTCACCGCGATTGCCTTCCTGAGGCAGTTGGCGTCCACCCGCGAAACCGTGCGCATTCTGGCCGAAGCATCGGCCCGCGAGAGCGAAGCGCGATTCCGGGCGCTGGTGCAGAACTCCAGTGATGTGATTTCCATTGTCGCCGCCGACAGCACGATTCAGTTCCTCTCCCCGTCGGCGTGTACGGTGCTCGGGCACGATCCGGCCAAACTCGTGGGACAACGCCTGCTCGACCTGCTGCATCCGGACGACGAACCCGGCGCACGTCAGTTCCTCGCCGAGTTGGCGCTGGCGGGACCGTCTGGTTTCAGAGGGTCGATTACCCGCGAATGGCGTCTGTCGCACGCCAACGGCAGCTGGCTCACGGTAGATAATGTGGGCACCAATCTGTTGAATGAGTCCACTGTGCAGGGATTGGTGCTCAACACGCGTGATGTGACGGAGCGTCGCATCATGGAAGAGCAGTACATGCACCAGGCGTTTCATGATCCGCTTACGGATCTCGCCAACCGATCGCTGTTTTTGTACCAGGTGGGACATGCGCTGGCCCGCAGTGCGCGCCAGCTTGAACCGGTTACGGTGCTCTTCCTCGACCTCGACAACTTCAAAAACGTCAACGACTCACTCGGCCATGCGGCCGGCGATCGATTGCTGGTCGAAGCGGCGCGTCGGCTGTCGGCGTGTGTGCGCAACAGCGATCTGATTGCGCGACTGGGCGGCGATGAGTTTGCGGTGCTCATAGAAAATACCGATAGCGTTGACGAAGCGTTGCACATCGCCGAACGTATTGTGGCAACGTTGGCCCACGCGTTTGTGATCAGTGGTAAGGAAGTATTTGTGAGCGCGTCGATTGGTATTGCACGAACAGACAACGGTGCCACATCCGACGAGCTGGTACGAAACGCCGATGTGGCCATGTACATCGCCAAGACCCGCGGCAAGGGCTGTTACGCGCTCTTCGAGCCGCAAATGCACGCGGCGGCATTGGAGCGACTGGATCTGGAAGCCGACCTGCGTCGCGCCACGGAACGCAACGAGCTGTTTCTTGAATACCAGCCCATTATTGCGCTCAACGGCGGTGAAGTGTGCGGTAGTGAAGCGCTGGTGCGTTGGCGACGGGCGGAGCGCGGCATAGTTCAACCGATGGCGTTCATCCCCGTGGCCGAGGAAACAGGGCTGATTGTGGAGATCGGTCGATGGGTGCTGCGTGAAGCGTGCCAACAGGGCGCGCGCTGGACGCAGGAACGTGGTGTGCCGATGCGCGTGACGGTGAATCTGTCGGGGCGACAGTTGCAGGAACCCGGCATTGTAGCCGATGTGCGTGAGGCGCTGCATGACTCCGGCTTTGCCCCGTCGTACTTGGTGCTGGAGATAACCGAGAGTATCCTCATGCAGCACGTGGACGTGTCGCTCGAACGGTTGACGCAACTCAAGGAACTGGGTGTGTCGCTCGCAATCGATGACTTCGGCACGGGCTATTCCTCGCTCAGTTATCTGCAGCGCTATCCCATTGATATTCTCAAGATCGATAAGGCGTTCGTGGATACCATCGACAAGGGCGGAGACGGAGCAGTGCTGGCGAGCGCCATTGTAGCGCTTGGTGAGACGCTGCGGCTCGACACCGTGGCCGAGGGTATTGAAACGGAAGCCCAGCGCGAGAAGCTCATCGAGTTGGGCTGCGCGCTTGGTCAGGGATTTTTGTTCGCGCCCTCACTGAGTGCCGAAAACCTGAGCGCGCTCATGCGGCTGCGCGGGACTCGGGTCACAGAGACGCTGCGTCGTCGGTGTGGCGTTGTCGCCAGCGCGTAGCCCGCGGTCTGGCACGCGGTCTGGTGCGCGGCCTGGCGCACCGTCCAACGCGCGGCCTGGCGCGCCGTCCACCGCGCGGCCTGGCGCGCCGTCCAGTGTGCGACCGAAGGTATCCGCTGCCGCACCGTCCAGTGTACGACCGAAGGTATCCTCGGGCGCGCCGTCCAGTGATCGGCCCGGCGGGCGACGCGATGCGTTCGCGATTGCCGCACCCGGACTCGCGCCGATGGTTGCCGCCGAACTGGAGTCGCTTGGCGTTCAGGTCAAAGAGATTGAGCCAGCGGGGGTGGCGTTTGAGGCCACGCCGCTCATGCTCTTTCGCGTGAACTGCTGGAGTCGATTGGCGACGCGGATTCTCGTGCGCCTGGACACGTTTCCGGCGCGGGATTTTGCCACGCTTGAGAAGCGTGCGCGTCGTGTACCATGGGGTGATGTGCTGCAGGCAGGCGATATCGTTGAGCTGTCGGTGACCTGTCGCAAGTCTCGCTTGTATCACTCCGACGCGGTGGCGGAACGCATTGCGCGTGGCATCGCGATGGCAGTGCCGGGTGTTGCGCTCTCCGCGATCAAGGCGCTGGTTGACGACGATGCGGATGACGCGGATGACGCGGATGATCAGGCAGACAACGATGTCGTCGATGGCGGACACGGGATGCATGCGAAGATCGCGGTGCCAACGGTGTTGACGGTGCAACGCGTTACGTCATCCCGCACTCCACACGGTCGTGCCACCACGTCTCAACGCAACAGCGCGACAACGTCACAGCACACGTCGCGCGTACAGCGCATCCTGGTACGATTTGATCATGACGTGTGCACCATCTCCGCCGACGCGTCGGGCGAGTTGCTGCACCGCCGAGGATGGCGACTCGATTCGGGCAAGGCACCGTTGCGCGAAACGCTCGCGGCTGCATTGATCACGGCGTCGGGGTGGACGGCTGATGTCCCGTTTATCGATCCCATGTGCGGTGCGGGCACGATTGCCATTGAAGCCGCGCTGCGTGCGCGCAACATTGCGCCCGGATTGTCACGCACGTTTTCGTGCGAGTTCTGGCCGCACGTCAAACCCGAGATTGCACTAGCGGAGCGTGAGCGAGCAGCCTCGGGTGTGCTGCAAGCGGCACCCGCAGCAATCATCGCCGCCGACCGTGACGCTGGGGCCATGGAAGCCACGCGCACCAACGCGCAGCGCGCCGGCGTGTTGCAGGATCTCACGCTGGTACAGAAACCGCTTTCCGATACCCGGGCCGCATCACTTGGCGCGCGCGGTTGGATCGTGACCAACCCGCCGTATGGTGTGCGCACCGGCGACCCGCACACGCTGCCCGCGCTATGGGGACGACTTGGTGCGGCGGTGCGAGAAGCCGGACCGGGATGGACGCTCGCCGCGGTGGCGCCGGATCCCGCGCTGGCAAAAGAGATACGTTTGCCGCTTGATCGTGTGGTGGTTACAACGACTGGTGGACGACAAGTGGCGTTTGTGCGATCGCGTTTGCCAAAAAAATCCGGGTAGTGAACGCTTTGGTACAGCAGTCGTACCGTTAGCGCTCGACGCGCAGTCCCGCGCCCATGCGCAGTCTACCGCGTAGCATCTGCCAGCCGGCCAGTGCGGAGAGACTTGGGAAATCCCGATACGATGGAATACAGCCTCCGGATCCGTTGGGCTGGCAGATGAGCGTAGCACAAGTAATGAGCGAAAGGCACAAACGTTTCGCAAACGGCCAACCGGCTGGACGCAGAATCATCGCCACTCCTCAATCACTGCAACTCCTCAGGAAACCTGGGTGCATGATGGCGACGTCAGAGCCGTGGTAAACCGACCTTTAGGTAGCGACCCTCACAAGCCGCCGTCAAGAGCGTGATCGCGACCGCTTCCCTTCCGCGCATTGGCACGCCACTCTCCGTTGGTCAGGTGGCCGAATATCAACCGATGGACGGTAGTTCGCGCTCGTGCGATCGCGTCCTCAACGGAGAACACACAGTGAAGACACGATTCGTTGCATGCGCGTGCGCTCTGGCGTCGCTCTCGCTCGTGATACCAACCAATGCGCCTGCGCAAACAACGGCGGTGGATGCCGCATCCCGTCGCGCCAGCATCGATACCTGGCGACGCGCCAACGAAAGACAGGTGCTGGACGAAGTATTTACATTGTTTGCGATGCCCAACATCGCGTCCGATTCAGTTGGGATCCGACGCGTCGCCGCGCATTTGCAGAAGGCGTTCTCCGCACGCGGCTTCACGACCGAGTTGCTGGAAGCGCCAACCGGCGGCCCTCCTGCGGTGTTGGCCGAACGACGCGTTGAAGGGGCTACCCGTACCATCGTGCTCTACGCGCACTATGACGGCCAACCTGTCGCCGGTGCGCCGTGGGACGGTGATCCCTTTACACCCACACTGCGGCGTGCAGAGAACGGTGTGGCCGGCGAGTTCATCGCCATGCCCGATACCGGTGCAACGGTCAATCCGGAAGCGCGCATTTACGCACGCTCCGCCAGCGATGACAAAGGTCCGATTGTAGCCATGCTGGCCGCGTTCGATGCGCTCAACGCGTTATCGCAATCGCCCACGGTCAACGTCAAGATTTTTCTCGAGGGCGAAGAAGAAGCGGGTTCTCCGAATCTCGGTGACATGCTGCGCGCGCATCGCGACAAGCTCTCGGCCGACGCGTGGTTCTTTATGGACGGACCGGTGCACGTAAGCGGTGCACCGCAACTGGTGCTCGGCGTGCGTGGCGTGGTGGGCGTGGAGATCACACTGTATGGTCCCAATCGTCCGCTGCATTCCGGACATTACGGCAACTGGGCGCCCAATCCGGCCGTGGCCGCGTCGCATCTCGTGGCGAGTATGCGCGACCGTGACGGCAGCATCACCATCAACGGATTTCATAACGACGTGCGTTCGTCCACCATGCGGGAACTCGCCGCCGCACGCGCGCTGTCGCTCACAGATGATTCATTGCGCACAGTGCTTGGCCTCACCACAACCGAAGCCAACGGCACAACACTGGGCGAGCGCATCTTACTTCCAGCGCTGAACGTGCGTGGCATTCGTTCGGGTGCCGTTGGCGCTGGTGCCACCAACGCCGTGCCAACGTCCGCCAACATTTCACTCGACTTTCGGCTGGTGCCGGATCAGGAACCGGCGCGATTGCGCGAGGTAGTCAACGCGCACATTCGTGAACAAGGGTACGACGTACTCACCGATCCCGCGCAAGCCGCGCTGCGTACCGATCGTGAGCGCGTGGCACTGGTGCAGTGGGGACAAGGTTACCGCAGCGTGCGCACCTCGTTTGATGAACCAAT
>JBBRDJ010000167.1:0-6231 GCA_038203945.1 Gemmatimonadales bacterium
TGGCAACCGTTCGAGTTGTTGAGGCTCCTTCGAGCTGACTTGAAGTGATTGCCTCTTCAACGATCGATTTGAACAAGTACGCATCGCGGGTGGCAGGATTGGTTACCTGCTCACTTCCCTGAATGTTGCCGCCAGCATTTCGGTCAATCTGATGAAGCATCTCCAACGCAGGATTCGGCAGTGCGTATTGGAATGGCGCACCGCGCAGATCTTTTAGTGGCAGCTGCCGGTAGAGCGCGCGCCTGGCGAGCTTCACGGCAATCCACTGCTCTTCCGCGGAGAACTTCTTTGATGGCGGAATGTGCCGGAATGTGTCCCAGTGGCGGTACTTGCCACCTGGCGCGGCACCCAACCCTTCGCGCATCAGTTCGTCAAAGCGACCTGTCCCTTCGGATTGAACGAATAGGTCGCTCAGTAGCTTTGCAAAGCTTGGCGGTGGCACGGGTAGCTTCATTCCGCCGGTCTCTGAGAAGGCGACACCTGCTTGGCAGCGTCTGGTTTACTACTAGTTGCTACTAGTTGTTACGGTATTAGGAGGTGCCCTTTGGTGGCGCAAGAGCAAGTACCAAATTGGGAGAAACTAGTAGCAAATTGGTAAAGCCGGGTCTTAAACGTGTGTAACCTGTTGCTGCCAAATCGTTTAAGAGACTACGCAGCGGATGACTAATGTGCACAGTGTGACACTTCGCACCATGCCACAGAGCACGAACCTATAAAACCATACGTTTTACGCACCCTCGACGGAGACATTCAATGAGGCAAATCTTCAACGCCATTGCAGCCGGTGCCAAGTCAATGACGAGCGCGCCCAGCGGCGACCCTGGCGTGCGTCCGATGCGGCCGCCTTGAGTGGTTCCTGACCGACCCTGAGGAGCGCGTGTAGCCGCCAGCGTTCGGCATCCTGGGGCAGTGCTTCTGAACAACGGAGCTCTTGTTATGTCAAAGCGTGCGGTGCGACGCCATCATGCGAACCGGATCAAGCAGCAGGTGGCCGGTTACAACGGCGGATATGCTCGTGAAGCGCCTCGACAACTTGGCAGGCTGGCTCGCGCTCGCACGCCATGTTAATGTGTGCTGTGCAGCAATGCGCGCCGCTGGTTTGGCCAGCGCTCGCTACAGGAACGGCGGCTCGACAGGCACAGTGCAGATGGAGACGAGTGTCGGCTTTTGTGAGACGAACGGAGACAGAAACAAACCATACGACAGTCAGATCTTTGGCGCACGCGACCGCAACACGTGAAGACGGAGAGCCGATGACCCGCTGGATCCTGCGTATTCCTTTCATGCTCGCACTGGGCGTCATCATCACCGCGGCGTCGCCGCGAGCAAACGCACCACACACGCCAGCGACTCGCGTAATCTCGGGGCGCGTATTGCAGGTCGAGAGCGTCACGCCGATTGCGACGGTGCAAGTGATGGTGCGCGGTGAGCGCATCGGCGTGTTCACCAACGTGTACGGGCGCTTCACGCTGCCGGACGTCCCGACGGGAACGGTTGAACTTGTGCTTCGCCATCCGTGCTATTTCCCCGTGCACGTCGCGCTACCCGCAACTGGTGATGCCGTGGTCGCGATTGGTCTGCCCTTCGATGAATCATCGCTGCGACGAGCTGGATGTGGCGGGCTCGGTGCTCGAAGCCCGGACACCGTGAACACGAACTGACGCCCGGTAACGAACGTGCGCGCACTGTGCCCAGTGGGGTCATCGGGTTGGTGCCGACCGATAACTTTACCACCCAGTTCAATCACGTTGTGGTTCGTCCGTATGCACGTTCTTCAAAACAGCGCACTCCCCAACGCGCTTACCTCGGCAACGCGTACGCCACAATCTCCGATGGCTGACCGGCACCAGTTGTCGCAAACACCACGTACTGTCGGCCGTTGTGCTGGTACGTCATTGGCACACCGGTTTGCGTACCGCTTGGGATGTCGAGCCGCGCAATGCGCTCACCAGTGCGTTTGTTGAGCACCCAGAAGTTGTTGCTCCCGTTGGTGCCCTCTCCCGCGAAGAGCAACGTGCGCGTGACCAGCAGCCCGGCGCGCGAGGCCCGTCCGGTGTTGGGAATGCTGTCCGGCGACAGCTTGAGCCGTTCGGCGACGTAAGAAGGCGTGTCACCATTGGGCACCATCCACGCATGGTCGCCGGTTGAGAGATCGATGGCGGTAATGCGCCCCCAGGGTGGCTTCACAATGGGTACACCGGGCGCGATCTGACCACGACCGCCACCGGCGATGTAGTTCATGTCAGACGCCCTGCCACCGGGCACAAGCGACAGGAACGATGGTGCGGTTACCGACGGGATGTAGAGATAGCCGGTCTCGGGGTCAAGCGCGCCACCTTCCCAGTTGGCACCGCCCAGCGCCGACGGCAGTGTGATCGTGCCGCGCGTGCTGTCGGCGGCTTTCTGGAGTGAGGGTGGGGAGTAGAGCGGACCCCAGCGGTACTGGCTGGCGATCTCCCGGGCCTGCTTGAGAATCTCGGGCGTGAAGTCGAGCAGGTCTGCCTCGCTGAAGCCCTGTCGTTCAAAGGGCGCGGGCCTGGTGGGGAACGGTTGCGTGGGGCTGTACCACTCACCGGGCGCGTCGCCCTTGGGCACGGGGCGCTCTTCAATGGGCCAGATCGGTTCGCCTGTGACGCGGTCGAGCACAAACACAAAACCTTGCTTTGTCAGTTGTGCGACAATCCTGCGCGCGCGGCCGTCTATCGTCACGTCGGCGAGGATCGGTGCGTTGGTATTGTCCCAGTCCCAGATGTCGTGATGGATTGTCTGGAAATGCCACACGCGCTTGCCCGTACGCGCGTCGAGGGTGAGGATGCTGGTGGAGAAGAGGTTGTTGCCCGGCCGATGTCCACCGTAGTAGTCGCCCGTGGCGGCTTCGGTGGGGAGGTAGACGTAGCCGAGTTCTGCGTCCCAGGAGATCTGGGCCCACACCGCCGTGTTGCCCGTGTAGGCCGCCGAGCCGTCGAGCCAGCTGTCGTAGCCAAACTCACCCGGCTCCGGAATGGTGTGAAAGGTCCAAAGCAACTGTCCCGTGCGCGCGTCGAAGCCGCGCACATCACCGGGCGTGTTCACTTTGGACGGCGCCCGCAGTCCGACGTGGAGCGCCGCGCCCACCACCAGCACGTCGCCAATCACGGCAGCCGGCGAGCTGGCGCCAATCGAACCCACCACCGGCACACCTTCGCGCGTGCGAAGGTTCTGCTGCAGGTCCACCACGCCATTCAGCCCGAAGTTGCTGATCGGCAGGCCGGTGGCGGCGGCGAGCGCGACGAGCTGGTAGCCCGGTGTCACCACGTAAATGCGGTCGTCCCCTTGGACGTCAGACCAATACGACACACCGCGTCCGGAGTTCACACGCGGCGCTCCCACAAGCCGTTCGCTCTCGTCAATGCGATACGTCCAGATGGTCTCGCCGGTGGCAGGGTTGATAGCCACGACGTTGCGCTCCATGCCGGCGGTGGCGTAGAGCACACCGTTCACAAAAATCGGTGTGGTCTGGCTCGCGGCGAGCGGGTTCGATCCCTGTTCGCGCGCGCTCCATCGCCACGCGACCTCCAGCGTGGCGGCGTTGGACGCGTTGATCTGATCCAGCGACGAGTAGCGCGTGTGCCCCGGATCTCCGCCGTAGATCGGCCACTCGGCGCCGGTCCCTCGCTGTGCACTCGCCAGAGCGGGGAACGCCAGCGCGGCGAGCGTGAAGACACCAAGGAAACGGGCTGCGCTCGGCCGCATCGTGAAGGGTCGTGCCATCTATGTGCTCCGCACGTTCAGAAGGAGAGTTGCATGCGACTGCAAGCTGCGGTCACGATGCCTTGCCCGCCAGATCGCAGCGTGCAGATTCTGCTTCATGATTCTCCGCGCCTGCTTCCTGCCCAGTTCAATGCCGATCTCATCACGATATTGGATGTTCGCGACCGTGTGCATTGCCGCGCTGCTGGCCCGGCCCGAGGTGTTGCTCGCACAAGCGCACGATCACAGCGCTCAGGCACCCACGCGGGACGCGCGGCTCGACCTCCTGCTCAGCGGTCCACACGTGATCCTGTATCATCACGGATATCTCGGGCTCGGCGAGGCACAGGTTGCCGGCCTGCTGCGGCTCCGGCGCGCGGTGTGTGAGGCGGAAGTGAGCTATGTGGAGCGGGCGAAACCTTGGCGCGAGCGGCTGGCTGACGTGCTCAGCGACTCGGCGGCAATCGCGCCGGTTTCTCCGGTGTCGCCGACAGCGCTGGTCTCGCCGCGACAGTCGCCGGACGCGTCGCGACAATCGCCCCAGCCCGCGCGCCCGTCGCCTCTGCACAACGCGATGTCCGGGCTCGCCGCCGCGGAGTCGGAATGGCTCAACGCGTTGCTGCATGCTCGGCGAGACGCGCTCGCACTGCTGACCACGCCACAGCGCGAGGAGGCCTTGGCGCTGCGCGACCACTGGGCGCGTGAAACCGAAGCGATGATCGAGCAGTCCACGCGCCCCGGTCAGCGTGGGCATCCCGGTACACAGCTTCCCGTTCGCGTGCCGGGCATGGTGGTAGGTGCGACGACGCTGTTGCCCTACTGTGAGACGTTGCACGGACCGTCAGCGCACATCAGCATTCCGCCGCCGCGCTGACGAGGACGAAGCATCCTCACCGTGGCAGGCTACGGTCCGGTTCTGACGCGGGCGCGCAGTGGACCGCATTCAGGACGTGGCTTGCAGCGGAATAGCTGACGCGTCGCTTCGTAACGAAACGCGCGAATAGGTTGCGGCAAAGATCTTTGATTGGTCCAACTAACTGGCGGTAGAGGTCTGTAGCAGGCGCCGACTTGACGGCAGCGTCGAAGTGCTCCATTCTTACTGGTAAGACACTTCCAGGAGCCCATATGTCGGACGTCGCAACCACGACCATGTCCTCGAAAGGGCAGGTCGTCATTCCCGAAGCCATTCGCGCGCGGCTCGGTCTTACGACTGGGGCGCAGTTCGTGGTGGTCGCGGATCGGGATGTCGTCATTCTGAAAGTGCTGGAACCTCCCGCGCTCTCGGAGTTCTCGGCGCTGCGCGCGCAAGCACGGCGCGCCGCGAAGGCCGCCGGCCTCAAGCCGGCTGATGTGCCGCGGGCGATAACCAAGGTGCGACGCGTCAAGTGAAGGTCGTGCTGGATACGAACGTGCTCGTGTCTGGCCTGCTGTTCGGTGGCGTGCCCGGCCGTATCCTCGGGGCGTGGAGCACGGGCGCGATCCGCCTGGTCATCTCGCCGCCGATTCTCGAGGAATATCGGCGAGTGGGGCTTGAACTCAGCCGAGGGCGTGAGCCGTTGGTCAATACCCTCGAGGCGCTGCTCGCGATGCTGACGGTCCATGCGCTAATGGTGAGTGCGCCGCCGCTCAACGAGCGCGTAAGTGAGGATCCGGATGATGAGATGTTCTTGGCCGCCGCGCTGGCGGCGAATGCCGGCGTCATTGTGTCGGGCGACAAGCACTTGCTCCGCGTGTCCGGTTGGCGCGGCATTGAGGTAATGAAGGCGCGGCAGTTCGTGGACCGGTATATCGAACCCGCAGACATCTAACGGCGCGTTGCTGCCGACAGCGCGAAGCGGAGCGCGGCTGGCGAGCGCTTTGCTGGCGCACGGCGCCCGTCTCGCCGCATTTTATTTGATGCGCTGCGGCAGAACGCAAAGCGTTATGTGACTAAGAGGTGAGTTTGCTCAACCGACAGACTGTACATCCCTATCTGATTGAGCTCCGAGATACGTTATGGCTAGCACTTCGGCGCCTCCAAGAAGTGGTCGCCGCTGCAGAGAGTTGGGTCGAGTCAGCTGAGCGCGACATCAAACCTCGAGGACTCGATTCGGTACGCGGTTGGCTCGCTGCGCTCGCCCGCCCATTGGTATGAAGCCCCGCCGCAGAGCCTGGCGTTATGTGTATGCCGCACACGATGTGTCCGTCCCCCCGCGCTGCATCAAGGAGATCGTGCATGGCAAGCGGGCCATCACCGCCGATGCCGCGCTACGCCGCCGCCAGCTAACGATGCGTGCTGCAGACAGGCGTTTGGGCAGCTCGCTGCGCTCGCGATTTATTTGCAACGCCCGCGGCAGGAGCCAGCGTTAAATGACAATCAATCAACGTGGCCATAGACCGTCAGTTCGTCACCGTCACCCGCACAAACCCGTTTGACCAACAGCACTGTTGCCCCGGTGCGCTATCGGTGTTGCCGAAGTTGTCCACGCGTACCCTTAGCATGTACTCCCCCGGCGCGCTGAA
>JBBRDJ010000168.1:0-6221 GCA_038203945.1 Gemmatimonadales bacterium
GCCATCAGCAGCACTCGCCGCTATCTCAGCTCCATGAGGGTGCGCGCCACGATCCGTTCGATCACCTCAACCTCAGCCGGTTTCGTGAGATGGTAGTCGAAGCCGGAATCAACTGAACGTCGGCGATGATCGTCGCTTCCCCAGCCAGTCACCGCCACGAGAATGGCGCGCTTGACGTTGGGAGAAAGGCGCAGCGCTTCTGCCAGTTCATAGCCACTCATATCGGGCAAGCCGATATCCGCAAATACCAGATCCGGTGAGCTGTCGGCCGCAGCTTGCAACGCCTCGGCGCCCGAGTGCGCCGTTGTCGTGGAGTGCCCCATCAGCTGCAGGATGGTGGCCAGGCTGTCAGCGACATCTATGTTGTCGTCAACGACAAGAATGCGCAGTGGTCGCTCGCCCTTGGCGACTGCATGTTCTTCCGGCGTACTTGTCGCTTGATCAGTAACACCATACGGCAGGCGCAACAGAAACGTGCTACCGGTACCCGGGCCGTCACTCGTCGCGCTGACGGTGCCACCGTGGAGCGAAACAAGCTGGCGTACCAACGCCAATCCTACGCCGAGCCCTTCGGCGGTGGCACCTGGTTGCGGAAGCTGCACAAACAATTCGAAGATCTGTTCAAGTTGGTCCGACGCGATGCCTTTGCCGGTGTCAGACACAACAAGAAACGCTTCGTCATCGGCGACCCTGAGCGATACGGTCACCTGTCCCTGACGCGGCGTATTCTTGACGGCATTACTCAACAAATTCGCAAGTATCTGGCCAAGACGTGTCCGGTCTCCCTGCACAACGACCGCGTGTTCGGGTACTTGTGTTTCAACAAACAACCCTCTCTTCTGGGCCGCGTATTGGGTGAGTTCCAATGCATCATTCACCACCTCGCGCAAATCCACCGGAGCAGTGCGTAACGCCACTTTACCCAAGCTGATACGGGACACGTCGAGCAGGTCTTCCACCAGGCGTGTCATGCTCGACACCTGACGCTCCATGATTTCCCGCGTGGCATTTAGCCGGCCGTCGTCCCCGGCCGTCCGACGGAGAATCTCAAGACCATTACGCAGCGGCGCGAGTGGATTGCGCAGCTCGTGGGCCAACGTTGCGAGGAACTCATCTTTTCGGCGACTGGCCTCATGCAATGCATCGGTGGCCGCGAGTTCTGCGGTCCGGTCGCGGGCCAGACTCAATACGAACTCCACATCGCCCTCAGCGTCGAGCTCGGGACTGAAGAGCACCTCAAAACTGCGCTCGCCGTGAATCGTGCCGTAGGCACATTGCATGGAGCTCTGCTTGCCTGTAGCGAAGACTTCGTCGAGCGCTGCCTCGAATTGGTCGCATAGTTGCGCCGACAATCCGAGTTCACGCGATGTGCGTCCAACCATTTCCGACAGCGTCTGCCCCGTGACTCGTTCCACGGCCGCGTTGGCAAAAGTGTGGCGACGATCACGATCAAACCGCATCAGCAGATCCGGGAGCGCATCGGTGATTGATTGCAGACGGCGTTCATTGCGGCGCAGCTGTTCCGTTTGCGCCCGTTCCTCGCTGATATCGGTGCAGGTACCAAACCAAAGCTGAACCTCTCCGCTCTCACCACGCAACGGACTGCTTCGGGTGATAAACGGACGAAACTTTCCGTTTTGGCCCAGGATCGGAAACACCATGTCAAAGGTCGAACCCTCGGCGATGGATGATTGCCAGCGCTCCATCACAGTGGGAAGCACATCGGGGTCGTGATAGCGTTGCCAACCCCACCCGGCCACGTCCTTGAGGGTGCTCCCGGTGTAGTCGTGCCAGCGCTGATTGTACCAGAACACGTTGCCTTGAGCATCTGCAATCCACGTCATCTGCGGCATTGCCTCCGCCATCTGACGAAAGCGGGCTTCGCTCGACCGCAACTCCCGCTGCGCACTGACGGTGAGCGTAATGTCGCGGATTTCAACCACGGTACGCATTGCACTATCTTCGCTGCGAATGGGCGCCGTCGAAACTGCTATCGAGATCGCTCCGGTGCCGCGCATTGCCGCTGCCGCCTCCAGTTCGCGAACCTCCCCACCGTCGCCAGTGAGTGCCAACGCCAACGCGCACTCGGGTCCCGCACAGTTATGAAGCGTTAGCGCTTGTGGCGGATGAAGACGGTCGTGCAGCAGGTCACCGGCCAGCCGATCGCTGGCACAATCCGTCATCCGCTCGGCTGCTGGATTGGCAAACGTGCAGCGACCCTCTGCGTCGAGCACGAAGATGGCTGTGGAGGCATTTTCCGTAATGGCTCTGACAAGCGCGTGCTGTCCTCGAAGTTGCTCTTCCGCCACCTCGCGATGCGTGACGTCTACGGCCGAGGGGACCAGAAACTGTAACTTGCCCTGCTCAAACACCGGCTGCAACATGAAGTCGATAGTCATGCGCCCGTCGTTGACCACGCAAATCTCCTCATCGTATCGCACCAACTCACCGGCCACAGCGCGCGCAAATGCCTCGCGGAGACGTTGCTGCGCCAACTCCGAATGTGCGAACCATCCGCAGTCCCACATCTTTCGGCCGAGCGTACCTTCACGCGTGAGCCCGGTTGCTTGCAGCGGCGCCTCATTGGCCTCAAGCAAAGTGCCATCCGTCGCCATCAGCCCTATAAAGGCAAAGGTGGCGTTGATCACACTCCGCAAGCGGGCTTCACTGGCGCGTAGCTCTCTTTGAAAGCGAACGCGCTCGGTAACATCGGTGAAGGTGATCGATAGCCCCGGTTCCAGATCTTCGGCGCTCGCGTAAGCACGCACACGCCTGAGCCAAGTGGAGCCATCTTGCAACTCCACCTCATGTTCAATCACATGCTGCGCCGACTGCACTTCGTCCAGCGAGGGCAGTGCGGGCATCTGCACTGCGCGGTGGGTGAAGTGGTCGAGCGAGCGTCCCACATCTTCGGGAAGCAGATTGTAAATGCGACCGGCGTGTGGGTTGGCACGGCGAATGGCGCCGGTGACGTCGAGAAAAATTGTGGGAATGCCCGTGCTGTCGAGCAGGTTGCCAAGTTCACGGTTTGAGTCGGCCAGCGCGCAGTTGACATTCTGCAGTTCCCCCTTTGAGCGGTCCAACTCCTCTATGGCCGACTGCATCTCCTCGTTCATGGCGGAGAGTTCTTCAATCGTGGACTTGAGCTCATCGCTTACCGAATCAGCATCGCGCGATACGCGGAGCAGCTCGGCCCGCGCCTCACGCAGGTCTGATTCCAGACGCTCAACGATGGCCGCGCCCGCCTGCGCGGAGTGGGCGTGTTCAGCCGCAGCTGCGCCATCGGAAGCATTTCGCTGCTCTGACACCTGCAAAACCTCAGCTGAAGGGGTCGATCCATCGAAGATTAGAGCGTGGCCCGTGTCGTAATCAGACGCGGCAAACGGACGGCCGCTGATAGTCGGTACGCGCAGTGTAACCGGCGAGTCCGCCTCGATGCGTTGATAGAGACGATGCTCGAGGTCTAGCGGAGCGAAGAGCAGGCTGGCATCGCGCACGGATTCGGAGCTGCCGAGCAGCAGTTTGCCGTTGGAGCGGAGGGCGCGATGAAAGCTCGTGAGCAAACGATCCGGCTCACGCTCGCGAAAATATATGAGCACGTTACGACAGCAGATCAGGTCGAGCCGCGAGAATGGGACATCCGCGAGCAGGTCGTGTCGCGCAAAAACAATTCGGTCGCGTAGCCACCGTTTGGCCTGCAGTTCCTGTCCATTGCGATTGAAAAATCGCGCCAAGCGCTCGGGGGTGAGGTTGGCCGCACGAGAAAGTGGGAATCGCCCCTCGCGAGCGCGTTCGAGCGCGGAGCGGTCCACGTCGGAGGCGAAGATCTGGATACGCCGAAGCTGCGGCACGCGATCGGAGAGCTCTTCACAAAGCATGGCAATGGTGTACGCCTCTTCGCCCGTGGAGCAGCCAGCCACCCACACACGCGGCGGGGACGACTCGTCGGACGCGGCCAAGCCTGGAAGCACGTTGGTCGCGAGCGACTCAAACGCCTCCGGATCGCGAAAGAAGGCCGTGACACCCACCAGCAGCTCGTGAAAAAGAACTGTTGCCTCGCTCGGATCATTGCGCAGGCGCTCGAGGTAGTCGGGCGCACTGTCCGCGCGTGCTTTGTGCATGCGGCGAATTGTCCGACGAACGAGCGTGGCTGTCTTGTACGACGAGAAATCATGGCCGTGGTGGCGCTGCACGAGCTGAAGAATCTCATCGAGTGAGCCTTCCGTATCCTGAAAAAGCGGCGAGACCTGCGGCGGCCGTCGTTCAGCGATGAGCGGTTCCGCGTGCTCCAGAATAGCGTATGGAAGTTCAGCCGCCGATACCAGCACCAGTGGCGAATCGAGCGGCTTCAACGCCGCTCCGAATCGCCGAAACGGCTCGCCGGGCGCTGGCTGAACGAGTAACAGACCCGGATGGTCGCCCAGTTGCTCAGTCAGCCAGGTCTCGTTGGGCAGAGAACTACCGGCGCTTGCGAACGCGATCACGCACCCGCGCCTTCCAAGGTCAAGCGTGAGCGTTCGGAGCAGCTGCTCCGTGCGCGCGCGCACATCGCCGTCACCATTCAGCTCAGCCGCGCTCTCGCGAAAGGCGTGACGTAGATCACTGCTGATGGTGCCCAGCCTTGAGCGGTCCACCAACGTAATAGTGCTTTGAGCAAGCGTTGATTCCGCCCGTGCATCGGTCAGGGTGAGCGAAGTTCTCCCAACCAAGCGTTCGGTGAATCCGTTACTGCTGGCGCCGAGCTCTTCGCCGCTGCAGGTGACAAGGAGAAAGGCCAGATTCTGATCGGGCGCAATGCTCTCCAGCAGCGAACGCACGTCGGGCACATCTGAGGGTCCAAAAAGTATGCTGACGAGGATGTGCGAGCGGGCAACAGACGAAGCAGTCATAGCGCAAAAGTTGCGCAGATTACCCTGAACTTTGCAAGTGCCGCATAACAATCAAACGCCACCCTCTCCAGATCGGAGCGGGCGGCGTTCGTGGTTGGAGACAGGTGTGAAGCTTAAAACCTCGGCTCAGCGAGCAGCTTGTTTCATTTCCCGCTCGATTTCCTGCTGTGTGACCTGCGCTTCCATTTTCACCGGTGATTCGATGTATTCGATATCATTGCCTTGATTCCAGGGTCCACGCATGTCTGCATGACTCAGTTCTTCAGTACCGATATCCATCAGCAGGTCCTTGAGCCCTGCATCGTCGGTATTGAGGCCTTGAATGGAGTATTGCATTGAGGCCGCCAGCTCCCCATTTGCACCACCAAATTGCTCCAAAAGTATGCGTCCAAAGCGCGGATCGGGAGTGCCGATACGAACCGTGTACATCAGCTTTTTCACATGGTGATACATAATTACCTCGGACTACCAGGTGAGCGATGGTCGCCGGCCGACCCTTTACTCCGATTGCCCGGATCCTTACTCACATTGCCCGAGCGGTTCACATCGACACGCTCTTTACGTAGGTCAGCCTCAACAACCTGCTGACCCTCAACTGCGTGCTTTTTGATGACAATCTCTTCCTTCGCAACCACCCGCTTGTCCGCCACCACTTCTTCCTGCATCAGCGGAATACGGATTTCGTTGTCCCCAATTTCGGCGTTGGCGCCAAGCTTGCGATCGGCTGCAATGGGACGCCGTTCCACGGTTACTTCCTCGTGCATAACCGGTACCGATTTGCTCACGTGCTCAGTTTCCACCCGCTTGTGCACACCAACGGATCCGGCTTTCACCTGTCGCTTGCCTATGGCGAGCTCCTCTTCCGAACGAGTGATGTACTGGGAGTCCTTCCGACCTGCCTTTGCACGACGACCCTCAAACGTGCCGCGATCGTCAAAAGCCGACTGGCCGTAAAAATCTCCGCCGGCGCTGGCTGGCGTTGCACCACTCGATCCAGAGAGACGCTGCATGAGCGACAACTCGTCTTGGCGGGTAAAGCTTCCGCGAGTGTACGGAGGGAAGGTGCGCAAATCATCGTATTTCAGCTGAACGAGCAGCTGATCCTTGTCGTCATCCAGCCGAGCGGAGCCAATAGGCAATACCACGTAGCGATGATCGTCGTCAGACGCCAGATCGTTTTCGAGCTTCATCCCGATGTAGCGCACTTTCAGAAGTCCGGTGTCTACGAGCAGGTCATCAACTTCTCCAATCTTTCGTCCGTCCACCGATCTGATATGCCAGCCGCGAATGTCGGGTTCTCCATCGGCGATCTCGAAATCGTCCATATCGCTG
>JBBRDJ010000169.1:0-6039 GCA_038203945.1 Gemmatimonadales bacterium
CGACACACGGAGAAGCCATCGGTATCGGGAAGCTGAACGTCCAGAACAATCGCGTCGGTGGGGCTGACGGCAGCCTGCACGAGCGCCATCTTCCCATTGCCGACGGCGTCCACCGCAAAACCGCTGGCCCGCAAATATGCGGTCACCGTTTCACGCAGGACGTCGTCATCTTCTACAAGCAGGATGCGCATCCTGTAATCTACGTCTTTCGTTGACTCTTGCATGTCGGCTCTCGACTCCCCACGTATCGCACTCGTCCTCGGCGGCGGTGCACTGAAAGGTTTCGCTCATATTGGCGCGCTGCGGGCACTGGCCGAGCGCGGGGTGGTACCCAGCCTGTATGCGGGGTCGAGCATCGGGGCGTTGATGGCCGCGGCGGCGGCCGGCGGGATGGATGTAGAGACGATGGCGGAACGCGCATTGAGCCTGCGTCGCAAGGATCTCTTTCGCATCAACCACCTCGGGATGCTCATGGATCGCATGCAATCGCGGTCCATCTATCTGGAAGCGCCGCTACGCGCGCTCTGTGATCACGTCGTGCCCGAAGGGACGTTCGCGGAACTGCACACGCCGCTGATCGTCGCTGCAGTGGATGTGAAGCGTGGCAGCGAGGTGATGTGGGGAACGCACGGGCTGCGCGACGTGTCGGTGCGCGACGCCGTGTACGCCTCATGCGCACTGCCGGGCTTCTTCCCACCCGGACTCGTGGATGGGCAGCCCTGTATAGACGGCGGTACGACCAACAATCTGCCGGTCAATATCGCGGGGCTGGGCGTGGATGCGGTGATCGCCGTGGATGTGGGCACGGGCGACGTACCCGATGCCGCCGAAATCGGCAACCAGGGCTTTGCCAGTCTGTACATGCGCGCGGCCACGATCATGATGCACACCATGCAAGCCCGCTCACTCGAACGGTGGCACGGTCCGCCGATGTTGCTCGTGCGGCCACGTGTCTCGCACATTTCCTGGTTTGCGTTCCACGAAACAGCGCAGCTGATCCAGCTGGGTTATGACGCCATGCGTGAGGCGCTGCGCGACCTGGACACGGTGCTGAGCGCACGAGGCGGCATTTATCCGCGTCGCCAGCTCGTGCTCCGTGTGGACGATGCGGCGTGTGTGGGCTGCGGCCAGTGCGTGGCGCTGGCTCCTCACCTCATGGCCATGGACGCACGTGGCAAGGCGTTCGTGATGTCGCCGCTGCTGGAATGGAGTCCGGCGGACGGCTCTTTTGTGCACCAATGTCCAACTGGTGCCATTCACGGTGAGGCGCGGGGCGCCAGCGTCACCCCACGCGCGGAACGTGCGGCCTCGCCGAAATAATCTGAGCCGCGTCCGGATAGCACCGCGCCGCGCAGCGTGGCACATTACTAATAGCCTCACCGCGACCGCGGGCGTCAGAACCCGGGCTGGGCGGCGAGTGGCTCCGTTCCGGACGCCGCGTTAGTCACCCGAAGGGTGCCGCGCGCCGCACTCTCGTGCCTCATGAAACATCCCAACTCGTTCGACAGTCGCGCCACCCTCAGCGTGGGCGACAAGTCGTACAGCTATTTCCGACTCGGCGCTCTCGAATCGCTCGCCGGCAATCGCGTGGCGGCGCTGCCGTTCTCGCTCAAGATTCTCCTTGAAAACCTGCTGCGCGGTGAAGATGGTGCGTTTGTTTGCCGCGAAGACGTCGAAGCCCTCGCGCGCTGGGACGTGACCACGCCCCAGGACAAGGAAATCGCCTTCCGTACGGCACGCGTACTGCTGCAGGACTTTACCGGTGTGCCCTGCGTGGTTGACCTGGCCGCCATGCGCGATGCCATCGTCAAACTTGGCGGTGATCCGTCGCGCATCAACCCGCTGCAACCGGTTGATCTGGTGATCGACCACTCGGTGCAGGTCGATGAGTACGGTACGGAAACGGCGGCGTTTTTCAACATGGAGAAAGAGTTCGAGCGCAACAACGAACGCTACGAGTTCTTGAAGTGGGGACAGCAAGCGCTGGACAACTTCCGCGTGGTACCGCCGGGCGCTGGCATCTGTCATCAGGTGAATCTTGAGTATCTCGCGCACGTCGTGTTTGCGATGCCACAAGACGGTGAGATGCTGGCGTATTGTGATTCGCTCGTGGGCACCGACTCGCACACCACGATGATCAACGGACTCGGTGTGCTCGGTTGGGGCGTGGGCGGCATCGAAGCCGAAGCGGCCATGCTTGGTCAGCCGGTGTCCATGTTGGTGCCCGATGTGATCGGCTTCCGCCTGAACGGCCGGTTACCCGCGGGTTCCACGGCCACGGATCTCGTGCTCACCTGCGTAGAGATGCTGCGCGCGAAGAAAGTGGTGGGCAAGTTTGTTGAGTTCTACGGACCCGGCATCTCGTCGTTGTCGCTGGCCGACCGCGCCACCATTGCCAATATGGCGCCCGAATATGGTGCAACGATGGGCTTCTTTCCGGTGGACGCCGAAACGCTCAAGTATCTGCGTTTGACCGGTCGCAGCGATGAACAGGTGGCGTTGGTGGAAGCGTACTGCAAGGCGCAGGGACTGTTCCGCACCGATGACATGCCTGAGCCGCAGTTCACCGATACGCTGGCGCTTGATCTTGGCACCGTGGAACCGAGCCTGGCCGGACCGAAGCGTCCGCAGGATCGGGTGCCGCTGTCCCGTTCCAAGCAGATGTTCTCCGAAGCGTTGGCGCAGCAGTTGGCTTCACAACTCGCGCCAGCCGCGGCGTTGTTGACGAAAGCCGCGCCCGGTACGTCCGAAGCGGAAATGGTGGCCGAAGGTGCACCGGTTGATACGGCCGATGCAGGCGTTGCGTGCAACTATCGGGACCATGAGTTCACACTCAATCACGGTCACGTGGTGATTGCGGCGATAACGTCATGCACGAACACGTCGAATCCCAGCGTAATGCTGGCGGCCGGCTTGCTGGCACAAAAAGCGGTGGCGCTGGGCCTCAAGACCCGTCCCTGGGTAAAGACGTCGCTCGCCCCCGGCTCAAAGGTTGTGACCGAGTATTTCAACAAAGCCGGTGTCACTTCGGCCCTGGACGCGTTGGGTTTCAACACCGTGGGCTACGGGTGCACAACGTGCATTGGTAACTCGGGTCCGTTGCCGGAGCCAATCACAGCCGCGATCGAGCACGGCCGGTTGAATGTGGCCGCTGTGTTGTCGGGGAATCGCAACTTTGAAGGGCGCGTCAATCCGCTCACGCGGTTTAACTATCTAGCTTCGCCGCCACTCGTGGTGGCGTACGCACTGGCTGGTCGCATGGACATCGACATGGCCACCGAACCGCTCGGTGTCGGTACGACTGGTCCGGTATTCCTGCGCGACATCTGGCCCAGCGCGCAGGAGGTGCAGGATACGATTCTATCGAGCGTCAAGCGTGAGCAGTTCAGCGAGCAGTACGCCAACATCTTTGACGGAGACGCGCACTGGCAGGCGATCAATGCGCCGAGTGATGCGCGGTACACGTGGAGTGAGTCGTCCACGTATGTGCAACATCCGCCGTATTTTGAAGGCATGACCATGACACCGCCCGGTGTGCAGCCGATCAGCGGCGCGCGCGTGATTGGCATGTACGGCGATTCCATCACCACCGATCATATCTCACCGGCTGGCAGCATCGCGGCGGCATCGCCGGCCGGCCGCTGGTTGCAGGCGCAGGGTGTGGAACGCGCCGACTTCAACTCGTACGGATCGCGTCGCGGCAATCATGAAGTCATGATGCGCGGCACGCTGGCAAACATCCGACTCAAGAACGAACTCGCACCGGGCAAGGAAGGCTGGTGGACGGCCACTACGCCGGGCGGCGAAGCCGTGGCGCTGTACGATGCGGCGCAGCAGTGGCAGGCCGCAGGAACACCGTTGATCATCGTGGCTGGCAAGGAATACGGTACGGGCTCATCGCGTGACTGGGCGGCCAAAGGCGTGGCGCTGCTTGGTGTGCGAGCGGTGATTGCCGAGTCGTTTGAGCGTATTCATCGATCAAATCTTGTCGGGATGGGTGTGTTGCCGCTGGAGTTCACCGATGGTCAGTCGCGCCACACATTGGGGCTCACCGGATTTGAGTCGTATACGATTGCCGGTCTCGATGATACGCTTGCACATCGCGCGACGCTCGAAGTGCACGCCACGCGTGCCGACGGTTCGGTAGCGACCTTCAGTGCGCGTTGTCGCATCGATACGCCGGAGGAACTGCAATACTACAAGCACGGCGGCATTCTGCACTACGTGTTGCGTCAGTTGGCCTCACAGGCGGTGTGAGCGAAGGCGCAGGCGTACGATTGCTGGTGAATCCGGCGGCGGGGCGCGGTCGCGCGCTCCGTCGTCTGGATGCGGCCCGACATGCTCTCGCGCATGTTGGGCCGTTTGACATGGTGACCACGCGTGCGGCTGGCGATGAAGCGCGCCTTTCCGCCGAAGCGGTGCGTGATGGTGTGCACACGCTGGTGGTGCTTGGAGGAGACGGTACAGTGTCTCGAGTGGCGTCGTCGCTGGTGCATACCGATACCGCGCTGGCGATACTGGGCGCAGGCACGGGCAACGATCTGGCGAAATCGATTGGTGCGCCGGTGTTCGATTTTGCCGCCATGGCCAAACTCATCTCAGCGCGGCACGCGCGGCGCATCGATGTGGGCGAAGTCGACGGACGCGTATTCGTGAATGCCGTGGGCGTGGGCTTTGATGTTGCAGTGCTGGAGCGTACGGCCCGGGCGCGGTGGTTACGGGGGGATTTGCTGTACGCCGTGACCGCACTGGGCCAACTGTTTAAGTATCGCGGCTTTTCGGCGCAGCTGTCGGCTCACGCGAGGCCCGGACTGGAAACTGGTGATAGTGCCAACGCTGCGCGACTGTTGCCGGAGTTTGCGGAGCAATGGCTCATGATTGTGGTCGCCAATGGTCAGTGGTTTGGTGGCGCGTTCCGGATTGCGCCGGAGGCGTCGCCTTGTGATGCGTTGCTGGATGTGATTGCCATTCGCGACGCGCCTGCGTGGCGACGTGCGGCACTCTTTGGCGGCGCGCCGTGGGGGCAACATATTCGCGCGCCCGAGGTGCACCATGAGCAGCGATCAGCAATGGTGGTCACCGGCGATTCGCCGTTCGTATTCGAGGCCGATGGCGAGATGTATCAGGCCAGTCAGGCTGCACTGCGCGTGCGCGTAATTCCCAACGCGTTGCTTGTAACCGCCTGAAGAAAACGTCAGGGCTTATGCGGGACTGAATCCCGTCGCCACCAGCGCGCGCAGCGGCTCAAAGAGTGGCGATGGCAAGGCGTCCCATGGGAACCACTGCCAGCGGAGGCACTTCTCAGGCTCACGAACCGTTAGCTCGCCGGTGATTGCGCGCGTCACGGCAAAAACGGTGAGATAGTGCAGCGCTTCCACCTCGAACACCGTATTGACGTGCGGCCCGTCGTTCATTTTGACAGCCACCAATCCGGTTTCCTCCGCGAGTTCGCGCACTGCGCACGCCTCGATCGACTCACCAAACTCAAGGTGTCCACCGGGCGGTGCCCACGTGTTTGCACCGTGTGCCCCGCGGCGCAGTCCGAGCAGCACCTGTTGGTGACGCATCACAAGCACCCCAACGCCAACGCGCGGCCGGTTCACGGTGTGTTTTCTTGGCCACAGCCAAACGCGTGCAGTGCCGGGACGGTTACGCGTCACCCCAATGCGGCGCGCGTCCCACCCGACGTACCTGACGTCGCATGGCGACGCGATTCCGCAATCCGCGTTCTGTTTCGTTTGCCAGTCGCGCACGCAGCTCCGGGCCACAGTCGTCCAAAGGCAGTTCCGCAAACCCGTTACGCTGGTAAAAGGGGGCGTTCCACGGCAGGTGGGAAAACGTGGTGAGCGTGACCGAGGTCTGTCCGCGATGTTCGGCTTCCAGCAGCACGTGCCGGAGCAGCGTCACGCCCAATCCTCGGCGTGCATGCTCCGGACGGACGTCCATTTCCGTGATGTGCAGTGCGTCATCGAGCAGCTCGGCCATCAGGAATCCCACCGGGGTGTCGTTGGCGTCAACCGCAACCCACAGACGGTCGTT
>JBBRDJ010000170.1:0-6037 GCA_038203945.1 Gemmatimonadales bacterium
TGGCGACGCGTCTGCGTCGCACACTCGTCACTTACGTGGAGTCGTTTTGACACGATCGGTTTATTTCTTCGGGAACGGGACCGCGGACGGTAGTCGCGAAATGAAGTCCGTGCTCGGCGGCAAAGGCGCGAATCTCGCAGAAATGGTGAATCTGGGCGTGCCGGTGCCTCCCGGCTTTACGATCGCGTGCAGTCAGTGCGTGGAGTATCTCGCACACGGTGGCGTGTCCGATGCGCTACGCGCCGAAGTGGACGCCGCGCTTACCCGCGTGGAAGAAGCAACCGACAAACGGTTTGGCGATCCCGCCATGCCGTTGTTGGTGAGTGTGCGTTCGGGCGCGGCCGTGTCCATGCCCGGCATGATGGAGACGATCCTGAATCTCGGTCTCAATCGCGAGACCACCGAAGGCTTGGCGCAGGCCAGCGGCAACGCGCGTTTCGCGTGGGATTCGTACCGCCGGTTTATTCAGATGTATGGTGATGTGGTACTCAACGTACCGGCTGAACAGTTCGAGCATCTGCTCGCGGCCAAGCGGCTCACCACGCACGCCGCCAATGACGCAGATCTGAGTGCCGAAGCGCTCGAGGCGCTCACCGACGAATATCTCGATCTTGTACAGCACACCACAGGCTCCACGTTTCCCACCGAGCCGCGCACGCAGCTGTGGGGTGCGATTGAAGCGGTGTGGCGTTCATGGACGCTCAAAAAGGCGGTTGACTATCGTCGTGTGAATGACATTTCCGAGACACTGGGTACGGGCATCAATGTCATGGCCATGGTGTTCGGCAACATGGGTGATGACTCGGGCACCGGCGTGGCGTTCACGCGCGATCCGAGCACCGGTGAGCACCGCTTTTACGGCGAGTTTCTGGTCAACGCGCAAGGTGAAGACGTGGTGGCCGGCATCCGCACACCACTGCACATCGATGAAATGGCCGTGCGATTGCCCGATGCGTACACCGCGCTCATGGAAACGCAGGCGCGACTGGAAAAGCATTACAGCGACATGCAGGACATTGAGTTCACGGTAGAACGTGGTCGATTGTATTTGCTGCAAACGCGTACCGGCAAACGCACCACGCCCGCGGCACTGCGCATTGCCACCGACATGGTACGTGAAGGGCTGATCGATACCACGACTGCTGTGAAGCGTTTGCATCCGCGTCAGCTCGATCAGCTGCTGCACCGGGTGATCGACCCCCAGGTCCATGCACACGCCATTGCCACCGGCTTGCCGGCCAGCCCCGGCGCGGCGAGCGGTGTTGCGGTGTTCGATCCCGACGAAGCGGAACTGCGTGCGTCTCGTGGTGAGCCGGTGATTCTGGTGCGCGAAGAAACCACGCCGGAAGATTTTCACGGCATGGTGGCCGCGCGTGCCATTCTGACCTCACGCGGTGGCATGACCAGTCACGCAGCGGTCGTGGCGCGTGGCATGGGCAAGTGCGCCATTGTTGGCGCCGCAGATGTGGTGATCCCGCGCGGTGAACGGCGCTTTACGGCCGGCGGTGTGGAAGTGCACGAAGGCGACTGGCTCACGCTCGACGGTGAAACGGGACGCGTGTTTACCGGTGACCTGCCAACGCTGCCCAGCGAAGTGATGCGCGTAGTGGCCGGTGCGCAGCGCGCCGCTGATGCGCCCGTGTATCGCGCGTTTGATGAGTTGATGGGTTGGGCCGACGGCATTCGTCGGCTGCGCGTGCGGGCCAACGCTGACACACCGCGCGATGCTCGACTGGCGCGAGCGTTTGGTGCCGAAGGCATCGGTCTCTGTCGTACCGAACACATGTTCTTTGAAGGCGAACGCATCTCGTCAATGCGCGAAATGATTGTGGCGCGTGATGAGGGCGGACGACGACGTGCACTCGACAAGCTGCTGCCCATGCAGCGCACCGACTTTGAAGGAATCTTTGAAGCCATGCATGGCTGCCCGGTAACCATTCGGTTGCTCGATCCGCCATTGCATGAGTTCCTCCCGCATGGCGGCGAAGAATCCAAAAAACTCGCGTCCACACTCGGCATTACACGCAACGCGCTTGCGGTGATTGTGGAGACGCTGCGCGAGAGCAATCCCATGCTTGGCCACCGCGGATGTCGTCTGGGCATCACGTACCCCGAGATCACCGAGATGCAGGCGCGGGCGATTTTTGAGGCCGCCGTTAAGGCCAAACGCCGTGGCTTCGATGTCTTACCTGAGATCATGGTGCCGCTGGTGCTCACCGCCAAAGAATTGGAGAATCAGCGCGCCGTGATCGATCACGCCGCCGACCTGGTAATGGGAGCCATGGACGAACACGTGCCCTATCTGGTGGGCACAATGATCGAGTTGCCACGGGCCGCGCTCACCGCCGACGAAATCGCCGGCGTAGCCGACTTCTTTTCCTTTGGCACCAACGATCTCACGCAAACCACGCTCGGCCTCAGTCGCGATGACGCGGGCCGGTTCCTGCCGCAGTATCTGGCCAAGGGCATTCTGGAAGACGATCCGTTCCAGGTGCTCGACGTGAAAGGGGTGGGCAAGCTCGTGCAGATGGCCATCGCCGACGGTCGGAAAACGCGCCCCACGATCAAACTCGGCATCTGCGGTGAGCACGGTGGCGAACCGCGCTCGGTGCAGTTCTGTCACGATGCGGGGTTGGATTATGTCTCGTGTTCGCCGTATCGGGTGCCGGTCGCGCGTCTGGCGGCGGCGCATGCGGCGTTGCAGGGGAGCTGAGGGCGGGCGTATCGGGTGACGGAGTTCGCGGAGGGTGGTGGTCCGGGCGGGACTGGTTGCGGCCAGCCCGGAGCCGGCGCGTAGGAGGGCAACAGCGGACAGCGAACAGCGGACAGCAGACAGCGAACCGCAGAGCCGCAGAGGCGCCGAGAACAGTGCCCATGTCCTCTATCTTGTATCATTGCAGCAAGAGACTAAAGGGACGGAACTGCAACGGACCCTCCAAAAATCCGTTGCCGCTAGCGTCCCCAGCGCGCGATCCCGGCCCGGCCATCCGCGTACGCATACCGCGCGCTGGCCAAGGCGAGAACTTCCTGCTGCAGCGCGTCTTCGACTGCTCGCAAGCCCAACGGGATGAGTGCTTGAATCAATGACAGGGCGACCGTACCGTCGTCCAACGGGGCTTCAACCTGTGCGACGGCCGCGGAGGGTGACTGGTGTCTGAGGGTGATGGTTCGGACTCTTTGCATGGGTGGTGTCCTCACTAATGGCGTGCGAATACTGGCCGATATCAACACGTTCAGCACGGAGGCACCTCCCTAACCTCTACGATACCAGGGACAGACCCGGATCGTCGGCTATTGTCAGTTCCAGCGTCCTCTGCGCGGATGCAGTCGTGCGGTCGAGGAGCCGGGCGAGACGCGCCTCGATTGCCAGCGGAATCGGCGGATTGCATCCTTTCTTTTTGGTGTGGTCCGGTTTATGACGTGCAATGTTTTGCTGCCGAGTATTGACAGGATCGTTCCAAGCGCTAATATTCTCCCGGCGCGCCCATCCACGAGGTTGGAACAATGTCCCCACTGGTCTCTCGGCTGCTTGGAATCGCCAGGTTCGTAGCTATCGCGTCTCTTTTTTTCATGCTGCCGGAACTCGCGGCGGCGGATGACGAAGGGGGAGGATGTACCCAGCAGGTAGATCACCTGTGTGTGCGAAGCACCGGAGCATATGTGGGCCAAGCGTGCTCCGACGGCGCGACAGGCGGTTGCGAGGACTGTGTGAAGACTTACCTGCCGTCTTACTGCTTCTACAAGGACGGACCTTCGAACAGCGGATACAAGGTTTACGAATCCAATCAGTAGATTTTAAGATCCGTGCTTGCCATGCTGACTTTGCGCCTGCGCCTCGAAGCTTTAGCGATGTGCTTCGCGCTCCTGTTTATCACCAGCGCTTGCACTGATGCCCCTCGGCGCACCAATGGCACCGCTGAGATCCGGGAGTCGGCAGTGGCTCGCCTCGTCCTGCTCGCTGAGCACGTTTTAATTGGCGAACCCGATGGTCTGCTGGCTCGCGATACGCTGCTATGGGTATCCGACCGCCAAGGTGAACCGTTTCTGCACTTACTGCACTCCCGGACCGGCGTTTTACTTCGAGCGGTGGGGCGTCGCGGAGCGGGTCCAGGCGACTTCTCGTGGCCTGTCGCACTCGTGGGAGCGTCGCAAGATGGTCTCGAGGTAACTGTTTTCGACGCGACGGCGTCGCGACTAACAACGCTTCGGCTGCATCCCGACTCTGGTGTTGTACCGCAAGTCACCCAGTTGCCAGTGTCGCCGCGGGTCTTTCAGCTTACGGCATTGGGAAGCCGGAACTATCTAGGTTGGGCGGCGGGTGCAACAGCAAGCGTGCGCCTGCTGAATGACAGCATGGCGCTTGTTCGCGAAGTCAGTGCAACTCTCCTGGGTAACGACTCTGTTGCAGCGCGGTCGCGAGTTGCCTCTTCTGCCGCGCACCGCACCTGCGCGCATCCTGCTGGAAGGACGTTTGCCACCGCTTACGCCTGGGTTGACCGGCTTGAGTTCCGGGATGACTCACTCCGATTGCTCGGTGTGGTGGGTCAGCGGCACCGGGATTCAACGGGCCGCGTCAGGCGAACACCAAGAGGCGCGTGGACGATAAGCAGCGATACCGCGCACTACATCGGCTGCGCTGCCACCCAGGCTGTGTTCTTGGCTCTCTACCGCGGCCGTCCGGAAGCGCCGATTGAAGGGAGCCCCGACTCGGCGGCGGACTCGACCGAACTTCGAGTGTACTCTTGGGAGGGCCGTCTGCTCACGACCTACAGTATACCAGAAGATGTGAATTCGATTGCGACCGATTCCCAAAGCACTTCCATATACGTCAGCAGCGCACGAATCGGGAAAATCTGGCGCCTGGAGGGCGTCGCGCTTCCAGCCTTTTCTCCTGTGTCGAGTCGATGAACAAAATCCTCAACACGATAGCGTTCGCCGCTGTCATTCTCTGGATTGGCATCTTGCTCGCGCGAACGACTCAGGCGAACACCAGAGCTTCAGAACCGGCCGCGCGGGAAGTAGCAGTCGATGCAATCGGATCGCGTGCGTACTCTCGCGGCGGGCTACGCATTGGTCCGGAAGACGCTGCGCTGACCATCGTCATGTACGTAAACCACGCTTGCGGATGGTGCGCTGACATGGAAGAGAAGATCCGCGTGATCCGCACGAGGTTTCCCGACCATGTGGCCGTTGTGTACAAGGACCTGCTGCTCAACGCGCCCGATCCGGTGATCGACGTACACATGGCCGCTCGATGCGCCAATGACGTACAGCATCTTGAGGCGTTTATACACGCAGTTCACAGTCATCGGGAGCGAGTCACGTACCGCGGCGGCTGGCGGGATCTGGCGCGTGAGGCGGCGCCCGATGACACCGCAGCCATTGCGGAGTGTGTGATCTCAGAGCGATATCGACGCATCCTCTTCGAGAATACCGCCGAGGCACAATCGCTCGGATTCCGCAGCACACCCACATCACTGATCGGAATGTCGACGTTGCGCGGCAGTCCGGAACAGTCGGTTCTCGACTCCATCGTCGAGAGCGAGCTGGCATTGGCGTTGCGCCGGTAGACACTGCGGTCTCGGGAATCACAGTGAGCACGTCGAGCGCCCGCCGCCAGCGGCGGCCGGACTTTGCCCAACGATGGAAGGGCTAGAAGCCCGCACCCCTCGGCAGTTCCGCGCCAGAGTGCCACCGTACCCTTATCTCAGCGGGGTGGCGACGGGCTCGATGGCCGGGAAGCCCACTCCGAGATGAGTCACCTATTGTTTCGCTCGATAACGGGTAACACATCGAAAAACTAGCCCAGATTTCCGATACTCAAAGCGCTCCGGCTCCTCTGCAGCCAGCGTGAGGTGGAGATTCCGTCAAACTACTGCGGTCGCATATGCAAGCCGGAGTAGTGTCGCTTGATGGCGGTGGATGTAACGCGCACTTCGCCCCCGACGCGCGCCACTTCAAACTCAATGATGCTGCCTCCACCTTCGCATTCAAACTGTTTCGGATAGCTGAACAGCTTCATCGTCACACGCCACCG
>JBBRDJ010000171.1:0-5838 GCA_038203945.1 Gemmatimonadales bacterium
CAGCCGCTGTCGTTGCCGCGCTACTCACAACAGTGGCCTGCGACAACGGCGCTTCCAACACGGCGGGTAACACGGCCGGCAGCATGGCGCCCGTCTCGCTCAGCAGCGCGGTACTTCCGGACTCTCAGGTGGTCCAACAGGGCGATACCACGTTCACCGTGTACTCGCACAGCGCCGAGTCGTATGCGCGCGCCACGCCGCTGGTGCTTGACAACACGCCGGTGATGGTGGCCGGCGGCGCCGATGGCGACGCTGAGTTTGATCTCACCAACGTGGATGATGTGCTGCTACTACGTGATGGTCGACTCGCGGTGATGCTGAGTAATGAAGCCACGCTGCTGATCTTCAAGTCGAACGGTCGCGGACAGCATCGGTGGGGACGACGTGGACAGGGCCCCGGAGAGTTTCAGATGCCCATGGCCATACTGCAGGGCACCGGCGACACGCTGCTCATCCCTGACATAGCCAACGGTCGCATCAACGTGGTGTTGCCCGACAAAGGTGTGACCACCACACGCGCGGCGCTGGCGTTGAGCTCGAGGCTGAGCGGTGGCGCCGTAGGTCCCTTGGCTGAGGGAGAAGTGTTCGTGAGCAATTTTATGAGCGTTTCCGAAGTTGTCGACGACACCACCACGCGATCGCTCGCGATTGTCAGTGTGCTCGCTGCCGATTCGTTGCTCCAGGAAGTGCTGCGCGTTCCTGATCTCGATGTGCGCCGAGTCGCCACGAGAAATCGCGGTGTTGCGAGCTTTGAAACCGAGTTCCCGTACTTCTCTCGACGCGGCCATCTCGTCGCGCTTGATAGTGTGTTGGTCACGTCGCACGACGGAACGATTTCCTTTGATGTGCGCACTGCAGCTGGCGCACTGCGTTCGCGCGTGATGGTGGATCATGCACGACGTGCCGTGTCGCCGGAGCTGCGGCAGTACGTGTACGATCTGGTGTTGGCGCAGTTCGCGTTGCCGTCCAGTGAGCGGATGGTAGATAGGAAAGAGTCGGAACGACTGGCGCGTGAACGTCAGGCGCTCGATTCGCTGCCCGCGCTGCATGATCTGTACGCCTCACCCGACCAGACTCTCTGGCTGGTAGACGTGATCATGCCCACTGATAGCGCGTGGAGCGCAACGACGTTCCGTCAGGATGGCCGATTGATGGGACGCCTTACGGTGCCGGGCAAGGGACGACCCGTGGCGTTTGGCAACGGCGTAGTGGTGGAGCGTGTGACCGACGCAGATGATGTGGTCTCGCTCGTGGTGCGTCGTATCGTGACCACGCCGTAGCCGAATCCATGGTCGATCAGTAACCAACCGCGCTGCGCCTCTCGCGCGCTACGCCTGGCAGGGGTAAACTCTGGCCCATGCTCCCCACCAGTTTACTGTTCATTGCGCTCTTCGGCGCAGCCGCGACGACGGCGCCGCTGCAGCCAACCCAGGAACCAATCGCGCCCGGACCAGTCTTTCATGGCCGCCTCGGTGCGACCACGGTCGGCTTGCCTCGGCTCGATGCGGCGCCTGTGGTTGACGGCGTGCTGAACGAGGCACTGTGGAGTGACGCCGCGCTGCTCACCGGATTCTCGCAGTACTTCCCCACCGATGGCGTCAGTGCCAACGACAGCACAGAAGTATTCGTGTGGTACTCCGCCACCTCTCTGCACATCGGCGTGCGGGCCTACGCGCCGCCGGCCAGCGTCCGCGCCACACTCGCCGATCGCGATCGCATAAGCCAAGACGACAACCTGCAGATCTTTCTCGGCACATATAACGACAGCCGACAGGCGCTCGTGTTCGGTGTCAATCCGTTTGGCATTCAAAGCGATGGCGTGATTACGGAAACTGGTGCCGCATCAGGGGGCGGATTTGCCAGCAGCACACCGCGTACGCGTGAATCAGTGGATCTGGCGCCCGACTACGTGTGGCAGTCCAAGGGACGACTCACTGACTTTGGTTTCGAAGTAGAGATCGCCATTCCCTTCAAGAGCCTGCGCTATCGCGCCGGCGACGAGCAGGAGTGGCAAATCAATGTGATCCGTACAGTGCAGGCCACGGGACACGAACAAACGTGGGCGCCGGCCATGCGAGCGCGTGCCAGCTTTCTGGCACAATCGGGTGTGCTCACCGGACTGCGCGACTTGCGGCGTGGAATCACGCTGGATGTCATCCCCACCGTCACCAGCAGTGCGCTCGGCTCACCGCGCACCGCAGCCAACGGTTGGCAATACAACACATCGCGCCCCGAAATCGGCGGCAGCGCACGCTGGGGCATCACGAGCAATCTCACATTGTCCGGCACGGCCAATCCGGATTTTTCACAGGTAGAGGCCGACGCAACGCAGTTCACATATGACCCGCGTGTGGCGGTGTTTTTTCCGGAACGCCGTCCGTTCTTTCTCGAGAGTCAGGAACAGTTCACCGCGCCCAACCGGCTCATTTACACACGCCGTGTCGCGCAACCCGTTGGTGCGGTCAAGCTCACCGGCAAGAGCGGTGGCTTTGACATCGGTGTGCTGTCGGCGGTAGACAGTCGCGACGCGTCGTTCAATGGTCGAGAGTCACCAGTGTTCAACATCGTGCGCCTGCAGCGCGATCTCGGTGCCACCAGCCGTCTGGGCTTTGCTTACACTGACAAGATCGAAGGCGATCGTTTCAACCGCGTGTTGGGCGTGGACGGCCGGTTTGTACGAGGCATCTTCAGCGCACAGGGCCAGCTGGCCGGCTCCATGACCGGCCGCGATGGCAACACGGATCGCGCGCCGCTGTGGGATATGTCGGCGATGTTTACCGGAGAGCGCTATTACGCACGCTACGTGTTTAACGGCATCAGTCCTGACTTCGATGCGCAGTCGGGATTCATCGCGCGTCCAGGCATATCCAACATTCAGGCCACACATCGATATACGCGCTTTGGCGCTCCGGGCGCGCGCATTGAGGCGTTTGTACCGGAAGTGTACATGCTCGGTCGCTGGCAATACACAGATATTGTGAATCGCCGGCCGGCGCAGGATGTGCAGTTGCACTTACGCACCAACACGCGATTCCGGGGCGGGTGGCAGCTTGGTGGGCAGGTGTTGATTGAAGAGTTTGGCTATGACCCGTCGCTCTACTCCAACTATGCGCTCATCGTCCCGCGCACTGGTGGTGGTCTCGACACTACGAGCTACGTTGGCACGGCCAAACTGCCCAACCTCGACTGGGTGATGTCCGTCACGTCGCCGGAGTTCAAGCGCTTCTCATTCAGCACCGTGGCCATTCTCGGCCAGGACGAAAACTTTCCGGAGTGGAGTTCGGCCATCATCGGCAGCGTGTCCGGTTCACTAAATCTGCGACCCACTGAACAGTTGCGTTTGTCGGCCACGCTCAATCGCGATCAGTTCAAGCGCAAGAGTGATCGTACGCAGGTACAGCTGCGGCAGACACAGCGGTTGCGCGCCGAGTATCAGGTCACGCGTCAGGTGTTCTTTCGCGTGATTGGCGAGTACGCGATTCTCGATCAGGATTCGTTGCGCGACGATTCACGTACCGAACGACCGGTGTATTTGCGTTCAGCCGATGGCTCACTCACACGTGCGTCGGCATTCAAGCGCACCACGGCGCGCGTCGATGTGCTGTTTTCCTATCTGCCCTCACCGGGCACCGTGATTTTTGCCGGCTACGGAGATCTGCTGCGCGCCAGTGAGCCGCAGGGGCCCGATCGACTACGCCGCACAAGTGATGTTTTTTTCATGAAACTCAGCTACCTGCTTCGCGTCAACTGACCGCTATGCAAGCTCTTCTGTACTCCAGCCACCGTGCATGATGACATCACACAGCATGCCACGCACCAACATGAGGCAACGTTCCGTACTCGCGCTTTTGGTAGGTGTACTCACTGGTGCGTGTACCGCTGACACGCTCGACCGTGCCGATTCGGAAGCACCGGTGCTCACTCGCGATGCGCAGGTCGTTTCCCGCATTTGTGCAGACCCCGACGCCGACGGATGCACACTCGGTCAGCTGATCGACGCGGTACCGCTAAACGGTGGACGCACGCTGGTCGCACATGTGGGTAGCCCGCTGTTTATCTACGATTCGCTCGGTGCGCTGCTCGATTCCGCGGGACGCTTTGGACGCGGGCCAGGTGAGTTTGAGTCAATCGTTCGCGTGGCGCAAACTGCGGGTGACTCAATTGGCGTTGTTGATATGCGCGGGCTGCGCGTGGTAACGCGTTTGTCTTGGCCTTCAGAAGCGATACGGTGCGACGGCACGCTGCCGTCCGCGCGATCTCGTATCGTCTGCCCAACTCAGACATGTCTCGCCCGCCAGGATGGCTCGCGCCGCTTACCACGTGGTGTGTAGCAAGGAACGGCCGAACGGCGTTTGCACGCGGCGATTCGTGGTCGCTGGACATGATAGACTCGATGGGCGGTACGTTGAGTAAACCCATTGAGCAGCTGCCGCGCGATGCCATTGAGTTGGCCGACCTGCAACTGCTCACTCGACGATCCGTCCGCAACCAAGCGCGTGCCGATTCGATTGCCGCGCGACAGTTTGCGGGACCAACCAAACTGCATCCCACCATTGCCGCTATGGCGTGCGATGACGCGTTTCTTGTGCTCGCCACTAGTGGCAATGTCTCGAAGGGTGCCGCTACCTGGCGCCTGCTCGATTGGGCCGGAAGGGAAACCATGCAAGATTGACGCGATAGACGCGATCGACGCGATTTGCAACACGTGACCGCTGCGCACCCAGGCCCGCAGTCTTGTACCTTGTAGTGTCATGACGTCCGTGTCCACGCACCCAACCCCTGACGCCGTCCTCCGCGACGTATTCGGCTTCAATGACTTCCGCCCCGGTCAGCGCGAAGTCATTGATGCGATTCTCGCCGGACGCGATTGCATTGCCCTCATGCCCACCGGCGCGGGCAAGTCGCTCACCTACCAGCTGCCGGCGCGACTGCTCGGCGGCACCGTATTGGTGATTTCGCCGCTCATTTCGCTCATGAAGGACCAGGTGGACGCGGTCGCTGCACTCGGCTTCAAAGTCACCGCCATCAACTCCACGCTTGATCCCGAAGAACGTCGCGAACGGTTAGATGCGTTCCGCGCTGGCGAATACGAGCTCGTGTTCCTGGCCCCCGAGGCGCTCGACGGTTCGCTGCGCGACTTTGTGCTCAGCTGTCCCATTGCGCTGCTGGTTGTAGACGAAGCGCACTGCATCAGTCAGTGGGGACACGACTTCCGGCCGTCGTACCGTCGATTGCACGGCCTCAAAACTGAACTGGGCGTTCCCGTGCTCGCGCTCACCGCCACGGCCACTCGCGATGTCGCGCGCGACATTCTGCGGCAGCTCGGCATGAAAAAGCCCGCCGGGTTCAAAGGGTCATTCTTTCGCCCCAACCTGCGCATTGGCGTACGCAAAAAGGGGCAGGGCGGCGACACCAAGCGGGAGATTCTCTCGCTCGTGCGTTCGCACGCCGGTGACAGCGGCATTGTGTATTGCCAGAGTCGGAAGGGCGTTGAGCAGATGACCGACTTCTTGCGCTCACAGGGCGTGCGCGCCGTGTCGTATCACGCCGGGCTTGAGGCCGACGAACGTGCGCGCAATCAGGATGCGTTTCAGCGCGACAATGTTGACGTGGTGGTGGCCACCGTCGCGTTTGGCATGGGCATTGACAAGTCCAACGTGCGCTTTGTGATTCACCGCGACATGCCCAAGGATATTGAGTCGTGGTATCAGGAGATTGGCCGAGCCGGGCGCGATGGACTGCCCAGCGATTGCGTGCTGTTTTATTCGTGGGCGGACGTGAAAATGCACGAGCGTTTTCTCGATCGCATTGAAGACGATGCGCTGCGTCGTCGCACAC
>JBBRDJ010000172.1:0-5812 GCA_038203945.1 Gemmatimonadales bacterium
TCACGCTCTTGCTCGGGCGTACCGGAGAAGGTGCGCTGCAGCCGTGGTGTGTCGAAAATAAAATCGTATGGACCGGACAGCCCCACGAAGCCGGAGAACACACGGGGCGTGAGCTTGTACGCGGCCAGATACCGCGTATCGTACGCGACGAGCGCCGCGATGTGCGCGCCGGCACTGTGTCCCATCAGGACGACGCGCGTGGTATCCCCGCCCCACCCCGCGAGTGCAGCGCGCGCGTGTGCGACCGCACGCGCCGCATCGTCCACGAAGCCGGGGAAGCGACGGTCCGGCATCAGGCCGTAGTTGGGAAGCACGGCAATGAATCCCTGCGCCGCGAGTCCCTGCCCCATCCACCGATACGATCCCTTGTCCCCGGTCTCCCAGCTGCCACCGTGCACAAAAAACACCACGGGCAGCGGACCGCTGAGCAGCACTCCGTTGGCGCCAACCGGACGGTAGACATCATAGCGTTGACGCGGCCCGTCACCGTAGGCGATCTCGGTGACGGTCGCGTTGCCGTTCTCGATAAGGTTGGCCGCACCGAGTGCGAGCGACGCGCAGCCACCGAACGTGAACGGAACAACGAGCACGGCCGCGACGAACAACGAACGAAGGATGCGATGTCTCATGCGCTACAAACCCTGGAGTTGTGGGATCGGTTCACGGGGGCATCGAACGTTGGGCATCCACCATGCAACGTGCTTTCGCCAACGTTGCGCCTTGCCCGTACGCGCACATCGAGGTGGGTCCGATGAGAACATCGCGGTGTACCGACCGTCAGCTCGTCGGCCTCCCGTACACCTTCAGATACGTGGCGGGGACGGTCACGGGCTGCAATTGTCCGGCGAGCGAAAGGTTTATGGCAACACCCGCAATGCAGCCGATCGCGACCATGCCGCACAAAGCCATTCGGCGTAGCGAGGGCGAGCGCTCACCCAGCAACCAATAGCCGGCACATCCCACGTGCGAACACAGCGAAACAACCGCCAGAAAGTAGTAGGGGATGAAAAACAATTGATATGGCGGGACGTGGAATCCGGCAGCGGCAAAATAGAAATTGGTATCGAGCTGCAGCGCAACGCGACCCAGCGCAATCGCACTGACGTGGATCAACAGGAAGAACACCAGATAGATGCCGGACAAGGCTTGGAGCCGTGCCACCGCGCCGTGCCCGGCGCTCAATCCTCGAACCACCATCAGAAGACCACTGGCGCATTGAAACAGCACGCTTCCAACAAGCGTGACCTCAACGGCAGGCTGCCGATAGAAGGTGCGGGCAACATCCATGAAGGCGATATGCGCCGGGATGGAGTGCAGCGACATCAGGTGGTTGGCCAGATGCACGATTGCAAACGCTGCGATCACCGCCGCGCTGCTTCGATGGAACACACGGAGCGACACCTTCATGAATCTGCCTTGGGAGCGATCAGCGGCATGTCAGCGCACGCGCCGGCCGGGCTTTTTTGAAGCGGCCGCTCGGCGCTCCAGAAACGCATCAAGCATTGCATCGTAGACAACCCCGATATCAGGCAGCGCATCCAGCTTTCCTTCGGGAGCCAACAACTGCTCACCAAGGAAGGCCGCGTATTCGAGTCGTGCGAGCAGCTCGGCCTCGCCGGGGAGCAGAGGGCGTCCCTTGGTTTCGGCCAGTGCCACAAGATCGCGGACCAGCACATCCATCCGGCGACGGTCCACAGCCTGGCAGGCATCAAGCACCTTGCCATCCGCGCCAGCCCATCGACGGATGGCGATTTCAATCCGCGCGTCAAGACGCACCGCCTCGCGATGCACCCGGGTACGCCGACTGCTCGGCTCGGGATCCGTCGCCGAGAGGCGTGCGATCCGCTCCGTGTGCTGCTCGCGCCAGTCATCGAGCAGGCGAATCGTGAAGCCATCGACGCTGCCGAAGTGGTGATAGAACGAACCGCGCGTCTTCCCGGTGGCAGTCGTCAACCGCTCGATGGTCAGTCCCGTATGTCCCTCCCGGATCAGGATGGCGTAGGCGGCTTCGATCCACCGCCCCGCGCCCTCGCGTTTGAACTGCGGTGCCGACTTCATGCCGTCAGCGCCCAGACACCGCTGACGGTGAGCACGGCGAACAGCATCCACTGGGGCATGTCGCGATGGCGCTGTCGTTTCCAGCGTACCAAGGCAAAACCCCAGAGACCGAACACGCCGGCCAAGAGAGTGGCAACGACGGCGAGCGCGTACCCATTTGCGGCCAGCGCCGCATAGGCGTAGGCGCCGGCCAGGCCGACAAGCATGATTGTCACCATGTGCCAGCAGAAGTAATGCGTCAAGGTCACGACCGGCGGCAGTGCGACGTTTCGCAAGAGCGGGCGGGCGATCTCTCGTCCGCCGGCAAACGCATGCATGGCCGCAATGGCGGCGGCGAAAGCGGCGGGAAGCAGGAAGGCGATCATGGATTTATCGTGTGAGTGCGGCGCTGACGCCTACGCGAACGCTGTCGGTTGGCGGTGGCACGCAGCGCTGGGAAAACTAGAACAATACCAAATGGTATGGTATGTTCGCAATATGCGTCGCTCGTGTCAAGGGATACGAGTCACGCTGGTCTGGGAGCCGCGCCTGACCAAAAATGGCAGACTAGTGTTTACCCCGACCTTGGGGCTTCTCCATATGGCCACGACATTCAGTCTCTCATCAACTCCAAGCGCCAAAGTCTGGTTTTTTGGAGCCGGAATGGCCATCGCGCTCAGTGGAGTCTTGAACCTGTTAAATCGACGATATGGCAACGCTGCGTTCGGCCTCCGGGCGGCCTGTATCGGAGCCAACGTGTTCATGGTGTGTTTCGCCGCCGTGGCTGGTCGCGTGACCGGCGCCGATACGATGGAGCAGGTCGTCATGCTGACGTTGCTGCTGTCCGCGCTCATCCTTTCGGCACTGCGTTCCGCGCGCGTTCGCCCTCAGGCTCCGGGTGGCTGAGCACACGCCGCAACACCGCGGCTACGGCATGCGCTGCGCCCTCTGCGCGGAGTCGGTGTACTGCTGGAACGAGGCGATGCGGTCGCCACTGAAGTGATGGACGTGGCAGAACGATGCGCACGTGTCTCCGGTGTTCGGAACTGGTCCACCATGCCCGGTCACACGCGTGCGTCATGTCCCAAGATTGTCACGGTCTGCTCTGGCGCGGCGCGGCTCGAAGCGCGATACTGGCAGATGCACTTTCCGATGGCGCTGATGATCGCCCGTCGCCGAGTGTCCCGTCCTGTATCATCCCACCTCCGCAGCCCCCCTCTCCATGTCTCGACTGCGCTTGCTCGTGCCAGCGGCCCTTGCGCTGGCGCTTTCGTCACTCTCGCCTCCCGCCGAGCTCTTGAGTCAGGCGGCGAGCACGGGCACCATCACCGGTGTCGTGACCGACGGGGGCAATGGGCAACCCATCCCGGCCGTTCAGGTGAGCGTGGTCGGCACCACCACGGGCGGCGTGACCTCGGCCGAAGGCCGGTACACCATACGCGGTGTGGCCGCCGGCACCGTCACGGTTCGTGTGCTGCGAGTGGGCTACAGCGAAAGCCGCCAGAGCATAGCGGTGGCGGCGGGTGGGACGGCTACGCTCAACATCACGCTCAAGTCGGTGCCGGCCTCGCTGAGCGCGGTGGTCTCCACGGCCACCGGCACCCAGCGTCGCCTGGAAGTGGGCAGTGCCATCGCGCAGATCGATGCGGCCGATCTGGTGGCGACGCGCCCCATCACAAATGTGGGCGATCTGTTGAACGGACGTGCGGCCGGTGTCACCGTGTTTGGCGGCACGCAGCCCGGTGCCGGCATCCGCATTCGTATCCGCGGGCAAAGCTCGCTCTCCTTGTCCAACGATCCGATCTACATCATTGACGGCATTCGCATGGAAGGTGCGACGGGCTCGTCGTCGGTGAGCGTGGGCGGCACCACGCCCAGCCGTCTCGGCGACTTGAACCCCGAAGAAATCGAGACGATGGAGATCGTCCGTGGTCCCTCGGCGGCCACGCTGTACGGAACGGACGCGGCGAACGGCGTGGTGGTCATCACCACCAAGAAGGGAATCGCCGGCCGTCCCCAGTGGACGTACTACACGGAACAGTCGGCGGTGAGCGATCGCAACGATTACCCCACCGCGTACACGGGGTGGCGCACCGGTAGCACGGCGGCCACCCGCACGACCAACAGGAATGCGAACGCGGTGTTCTGTACGCTTGCCCAGGTCGCAGCCAGCGTCTGCGTGCAGGACAGCGTGACGTCGTACAACCTCACCAAGGATCCGAACGCCACGCCGTTCGGAACAGCGTACCGCTATCAGCATGGCTTGCAGGTGCGCGGCGGGTCTGAAGCGGTGCGCTATTTCCTGCACGGCGAATACGAGAGTGAAGACGGTGTCACCACGGTGCCGCAGTTCGAAGACCGCTTCATGACGGCGAACGCGCGCTCGCTCACGCCCTTCCAGCGCAACCCGGGCGGGCTCAGCAAGATCACGACCCGCGCCAACATCAACGTGACGCTCTCGCCCAAGGCGGACGTGGGTATCAGTGCCGGCTACATCTCCCAGGACCTGAGCCTGCCTCGCAGTGACGACAGCGGGACGCCCGGCATTGCCGCCAATATCTATGGCGGACCAGGGTTCCCGTTCAATACCAATGCCGTGGGTGACACGCTCTTCGGCTGGCGTGAGTTCACTCCACGCGACATCTACCAGACCGAGACCTCACAGCAGATCGAGCGCTTCATGACCTCGATCGCAGCGAGCTGGCGCCCCACGTCGTGGATCGCCACGCGACTCAATACCGGCGTGGACTTCATTGGCCGTACCGATCAGCAGCTGTGCCGCTTCGGCAACTGCGCCAACATCATTGATCGGCAGGGCTTCAAAGTCGACAACCGCACCAACTTTTTCACGTACACGGTGGACGCCGGTGCCACGGCCACGCGCACGCTCTCGTCCTCGATCGAGTCGAAGACATCGGTTGGCGTGCAGTTCATTCGCAGCACGTTCGATCGCAACGGCGCGCGCGGGCAGGGGCTGCCGCCCGGCGCCCTGCAGATTTCGGCCGCCGCCGCGCGCGATGCCGATGAGGCCACCAGCGAAAGCCGCACGCTCGGTGCGTACATCGAGCAGAACCTCGCCTTCGGTGATCGGTTTTTCCTGATCGCTGCCGTGCGCTCCGATCGCAACAGCGCCTTCGGCGCCAATTTTTCCACGGTGTACTATCCGAAGATTCAAGCTTCGTGGGTCATCTCCGACGAGGGCTTCTTTCCGGGCGTGAACTGGGTGGATCAGCTGCGTCTGCGCAGCGCGTACGGGGCGTCGGGGGTGCAGCCCGGCACCACCGACGCGGTGCAGTTCTTTTCGCCCACGCAGTTCCGCGGCGAGAGCGGCGACGCGCCAGCCGTGGTGTACACCACGCTCGGTAACCGCAACCTCCGTCCCGAACTCTCCACCGAATTCGAGGCCGGCATTGATGGTACGTTCTTCGGCAATCGCGTGGTGACCGAGGTGACGTTCTACAACAAGCTGTCCACCGACGCGCTGGTAAACCGCATTCTTCCGCCATCGCTCGGCACCGGCGCCACGGCGCGTCTCGAGAATGTGGGCCAAGTGCAGAACCGCGGTTTCGAAGCACTCCTCACGCTGCAGATGCTCAAGCGCGACAATATCGGCTTTGATGTAACGTTCAATGGCAGCACCACGCGCAACCGACTGGTCACGCTGAGCGGACTGCCCAATATCGTGCTCTCGTCCACCCAGCAGAATCGCGAAGGCTTCCCGCTCAACGGCTTTTGGGTGCGCGATCTCACCAGCTTCGAAGACAAGAACGGTGAT
>JBBRDJ010000173.1:0-5811 GCA_038203945.1 Gemmatimonadales bacterium
TGCTGCCGTGGCGCGGCACGATGCATCGTATTCCACCCGTTGGTGAAGACGGTGCGTTCACATCGCTTCACGCCAGCCTGCTGGAGTACGTGGCCCGGAAGCAGCTCGACACGGACGCCCAATCAGCGCTGCTGGCAGAGATTGCCCAGGCGTGCAACGTGTCGCTCGACGAAGTGTTCGCTGAACGTCAACTGTACCTCATGACGAGCGAACAGCTGCGTGAACTCGATCCCAACCTCGTGGATGTGCAGCTGCACACGCACCGGCACCGCACACCGCGCGACAAGGCGCTGTTTTTGCGAGAGTTGAATGACAACGCGGCGGCACTTGAGCAGATCCTCCAGCGTCCGCTGTCGCTCAAGCACTTCTGCTACCCGTCGGGTGTGTACTTCCCCGAGTTCGCCGACTGGATGCGTGAGTGGGGAATGCTGTCGTCCACCACGTGCGATCCTGACATCACCAGCGCGCATACGGATCGCATGTTCGTGCCGCGGCTCATTGATACGATGTCCACGCCCGATGCGGTGTTTGACGGCTGGGTGACTGGTGCGGCCGCATTCGTGCCGAGGCGTCGTTAGCGCCAGACCTGATCGGACTTGCACACGCATCGTTGTTCAAACCCGCGGCGCTCACCTCACGCGCACCAGTGGGGCACTTTGCTCCGCGAGTTGCCCAACCACCAACATCGATCCGTCAGCCGCCACGGCGAGATCTTGCGCAACATTGTTCATCAGCGCCCCAACGGCCCTGATCCGCTCACCGCACTCGTTGAGCGCCCGGCCGTAGGCGGTCAGCTGCTCCTGCGGCACCTTGCGGAGCTGCGGATCGTTCTCAAAGCGCACGACGAGTTGTTGCAACTCGGAAATGACATCAGCGGATGTCGCCGAGAAGCACTGCGCGAGCTCGCGCCGCGTGAGCGTCGGTGCGCTTGAGGGCCATTTGCAAAGTGCTGAGGGCTCAATGCGAAATCGGGCAAAAGACGTGCGCAGCTCCAAGCCACCCGCGTCGATGGCAGACACTTCCGCGTCGAGCCAGGTCCCTGCTTGCTCGCCCTGCGCTTCCAACTCCACGAGCACCTGGACGTGAGCACCGAGCTGCAGCTTGCGTCCGAGCAACGTGGGCCCGTCCTGCGTCCAGCGGATTTGCCCCAAGATCCGCGTGACGTCCTGCCTTGTCAGCGATGCCATTCGTCGACCGAAAATTCATTCTTGGACCACTGCCTGGTTGCGCGAAACAGTACGTACGCATTCGTCAGCAGAACGAGCATGGCGCCCGTGAGCAGCATCACGGTCTTGGCAATCGCCACAAGAAACACCTTCCCACGCAACGCGGAGTCGAGGATGGAACGCATTTGAATCGCGTCAAGCAGGAAGAACAGAAGCGTCGGAATAACTGCCACCGCCGCCACCGCAAACGCGACGGCTACGACCTTCGTAACGCGCGCCCGTTCAGCGATGAGTAGCGAAGCCGTAACCAACGTGACCGCGATTAGAGGCGAGATGAGTTCAATTGAGATCGCGCCGACCATGGAGTATCGCCACGTGATCAGATACGGCTGCACCGGGATAGCGGCCAAGCCAATGGCAATGGACGATGAGCCCAAGAGGAAGAGGGCAAGCACGAGCAGCGGTGGAACGAGCCGCTTCGCGCTGGTTGGTCCCGTCTCCTCGCCCGTCGCCGGGGCCGCACGCAGCGCAGAGGCCGTCGCGAAGGGGGCGCCATACGGTGAAGCGCCGGGAATTCGGTTGGTGGGCGCAGGCCGACTCAGCAACTCATCGTCGTCGTTCCACGATTCGACGACAGGGTTTCGGATTCTTGGAATGCTAGTAGCAGGACTGTGGAGCGTGGGCGACGCCGTATCGTGATCCAAGGGGCCGGAAGCCATTTGAACTCACTGCTCAAGGTGAGAGTGAACTGCAAGCGGTTGAGGCGACGCTAGGATGCAGCGGCACCGTCTGACATTCACTCAGCAAATATCAGACCGTTAGCTTCGCGTCGCGTTTGCGCGTCTCGAACCCAGTACAGATGGTTTGCATGTTGCATCCAAGCCACAACACGGCGTTGGTGCAACAATAAATGTCACATACTCCGGTCACTCAGACCGATTAATGTCGCATTAATATGCCTACCATCACGGTACGGCTGTCTGCCGCGCCACTACTTGCCGACGTTCATCGGCGCGAAGTTTGCGCCGGCGAGCAGCCTCGTGTTGCACTCCTCGACGAACCGACGACGGCGGCGAACCAAGCGGGTCGCAGCTCGGGCCGTTTACGCAGCATGTACCACGCGAAGCCAAGAGTGATTATTGCTCCGCCGCCCACGGTCCACTGCACACCGAACGCCCGTGCCACTGCCCCGGCTGAGAGTGCACCAGCACTCTGGGAGGGGAAAATGATGAGGCCGTAGAGCGCCCGCAACCGCCCGCGATATTCGTCAGCCACGAGCGTCTGCAGTATACCTTTGGCCAGCAAGTTGAATGTGATCAATGCTGTCCCCACGAACGGCAACAGGCCCAAGGCGATCCAGCCGTCGCGCGTGAAAACGAGGGCGAGGAGCAACAGCGGATAGACCACAGCCGCAGCGCTCAGCAGTGGTCCGCGCGTTACCTGCGACAGAGGTCCGGCAAGCATGAGCGCACCCATTACGCCTCCGACGCCGAGCGCCGACGGTAACGATTCGTAGCCGCCGGCTCCGATCGCGGGTCCGATTAAGCGCGCGAAATTGAAGCCGCTTGAGTTGAGCGCGATCGCCGACTGCAGGTCTTCGCGGCCAACTAGCTCAAAAACGGGTGACTGTCGCGCCGGAATCGCCAGCGTGGAAAAGGCGCCGCGCACCGCCGTCAGCAGCATCAGCAGCGGCACGGGGCTATCCATGTGAAGAGCCAGAGCGTGGTAGCTTTGAGCAGAAACACCGTTTGCGCGAGGCGTACGATGTGCAGGCGGTTGCCTCTGTCGGCGAGCACGCCGGCGCGAAGCCGTTTTTCCCGTCCATGAAGATGCGTTACTCGTAGTGGCGGGAGAGAACGGCGAACCGGTTTCGAGAGGAGATCGCGATTTGCATAAGCACGCGAGATCAAACAGTCGCCGCTGGCATGACAGTCGTTCGCTGGTTCTCGCTGCATCCTCACTTTGGCGCCAAACGAGCAATGCGGCAGGAGCGCTGGCCCCCCTGTTCGCCGTCACGGGGTGACGCCAGTCGCGCTTGGGGAGCGGGCCGCGGTGATTCGAACGGAACCGTTTTTGCCGGCAGGGAGGTGCGTGAAGAAGCGCGTTGCCCCAGAAACGATGATGGGTCTTCAGGTGCAAAAACAGGAATCGTGCCATCGGCACGCAGATTCCCTCGTGACAGTAAGGCGACCGTTAAAAGATGAGTTCGGCGCTCTAGATCACCGAGACGCCGTCGCGAACGACACCATAGCGACAGTCAGGTTCGTACCGACGTGCGCCCAGCCAACACTGTTGCGTACCTCCCACACTGTCTCGACAGGGAGCGAGGCAACTTTCGACAGCGGTTCGCCGACTTTCCACCAGTCTGCTCGGCTATCCGGAAACAGGAAAGTCAAAAGCCGTATTGTGTTACCGGTCACAAAGACGACTGCCTTTGCCAGCGAACAAAGCGCGATTCTGTAACGGTGACTTGGCGAGCAGTAGGCACGCAAGTTGCGGTTTCCGTGAGCGACGTGGTGCGCAAGGCGCTTCGTTAACTCTCCTTCCGATATGGAGGTCACATGCGATTGATCAGGTCGTTGGCTGCAGCAACGTTGGTGATGCTTTCTGTGAGTGCCGCGCAGGCGCAGGTTGCGCCCATTCCCCAGTTCAAGATCACTGGGCACCCCATCGTCACTGGGCCTATTGCGGGCTTCGGCGGCGGCCTGGGTGGCGGGTTCGAGTTCACGACCAATGGCACGTTCAGTTTCCAGGAGTATCTGGCGTACTGCATTGATCCGACACGCACTTTCGCCTTCAATACCACCTACACGGACTACAAGCTGTACTCGTTCAGTTCGTTCGTGTCTTTGGCATTGGCGCCGAATCAGGTGAACGTCACTGATTTGAATTTCATCGCCAAGCAGGTCGAAGGGTACATAAACACGCAGGGACCCACCGATGGCAACAATGTCATCCAGAAGGCCATCTGGGATACGTACACGGGCGTCACCAATGGCGACGGATCCGCACCTACTGGTTCCTGGGCCGTGCTCGCGAACGGCGTGAACCAGACCTTCATCGTCAAGGTTCCAGAAGCATTCAACGTCGTTCCAGAGCCGTCTACCTACGCGCTCATGGCAGTCGGCTTGACCGGTTTGTTTGCGGCCTCGCGTCGGCGTCGGTTACAGAACTAGTTTTTGCGCCAAGGATTGGGAGACAAAGCGTCCGCCGAAAAGTTCCGGCGGGCGCTTTGTGTTATAGAATCCGAGCGCGCTACGCGTCCAGCAAGCCACCCGTCGTGCCGTCGTCTTCCACACGAATACAATTTTCGCTTCCAGCGAGGCCTACACGACTTCCGACTGGGCCGAAACGAGACAGATTCCGGTTTGTCGTTGTTGAACCCGACGGTACTTCGTCATTCTTGACGGCGTCACGCCGCAGCGCCCGGGTCGCATGTTGCCCAACCATGAGCAGCGAGACCGGCATCGAAGGGACGGACGCGACGTGGAACCCGATGACCTGGGGCGCGAAGATCTCGGTCGGCTGTGAGCACTGCTACGCGCATACGTTGGCGAACACGAAGCCGGAATGATTGGTGGCCTTGTCCGATCCAACTGGCCATGAAACCGAGTTAGATCTCAGATCGTGGCTGCGAAAGAATCCAATCGCGACCGCCTATCCTGCGAACGCTTCGCGCGCCTGTCGTCGCTTACGCGGCACGCAACTCCGGCCGCTTGCGCAGTGTGTACCACGCGAACACAATCGTGACAACCGCACCGCCCCCCACCGACCACTGCACACCAAACGCTCGCGCCATCGCACCCGCCGACAGCGCGCCCACGCTCTGCGACAGGCCGATGATGATCAATCCGTAAAGCGCCATCAATCGCCCGCGATACTCGTCGGCCACCAGCGTCTGCAACACACCGTTGGCCAGCGAGTTGAAGGTGATCAGCGCCGCCCCAACAAATGGCAGCAAGGTCAAGGCAATCCACGCGTCGTGTGTAAATGCGAGCGCGAGCAGCAACACGGGATACACCACGGCTGCGCTGACGAGCAGCGGGCCGCGTCGCGCCTGTGAGAGCGGTCCCGCAAGCATAAGTGCGCCAATCACTCCGCCCACACCAAGCGCCGAGAGCAGCGAGCCGTAACCACCGGCGCCGAGTGCAAGTCGGTCGCGCGCGAATACTGGCATGAGTGTGATGATCGGGCCCGCGAACACCGCACCGACGGCAACCATCATCAGCAGGTCGCGCACCAATCCCGGTTGCAGCAGGTAGCGCATCCCGTCTCGGACGCGGTGATTGCTCGAGCGCACGGCACCCCGCACCAGGTCAATGCTCCACTCCACAGTGTCTTTGGGATCGATTGGCGGACGCGTCGAAGTAATGCGATACAGGCCGAGCAATACAAAACCGTAACTGAGCGCGTTGAGTCCGAAACACCAGGCCAGTCCGAGCTGCGCGATCACCACGCCACCGATCGCCGGCCCCACCACGCGTGCGAGATTGAAGCCGCTCGAATTGAGGGAAATGGCCGTTTGCAGGTCGTCACGGCCGACGAGTTCAAACACGAGCGCTTGTCGCGCCGGGATTTCCACGGTCGAACACGCCCCGTGCACCGCCGCAAGCAGCATGAGCAGCGGCACGGTGATGTGTCCGCT
>JBBRDJ010000174.1:0-5676 GCA_038203945.1 Gemmatimonadales bacterium
CGCGGTGGGGTGCCTGTTTTGAAGCGCAGTGTCTGCAATCCGGCCGCATCGAGTTGTTCGCCAAGGTGTGCGTTGGCGCCTTCACCCGCGCGCCCGCCGGCGATCTGCGTGCCTGTACCGATGTGCAGTTTGCCTCGACCAAACGTGCCCGTGGTGAGCACCACCGCGCGCGCGGCAAAGCGTCGACCTTCGAGCGTTTCGAGACCGGTAACGCGCTGCCCATTGTTGTCGAGCAGCAGACGCGCCACGGTGCCCTGAATCGTATGAATGCCCGCGTGTTCTTCGAGCAGCGTGCGCACCGCTCGACGATACAATCCACGGTCGCACTGCGCACGTGGCGCCCACACTGCGGGTCCCTTGCCTTGATTGAGCATACGAAACTGCAGCATGGCGAGATCAGTAGCGCGTCCCATGATGCCGCCCAATGCGTCCACCTCTCGCACGACCGTGCCCTTGGCCACGCCGCCGATGGCGGGATTGCACGACATCTGTCCGATGGTTTCGAGCGCGCTGGTGACAAGACCAACGCTCGCGCCAGCGCGGGCGGCCGCAACAGCGGCTTCGGTGCCGGCGTGGCCGCCACCTACGACCAGTACGTCGAATGTGGCTTCTGCGAAGGGCGAGTGAGGCATGAGTGAAAAGTATCGCGGGTGGCGGTGGGGTGCGCCCAAATGATGATGCTCGGTGTAAAACGGTGATGCAGAACAAGCCGATGCAGCACAAACTGCATCATGCACCCTTGCCAATCCCATTCCACGCCGAGCAGACTATGGGTATGCCTGCCGTTCATCGCCGCTGGACCACCGCTGACGTGCGCGCGCTCACCCGCGAGGACCGCGCGTGGCCGCGTTACGAACTCATTGACGGCGAGCTGCTGGTGACGCCCGCGCCCCGCCTCGCGCATCAGGTGGCTGCGTGCGAGTTGTACCGGTTGCTTGACGAGTATCTGAGCACAGAACCGGTGGGGCTGGCGCTCATGTCGCCGTCTGATCTGGAGTTGCGACCGGGTACGATCACGCAGCCCGACGTGTTCGTGATTCCGGCCAATACGTCAATGGCCGGCGACCGGTTGGAGTGGAGTGATGTGCAATCGCTGCTGCTGGCGATTGAGGTGGTGTCGCCGAGCTCGGGGCGTTCAGATCGTGTGACCAAGCGTGACTTCTATTTGGAGTCGGGCGTGCTTGAGTATTGGATCGTTGATCTCGATGCGCGCGTGATTGAGAGTTGGCAACCGGAGCAGCAGACTCCGGCGTTGCACCACGATCGGATTGTTTGGTCGCCCGGAACGGCTGCGGCGCTTGAGATCAACGTGCCGGAGCTGTTGGATCGCATCGATGCGAAGCTGGGTCGGCGTGTGTTGTAGTCGCTAGCGGTAGAGGTCGCAGTCCGTCATTCACGGTCGTCATATACAGTGTGTCATTCACGGCCGTTTCACAGCGCATTACTCACCCTCAAATACTGCGTATTTTTGGTCCATGCCTCTACGAATCGAAGGAACCGACCCCACCCTGCTCATTCGGAAGGACGCTTTCGAGCGCGCCGAGCTTACGCGTCGTCAGTTTGATGAGGTGCTTAATCTGACGGACGAAGAGTTCCGCGTTGAGGGACAGCTCATTGCGGTGGGACCGCTCGTGGGAGAAGACACGATCAGTGGCATCATTGATGCACTTGAGGACGCCGGCCTTGTGTACTTTGACGATTTCTTCGAGCTGAGCGGCAACTGGCCGGCCTGGCTGCGGGTGTTTGCGCAGGGGGAGTGAGCGTATGCGTGCACTGCCGGAGACGGCGCACACCGATGCGCATCTGGTGCCCGCCGACGCTTCCCGCGTGCAGGCCATCACGCGTCCTGACCCGCAGCTATGGACGCTGTACCTCATTTACAGCGTACTCGCCACCATTGCGTTTCCAGCGGTGATTTTGCCGCACTATTTCAAGTACAAGACACTGCGCTATCGCTTTGACGACGACGGTGTGTCTGTTTCGTACGGATTGATTTGGCGCCGCGAAACGTATCTCACCTACGCGCGCATTCAGGACATTCACGTGACGCGCAACATTTTTGAGCGGTGGCTCGGCATTGGCACCGTACAGATTCAAACGGCGTCGGGAAGTTCGGCGGCCACGGAGTCCATTGTCGGGCTTACGGCATTCGAAGAAGTGCGTAACTATTTGTACGCGCACATGCGTGGGCATGGTGGGGCGCGGACACGGTCGCCCATGCAGTTGCCGTCGTTAATGCCGCCGCCAGTCCACACGCCGTCGTCTATCCAGCAGCGCGCCGCGACTGAAGGTGGTGCAGCGCCGTCTACACTCCACGCGGGCGATAACGCGCTGGCGGTCGATGCACTCACCGGTATTCGCGACGAGTTACGTGCCGTGCGTGCATTGCTTGAATCACAGCACACGAATACGCGCGATGTATGAGTGGCTAAAGCGGCTCATCCTGCCGTGGCTGCGTGTGGAGGACAGTGAACCGCATCCACCGGCTGGTCATGATCCGTATGCCACGTTGCGCATTGAACGCGCCGACGCCGGGTTTTTGCGTTTGCGAATGTTGCAGTGGCGTTTGTACGCGGTCGCGTGGGGAGCGGGCATTGCACTCGCAAGCGTGGCGCTGATCATTACCGACTGGCGATTGCTGCTACTTGTGATTCCGCTGGTGGCACTCGCGGTGGCCAAGGCGGCCACGTTGTATGTGACCATGCGGCTGGACTACGAGATGCGGTGGTACGTGATCACCGATCGCAGTCTGCTTATCCGCGAAGGCGTGTGGAATGTGCAGGAGATCACGCTCACGTTTGCCAATGCGCAGAACGTGCGCGTGACGCAGGGTCCGCTGGAGCGATGGTTCTGGTTTTCGAACGTGGAAGTGGAGACGGCCGGCGGCGGAGGTGGCTCCGCTGAGGCGGGCAGCACGCGCCACCGCGCTCGACTCCGTGGGCTGGCCAATCCGCAGGAGGTGCGCAGCGTGATTCTGGAGATGCTGCGAAAGCACCGCACTGCTGGCTTGGGCGACCCGGATGATGTTGAGTCCCGGCAGTTGGTGGAGCCCACCAATGATTCACCGCGAATCGCGAGCGGTGGCGACTACACCCCATTGAATCCGCTGCTGGGTGATGTTTGGGCTGAGGCGCGGGCGCTGCGCGAGGTGTTGGAGCGTGGGAGAGAGCAGCGGTAGATCGATCACGCCGAAGTTGCCTTCCCGGTCATGGCACTGGGAGCCGAGGGGCGCCGGTAGTACACCACGCAGGATGTGCCCAGCGCGTAATCCCCTCTCGAAATAGCACGAGCCATGCTTGCGTGTGGAATCAGGGGGCGAGACCAGCCCGGATGTCGCATCCTTGGCCGCCACGCGCCCCATGCTGCCCCGACCATCGCCACACGCGCTACCAATTGGCAACTCGGCCGCCGTCCCCCGAAGCCGTTCACGCTCGCCGGCGCGCGGCCCAGACTTGAGCTCGCAGATCGTTGTGCCACCCGTCGTTTGCGCGGCCACTTCGGATGATGCGGTGGCCACGAGGGCGGCCAGCGCGAACGCGCCCACCAGACAAGCGGGCATGCGGCGGGCGTGTGATCGTAAACGGTGTGACAGCAACAACGACATTGACGGGCTCCCAAGTGCGGGTAGTGCAGGAGTCTACACGGGGGAGGCGGTGAAGGTTCGTGGGCGTCACCTTCGCGACGCACATGATCGATCGCCATGCCGGACACTCGCGATCTCACTACGGCTGCCGCGCCAACGCCCGAAGACTTTGGTGCAGATACTCCACACGACCATTGTCACCGCGCACCAGCAACAGCGTCGTCTTGTCGCCAACTGGCGGGACGATTACGAGCCGGTCGTCACCCGCGAGCATGACCGGCAGCACGCCACCGCCCTGACGAATCTTGAGCGTGTCGTTCTCTTCAAAGAGCGTGACAATGGTCCGACCTTGCTTGTATGTCCCGATGAGTTGCGCGCGTTCAGCCGCCGACGGCGTGCGTTCGGCGGTTGCAGCGGGCGGTGAAACGGGTGCGATGCCCGCGACTTCTTTCATGACGAGATCGATCACACCGTTGATCGAACCGCCGCTGCGATTGTCAAAAAGAATCACGGCGATCTTGCGATCCGGAAACATCGTGACGATGGCGTCAAACCCGTTGATCGCACCGCCATGTTGCCAGATCCGTTCCGTGCCGTGTGTGCCGACTCTGAGTCCGTACGCGTACTTGGACGTCGGGCTCCCGGGGATTGCGGCGTAACCGGTTGTCATTCGTTGCACCGCGTCGGCCGACAGCACGCGCGTGCCCTCGAGCATGCCGCCGTCCATCAGCATCATCGCGAAGCGCGCGAACTCCGAGGTGTTGGAGAAAAGAAAGCCCGCCGCCCACTGCGCGGTGTTCTCCGTGAACGGACGCACAATTGTTCCGTCGGCCGTGGGTGCGCCCGTGTGTCCCTGCGAAAAATCGGCCGTCATCGCTTCAAGCGGCTTGAAGGTCGACAAACGCATTCCTGCCTTGCGAAGCACGAGTTGCTGCGTGAGCGCGGCGAATCGAGCGCCACCGGCGCGTTCGGCGATGTAGCCGGTCATGGAGTAGCCGGGATTCGAATACGAGATAACTCGGCCCGGTTGCGTGAAGAACAGGGTGTCGGAGATTTCGCGGAAGACTTCGCCGAGTGCGGATTCACCCATGCGGCCGTAGGGGATGGCATTGTCGAGCCAGCCGGCGCTGTGCGTGAGCAGCTGATGCGTGGTGACTGTCGCGACCTGTTTGCCCGCGAGTTCGGTGACGTAGTTCCCGATCGGCGCTTGGAGATCGAGCTTGCCGTCGGCGGCGAGCTGTGCGAGCGTGGCCGCGGTGACCATTTTCGTGACCGACCCCACGCGGAAGAGCGTCTGCGCCGAAACGGGGCGTCCGGTCTCGATGTCGGCGACACCGTATCCTTTCGCGTACACGAGGTGGCCGTCAACAACCACGGCTACCTGCGAGCCCGGTGTCTTGGTGCGCGCCATTTCCGCTGTGATCAGCGAGTCGAGGCGCGGCGCGAATGCGGGAGCGGCGCTCTGTGCGCGAAGTGTAGCCGGTGTGGCGGCGGCGAAAAGCGCGAGTGCGAACGCGAGTGTGCACGCGAGTTTACGCGTGGGCGCGAACGCGGTCGGCGCGCCGAAACGGGATGGGCGAAACAGAGGCGGCATGCAGGGGCTCGGGAGTTGGTGGAAAGTCGGTTGGTGGGTGCCTTACCCTACGCAGGGTGCCCGGTCGCGTTTCGTCGCGGCCGCGCGCGAGTCCCGGCTGGTCGACGCTTCCTCAGGCTCCGGTCGCGCTTCGTCGCAGCCGCGCGCCAGTCCCGGCTGGTCGTCGCTTCCTCAGGCTCCGGTCGCGTTTCGTCGCAGCCGCGCGCGAGTCCCGGCTGGTCAACGCTTCCTCAGGCGCCGCTCCCGTCGATCACAACCAGCTGGAGCCCAGGCAAGCGCGTGAACTCGGTGCCATTCAAGGTGAGCAGATCATGCCCCCGCGCAAGCGCTGTCGCGGCGATCAACATGTCTTGACTATATTCCAAACAGTGCGGTGATTTCCCAGGCTTGACGGGCCGCACTCGGAGCTGAGCTCCGTTCCATACCGTCTAAGTCGCAGCGACAAGCGTCGGCGACCCTCCTGGGTCACCGGCGTTTTTTCGTTGGAGGACTGCATGCC
>JBBRDJ010000175.1:0-5649 GCA_038203945.1 Gemmatimonadales bacterium
ACCCACCTCCGCACCCGTGCGGCCCCCACCGCGTCCGCCGCCGCGCGGAGCCCTCCCTCGACGCGAGCCCCAGCGAGCCGAGGCACGTCACGCGCCCCGCGCCCGTCGCCCGAGGCCCCGACCGCCCCGTGAGGACGGCCCTCTCCGACGCCCCGCCCCCCGCGGGGCCGTTCGGCGTGCTCGGCTGTCTCACTGCCGCGGCCCCAAGGTCCCAGCCGGCCCCAGGACACCCGCCAGAACCGCAGGCCGAACGGCCCGCGGCGGCACACCGGTGCAGTGGCTGGTGCACCGTCGCCCCATCACCGGGGCTGGCGAGGTACAGGACCTGCGCCCATATTCACCCCACCCCGATTGAAATTCCTATCCGGACGCAGTCCCCCGGCTTGTCGCGCGAGTTGCAGGGTGCGTTCCGGCGCAAAGGTGAACAACTCGCGTCGCTCCTCCACATACGCGATGTTCAGCGGCTGCACCATCGGCGTGCCGTTCGGTGTATCCAGTGAGCGGCCACCCACCGTGTCGCGCACCACGTCCACGGCCGCCAGGGTTCCCGGCAGGAACTGGCGCGTGTTGCGCCAGTTGTTGGTGGGGTAGTCTCGAACCTCCACATTGCGTTCGTATGACGGCTGGTCACCAAACGGGTGGTCGCCAAAGGTTGTGCGCTGCCACTGCGTCATCATGTCGAGACGAATGGACGTGATGCCGTCAAGTGCAGCGCGGCCACCCATGCGGGCCACCGCGCGATCAATCAACGCCTCGGCGCGTGGGTCGTTTGGCTTGAGTGCGGACTGGCCGGTACCGGAACGTGGTACGAACAGCAGCAGTGGAAGCAGGAGCGGAAACAGTTGCATGTCAGGGAGCTCGAGGTCGAGGTCAGCAGCGTGGCTGCTCCGGTGGCGGAGCGCGGTGCATTCGACATGATTCGCGGAGAACGGCGTGCGCACCATCCGCCACGGGATGAGTCGCGGCACTCCGTGGTGAAGCGATGGCTGCCCGCCGCGAACGGCCGGTACCAATCGCCCCCGTGAACCTTTGGCGGGCTGCTCCGACCACCCTTGTGTCGGGTTGCTGCGCACGAGGCGCCGCCGCCCGCAACTTCTTGCGACCCACGGAGGCGCGCGCTTCATGACCGGAATCACGCCGCACGCCGCGATGGTCCAACGCGACGCACTGACCGACGAACTGCTGGCCGTGCGCTGCCTGCTGGGCGAGCCGGCCGCGTTTGACGAGCTGGTACACCGATGGCACGAGCCACTGTGGCGCTACACGCGAAGCCTGCTGCCCGACGAGCAGGTCGCAGCAGACGCGCTGCAGGACACGTGGCTGCGCGTGCTCCGGAGCATGCCGCGACTCCGAGATCCGGCCAGACTGCGCCCGTGGCTCTTCGGCATCGCTCGGCGCAGCGTGATGGACCGCCTTCGCGATCGGTATGCCCAACGCACGGACAACACCGCTGAACTTTCAGACGTGGCGGATGAGTACGCCCATGCCGATGCCTCGCTGACTGCCGAGTCGGAACACGAGGAGCGCCAAACGGTGCGCGCCCAACTACATGCCTCGCTCGACCGCATGCCCGTGGTCGACCGCGATGTGCTCGTGCTCTTCTACCTCCAGGACCTGTCGCTCGCGCAGATCGCCGAGGTGCAGGACGTTCCGCTCGGCACCGTGAAATCCCGTCTGTCCCGAGCACGCCGCACGCTGCGCCACCTCATGACTCACACGGAGACGCTCCCATGAACGCCCCGACAATTTCGCCTGAGAGCGTACGCGCCCGTCTGGCCACCGAACTGTCACTCCCGTCGCGCGTGGGGTATACCTCGCTGCTGCTCATTTCCCTCAGTGGCGCGGCGCTCGTGGGGGAACTGCTCCTCAACGAGAAGGCCCTGCCCCTCCGCACGCAGCTTGCCTTCGGCGCGTTGCTGCTGATCTGCGCCGCGTGGTGCGCGTTTGCCGGTTGGGTGCTCACGCAGCGGCGCGTCCTGTATGCGCAGCATCACGTCGTCGCAGCGCGCATGGCCATTGCCTTCAGTCTCGTGTTCATCATGGGTACCGTCATCGTGGGCGTGCAGCGCGCGAGCGGGACCACGTGGTTGCTGGCGCCAGCGGTTGGCGTGTGTATGCTCGTGGTCGGTCTGCTGCGCTTGCGTGTGGGCCGACGGCGTGTCGCGGCGCTCACGAAACGCCGCGCGGAGTTGGAAGCCGCGCTTCGCCAAGAGACGTACACGTGAGCGGCAAGGACAGGGGTTTCGCCGCGGCATCAGGGCGAACCGCGTGGCTGACGATCGCCATCGCACTCCTGTGCACCACTGGCGTCGCATACGCACAACACGGCGATCCCAGTGTCACGGAAGGTGACTCGGCGGTCATTACTGCGGGGACGTTTACGGTGGGTGGACAGCCCATTCCCGCTGAGCTCGGCTCCTTCTCCGTGCCCGCCGTGCGAACCACGCAGGTCAGCGACAACGCCACCGCGCGATTCACGCTGCGATTCGTGCGCTTTGCTTCAACTGCGCACACACCGGGTTCGCCAATCGTGTTTCTCGCGGGTGGTCCCGGCGACGCCGCCACGCGGGCGTTTGTCGGCATGCCGCGGGCCTTTCTCGATTCGCTGCGAGCCATCGCCGACGTGATCGCGTTCGACCAGCGCGGCACCGGCCGGTCGCAGCCGCTTTCGCCGCTCTGCCCGCCTGGCTCTCCGTGGCCCGCCGATCGCCCGGGCAATCCGGCCGTACAGGTGGACTCGGTGCGCGCGCGACTCTCACGATGCCTCGCACGTGCAACCGCACAGGGGCTCGACGTGCACGGCCTCACCACGTGGGAAAGCGCTGACGATCTGGCGGCGCTCGCACGTGTACTCGGGTCGCCCACGCTGTCGCTGCTCGCCGGCAGCTACGGTACACATCTGGCTCTGGCCACCGCAGCGAGACATCCGGCGCTGGTGGACCGCATGATTCTCGCGGGTGTGGAAGGACCGGACCACACGCTCAAGGAGCCGATGCGCGTCGAGGAAGTGCTGGCAACCATCGCGATCGAGCGTCGGCCAACACTGCTCACCGATCTGCGCACGCTGCGAGAGCGTCTCACCGACGCACCAATCACAGTTCCACTATCCGACGGCTCGTCCGTCGTCGTGGGCGGTGGGGACCTCGAACGTTGGGTCACCGACGCACTCGACGCGGTGCCGGAAATCAACGCCGTGATCGCCGCCATCCCCCAACTGCTCCGCGGCGACTATTCCAGCCTTGGCCGCTGGGCCGAGTCGGCGCGTCGTCCGCGACCGCTCAACCTCATGAACGTGTCGATGGACTGCGCGTCGTACGCGTCGACGGAGCGCCTTGTACGCATTCGAGAGCAGACGAACGCGGGCGTGTTCGGCGGCGCGATCAACACGCCGTTGCCGGGCGTATGCGACACGCCCGGCCTGCCTCGACTCCCCGACGCGTTCCGTGTGCCGGTTCGAGCCACGGCGCGCACGCTCCTGATTGCCGGCACGTTTGATGGCCGCACGCCGGTGGCAAACGCGGAGGAAGTCGCCTCAGGCCTGCCCAACGGAGAGCTGCTCGTGATTCCAGGCGTCGCGCACAGCCTGATGGGACATCCGCTGACAATGGCGGCCCTGCTGCGCGTGCTGCGCGCGCCGTAGCATAGGCGCGGCTCAACCCCTAATCGCCGGGCGGCGCAGTACCCGTGAGCACAGCGGTCACCACGAGCACAAGCAAGCCCAGCACGAGTTCAATGCGCACGCTCCGGTCGGACGGCGTGTCCAGCTGGCGCACATGTCGCCGATGTGCCGCGCCGAGGCCCAGCACTACCAGCACGAGTGCGGTCTTGCCTGCAAGCAACCACAGGTAGTCGCCAGCCGGCCACACAAGCGCCGAGAGGCCGCCCACACGCCGCCAGGCCTGCCCGAGGCCCGTGAGCACGGCCAAGGGGGCGGCAACGGTCGCGACCGCGCTGAATCGCGCCCAGCGATCCGTGGAGAGGTCACGCGGCAGACAGGCGAGCGCACCAATCCACACACCCACGCTGGCCACGTGCAACCCATCCAACGTACGGGCCAGCCACACGGTCTCGTCGGCGGCCGGGTGCCCGATGCCGCCCATCACGACGGCGAGCACGAGACCCACCGCAAGGCGACGCCATAACGCCGCTCGCAGCAGCGACACCACGAGACCAGTGCTCGCCACGAGCGCGAGAACGCTCCAGCCTCGGCCCCACGCAGTGCGACCGAGCACGATGGCCAGCATCTCGCGGGTGGGCGCCATCTCCAGCGCCTGCAGCTGGGCCGCGAGCATGAGGGCCAAGGCCACCAAGAACTCGAAATCGAATCCGCGCTGGGCCAGGTTGCGCTCGCTCTTCCCGGCATCCCAGTCGTAGGTCACGGCTACAACCTACGGTTGTATATACACCGAAACAAGGGTGCAGGGCCGTATAACGAAACAGGTTCTGCTGCAATGCGGCCGCACTGTGCCGCTCCTGATCAACAATGGTCGGCCGCAATGTCAGCAGCAACTGGCGTTAGAGAGCGGCCGGGCTGCACTGCGCTCAACCTGATGCACCGACCTTAGCCGGCCGCCACCGCAGATTCGGTTTCCGTTGCGTCGTGGCACAGTCGCGCAGATACAAATTGATCAACGTTTGGTAGGGTAATTCGAGCTCGTCACTGAGTGTCTTGAAGTACGCAATCGTCTCGGCGTCCAGTCGAATCGTGACGGACTGCTTAAGCGCCTTCGCATACGGATTGCGTCGCGCCTTCGAGAAATCGTATTCGGCACGCATTAGACACCTCGGACGGCATACTGCCGCGATTCGGGACGAGTGGCACGTCGGGCCGAGATGATCCGGATCTCGGTATCCGCCGCGCGGTAGCAGTGCACGACGATCAACAATCGGAGCGTCTGGCTGAGCCCGAGCAAGACGAAGCGATCTTCTGCGGTCGAATGCCCAGGATCATCGAGTAGCCGTGCCTCGTCGTCCAGAAACACCGTTTCGGCTTCCGCGAACGTGATGCCGTGCTTGCGTTGATTGCTGGCATCCTTCCGCGGATCCCACGTGAATCGCGGTGCATCCATGGCGAACGTTACATACGATGTATGTACGGCACAAGGTTCGCGTCACAACCGACCGCGGAATGACTTTTCCTGCGATCGAGTCTCTCTAACGCCGGCTTCTGCTGCGAGCGGACCGCGTGATGCCGAGCGTCACACGGGTGGTGGGTCCGCTCGTCAGCAGCAAGCATCGTTAGGCCCGCGACACCGGATGTTGCGTCGAAACGGCCCGTCGCGCCACGCAACGGTGATGGGCCGCGCCCGAGTCGAGCGTATGCTCGGCGCTCCCGTGATTCGGAGCGCCGATGGCCGATCCAGCGCGCGCGGCGCGCGGCGTCTACAAACCCCGACGGGCCCAGGCGTCGCCGCTCTTTCGGTTGGTGTCGGACCAGCTGCACCGCCTGCAGACCGTCTATGACGAGCGCTTCGCGCGCGAGTACGGCCCGTGGCGCCCGGTCGTGACGCAGGTCGCCGACAAGTTCCTGGCCTGTGGGATCCTCGAGCACGGCTTCGCCCGCATCCGCTGTGACACCTGCACGCACGAGTATCTGCTGGCGTTCTCTTGCAAGTGTCGCTATTTCTGCCCGAGTTGCCACGCCAAACG
>JBBRDJ010000176.1:0-5563 GCA_038203945.1 Gemmatimonadales bacterium
CTCAATTTTCTTATTTGCTACCGCCGCGCTGCTCTCGGCTTGCGGCGATAGCGGCATGGGCGCTGAAAAGCTCAAAAATCTTTCGGAGAACATCTCCACCGATTCACTGTTCCGTGTGATCGGAACAGGACCTCTTCAACCCGTCACAGGGAGCGATTCCATTCGCATCGAGAATGGCTATCGCCGCTCCCAGTATTTCATGGATGGTGCCAGTTACAAGGTGTTATGGTACCGCGAGGTGGCAGCACCGCTCGACAGTGCGATCATCATCGAAGATGTCGCTCCAATTGTTATCCGAAACGACAGCGTGATCGGATGGGGCTGGAAATACTTCGACAAGGCATCAGTCGATATCGGCCTGCCCAATCCCAAGACGACGCTGGGAGCCAACTGACCGACTGCGAAGAGCGCGGATCAGCCCTTCAGTGTCGCGCATGCAATCAATCGTTCGCGCGGTGCGCCTTCACGGGGGCCAGCAAAGTAGAGTCGGCCCGGATAACTGTTTGTTATTCGGGCCGTTGTTTTTGGAAGCTGATCATGAAAGTAGAACCAAGCTCGTCCGGGCTCTGGGCAAGCATCTCCGACACCGATAGTCCGCATGAAAACCCGTTCGTGTTACAATGCGACATGCATCGCAGCGTTCGCTTGGTCAGAACTCGGATCTTACGTGTTGACAAGTGGTATTTCATTCGCAACATTATTCCTCTCGGTCTCCTGACCGCCCAATTCAGGTTGTCTGGTGCTCCGACTCCCCCAGCCCAGCTACGATGAAACGTTTCAGCGCTCGTCAGTACGCTGCATTCCTGAGCGTCCTGCTCTTCACGGCGGCCTGCGGAGACAGTACCAGCCCGCCTCCGCAGCCAGGCAACATTACCACGGTCGGCCCCGCTGCATTCACCGGCACCGTTGGTGAGCTTGTAACGGCAACCCTCGTCGTGCGCGTCACTGATCCGGCCGGTACGCCGGTTCCCGACGCTCCTGTGACTTTTTCCGTGACTTCGGGTGGCGGAAGCCTGAGTGCATCCAGTGCCACGACTAACGTGGAAGGCCTCGCCACCACGCGCTGGACACTTGGCCCCACTCCCGGCGAGCAGCGGGCGCAGGCATCTGTTACCGGCGTGACATCAACGGCCACGTTTCTGGTGTTGGCGGCGGCGGGAGCCCCCGCCCGGATCACCACCTCAGTCGGAAACAATCAGAGCGCCGCGGCTGGTTCAAACGTGTCGGTGGCCCCCGCCGTGATTGTGCGTGACCGGTTCGACAATCCGGTGCCGGGCGTCTCAGTGTTCTTCTCAGTGAGCGCTGGTGGCGGCAATGTCACCGGATCGGGCGCCACAACAGACGCGGCCGGACTGGCGCGCGTTGGCGCGTGGCAACTCGGGCCGTCGCTGGGCGTGAATCGACTTACGGCGCTCGCGGTGTTCAACGGTGTCACCGGCAACCCTGTGGAGTTCACCGCCACAGCCACGGCCGGTACGGCAGCGTCACTCTCAGCGCGAACCAGCACGACACTGTCGGGCGTGGTTGGCAGCAGCATAACACCTCTGCCCAGCGTACGCCTCACGGACGCGGCCGGTAATCCGGTGAGCGGGGTGCAGGTAAGCTTTGCGCCGTCTGCAGGATCGACGGCTACCGGACTTGTGACGCTTTCCGATGCGGCCGGAGTCGCCACCGTGGCGAGCTGGCTGCTAGGCACGAGCGCGTCTTCCTATACGCTGAGCGCGACCGCAGCGGGGGTGAGCACGCCTGTTGTGTTTACCGCCAGCGCGCGGGCCGCCGCGCCTGCCAACGTGGCGGCAGTGGCGGGTAATGGCCAAAGTACCCTGATTGGACGGCCAGTCGAAATCGAACCATCGGTGCGCGTAACCGATGGATTCGGGAATGTCGTGAGCGGCATTGAATTGGTATTCACAGTCACCAGTGGCGGCGGCTTTGCGGTGGCGCGCACGCAAGTCTCGAATGCCGCCGGCATCGCCACTGTGGGTGGATGGACTTTGGGAGACGTGCCCGGAGCCAACACCCTGCGCGCGCAGGTAACCGGTATGGGCATCGCCGGTAACCCCATCACCTTCACAGCCACGGGCACACCGGGGACACCGGCCACGATTGCGGTACAGTCCGGCAGCGGGCAGACGGCGCAGGTCAGTTCGGCGGTTGCCACACCACCCTCCGTAGTGGTGCGCGACAATCGCGGGAACCCCGTGTCCGGGATCACGGTGCAGTTCATCACCACCGCAGGGGGAGGCAGCGTGACCGGTGGCAACGCCGTGACCGGCCTCAACGGCATCGCCTCGGTGGGCAGCTGGACGCTGGGCGCGACGGCGGGAACGCAGACGTTGATTGCGCGTCTGCAAGGGCTGCCTGATGTGATCTTCACCGCTACGGCCATGCCGGGCCAACCGGCCGTTGTGGAAGCTGTTACGGTGTCCGCGCTCGGCAACGTGCTAGCTAACGGGCTGGTGGCCACGCCACCGTCGGTGCGCGTACGTGATGCCGGCGGTAACCCTCTCGCGGGCGTTACCGTCACGTTCACGCCTGATCCCGCAGGCACGTCAGGAACTGTGACCGGCGGAACCCAAATCACCAACGCCAGCGGGATTGCGACAGTCACTTCTTGGAGCGTGGGCACGGTAGCCAGCAGCACCGCCGGTTTGCGCGTCTTCGTGGCTGGTCTTGACCAAGAGGGGAACGAACTCGTCTTCACGGCCACGGTGACATCCGGAGCTGCGGCGCTCCTTACCGCGGCACCGGGCGCCGCTCTGAGTCAGGTGAGCCAGGTGAATACCGGCGGTGCAGTGCAGGTGGCACCATCAGTTCGCATTACCGACGCCTTTGGCAACGGTGTGTCGGGCGCGACGGTGGTGTTTACGCCGGCGGTTGGCAGCGGCACGGTGAACAGTGGAGCGAGCGCGACGCTCCTGACCAACGCCAACGGTATTGCCACGCTCACCGACTGGACGATTCCGGCCGGTGCCGGTGCCATTTACACGCTTACGGCCACAGCAACTGGCTTGACGAACTTGGTGTTCACTGCGGCAACGGCTCCGTAATCGGCACCGCGAGCAGTTCGCAAAGCGCGTTCGGGAGCGGCTCTATCGCCAACCCGAACACGCCCGCGACGCCCTCGGCAACGGCCCGGACAACATCACGTTGTTCGGGCCGTTGTGTTTGCGCCAGGTCGCACTCGGCGTGCACTGACGTCATGGTCACGTCGGCAATACCACACGGCACTGTATGCGAAAACGTGATCAGATCATTGCTCACATTGAGCGCAAAGCCGTGCCATGTGACCCAGTCGCGTGCATGTACGCCAATGGATGCAAGCTTTCGGTCGTCTACCCACACACCGGTCAAACCCGTTCGGCGTGACGCATCCAAACCAAACGGTTCAACGCCGCCAATAATGCCGCTCTCCACCTGCCGCAGAAACCAGTGCAGGTCTTTCTTATGGCGCTTGAGATCGAGCACAAGGTAGCCCACCAGCTGTCCCGGCTCGTGCACTGTGATATCGCCGCCACGTTCGGCTTCGTGCAGCTCCACACCAGCGGCGGCCAGCACTTCGGGCGTGGACAACAGGTGATGCTGCTTGAAACCTCGGCCAAGCGTCACCACCGGCGGATGTTCCACGAGCAACAACAGATCCTGATCAATCGCCCCGCTGATGCGCAACGCGGCCGCACGTCGCTGCAAAGCGAGTGCGGCCGCATAGGGCATGAGTCCAAGATTCAACGTGTAGAGCAGGGCCATGGCATCAATCGCTTCGGAACGCGCTCCCCTACGGTAGCGCCCGGAGAGATCACGCGTGCAGAATCTTCCCCTGACTGTCGAGTGCCGCTTCCGCAATGGCCTCGCTCAGTGTGGGATGTGCGTGTACGGCCAGGTCGATCTCTTCTACCGTAAACTCATTGGCGCGCGCAACCACGATCTCATGAATGATCTCCGTGGCGTGCGCACCAACAATGTGTGCGCCCAGAATCTCGCCGTACTTGTTGCCGCGCAGAATCTTTACAAAACCATCGGTCTCGCCCGATGTGCGCGCGCGTCCGTTGGCAGAAAACGCAAACCGGCCCACCGTGTAATCAAGCTTCTGATCTTTGCACGCCTGCTCGGTAAGTCCCACCGACGCCACTTCAGGCGAGCAGTAGGTGCAGCTTGGAATGTTGCCGTAATCCACCAGGTGCGTGTGTTCGCCGCCCAGCAAATCGGCCAGCACGTGTCCTTCGCGCGAGCCCTTGTGTGCCAGCATCTGGTTGCCCGCCACATCGCCCACGGCGTAGTAACCCGGCACACTCGTTTCAAACTTCTCGTTGATGCGCACAAACCCGCGATCGCTGAGTTTGATGCCGAGTGTGTCGAGACCGATGTTTTCAACATTGGGCGCACGACCGGCCGCCACCAGCACGTACTCCACCTCGAGTGCTTCGGTCTTGCCGTTTTCTTCGATATTGAGCGTGACACCGTTCTTGCCCACCTTCACATCCTTGAGCTTGGCGGCCACACGTACGTCGATCTTGCGCTTCTTGAACACGCGCAAGAGTTCTTTTGACGAGTCTTCGTCTTCAATGGGCAGAATGCGCGACGCGACTTCAATGAGCGTGACATTGGTACCAAACGCATTGAACACATCGGCAAACTCGCAACCCACGGCGCCGGCGCCAACAATGGCCATCGACTTGGGTGTCTTTTCCATGACCAGCACGTCGTCGCTGGACAGTACGCGCTTACCATCGAGCGCCAAGCCGGCTTGCGGCAATCCCTTTACGCGCGAGCCGGTGGAGATCACCATGGCCTTGCGGGCTTCGTGCGTCTCGGTTTTACCGTCTTCCGACTTCACTTCCACCCGCTTGCCGGCCTTGAGCGTACCGGTGCCGCGAATCCAGGCGACTTTGTTCTTCTTGAAGAGGAACTCCACGCCCTTGGAGTTCTGCTGGCTGATGGCGCGTGATCGCTTCATGGCCGGCCCGTAATCGAAAGACAACTCGCCGGTGGTGATGCCGTGCTCGCCGGCCTTGCGCACCTTATTGGCCAGGTGGGCGCTCTCAAGCAGCGACTTGGCTGGAATGCAGCCCCAAATAACGCAGGTTCCGCCGAGCGCTTCCCGCTCGACCACGGCCACGGACATTCCCAGTTGTGCGCAACGAATGGCGCAGACATAACCGGCGGGTCCGCCGCCAAGCACAATGACATCGTAAGCAGCCATACAAAAATATCGGGTCAGGGGTGGATAACTGATGCAAGTTACCGACCGGTTGGCCTGCTTCCAAGCATGGAACGCCGAGTGCTCAAGGTGTCGTGCGAAAATGGGGAGGCGTTCACCCAGATTTTTTACCACGGAGTTGTGTGGCATCCGCCCCGCGTGGCGCAAGAGCTTTGTCAGGAGCGCATTTCACGGCTCGCGGCGATTATTGGCTCTGGAAAGTCTGGGAATTGGCGCGAGGGCAACGGCTTTACCGCGGAGTCGCGGAGGGTAAAGCAACGGCAACGGCAACTGTTGGAATGGTACGAATCGTGGTGTGCGTGCGCGGCTGTTTCCCCCGTTCGTTGCAGTTCTCCTCTGCGTCTC
>JBBRDJ010000177.1:0-5545 GCA_038203945.1 Gemmatimonadales bacterium
TCCTGACCACGCCGATCTCCGGGTTGGCACGCTGGCGCACATTCTGGACGACATTGCCACGCATCTCGGTCTCGACCGGGCCACGCTCGCCACAGCCCTGTTCGCGAAGTAGCCACCGATCGTGGAAAGAGGCAGCTGAGCCTACCAATGGGCGCGCGTGCAGCGGCGCGATCCGTTTGGAGCGTCGAACAGGTTCGGCCTCAGTTGGATCCGAAAGTGGGTAATAACTTGTAGCGATTGGGCACCAAACAGAAACGGCCACGTCCCAACAAGGACGCAGCCGTTTCGCAAAATGTTGCTATCAATGAACTTACAGAGCGGGCGACCGGACTCGAACCGGCGACGTCCAGCTTGGGAAGCAGCGTCTGCGCTTGTAAAAAAGCGGCGGTACTTCTCATGCTCCCTCTGAAAGAGACTAGATGGTTGGCCCATCCGTATGCCACCGCTAGCGTCAAACCGTGTCCCTACGGGCTCAGTGGGCTCAGCACTCTGATCCGGGCTGCAGCGACAGACGTGCTAGCCGCCCCTCTTCCTCATCCCCCCGCGCACCGTGCGCAGTTCTTGTTGATGAAAGTGCGCAAGTCTCGTTGGTGTTGACAGTGTGTGAACGGGGCGCGCCGCCGGTGTCACGTTGGGCATCCACGCTGGAGGACCGGCGAGCGCCGATCGGGCGTGCCACGCCCAACCTGATGCACGCTGAAGGCGAGAGCAGTTCACCGGAGTGGGTCAATCCCGGTCGGCTGTCGCTTCAGTTCGCAACGTGCAACTTCTGCAGCGATTTTTCGCTGCGCAGCGTCTCGGAGCGAATCTGCCGGCACGCCAAGGAACGAGCCGAGGTCTCGCCACTCGGCGCCCGGCCTGAGCCAGCGTCCGTCGGCGAAGAACTGCATCGAGTCGGCGCCGCTGCGCAGCGCATCGTGCATCGCGCGCGCCAGCAGGAGCAGCGCTCTTCGACCGGTCGATGTTTGAACCGTAAGGTCGGCCCTGGTGGAATCGGTTTCGCTAAAGGCATCGCAGATTTCCGAAGCGAGGCTACGACCGAATGCGCCTCCTACGGCCGTGGCAAACGCTTCTTCAGCAACGAAGCTGCGCCGGGGCCCCGGAGCTCCTGATGGAATCAGATGACCGAGCTCGTGCGGGTTCAGGCCACCCGAGGCCGTGATGGGACTAATCAGCGACTGCGGAGAGAAGGTCAAGAACGCGTAGAAGGGCTGCGTGGCGCGGTGGACGCCAAGCCATCCCAGCATCGTGTCCTTCGGTGGCCCCAGAAGCACGTCGAGATCAAGCGGAGTCGACGCTCTACCGAACCCCTGCTTGGCGGCCAGCATGTCGCGAAACTGCGCACGCACAACCTCAAGTCTCGCCGAACTTGCGTGCGCTGCGAGCGCACGCAGTCGGACGCCGTCTGCAGGGCTTGGCAATGCAACGGTCGGTGCGATGGGCACAGCAAACGTGTAGTCGCCAGACGCCGATCCGCTTCTCTCTACACGAACTGCCCATTGCAGTGTGTCGATAGGTTCTTTCGACAGCTGGGTGCGTTCCACAGCCGTAAGGTAGAGCAGCTCGCTTGTTTCCGAGTCCTTCTCTCGGCGCATGCTGTCTGCATGAACGACGGCCTCGGGTCCCAGACGCGAGCGATAGATCGCAAACGCGACATCCATGTGCTGGAACAGCGAATCCGCACGCGGTGCGGCTCCGGACGCGAAACGCTGCAACCCAGTCAGATGCCATCGCCACCATGCTTCAAGTGGAGCACACAGGTCTGTGTTGCCGAGACCGATTTCGGCAGACAACCGAAGTTGGCCAAGGAGCATGTTGGGAGTCAACGTCGCGCATAGCGCCTGCGAGGCGCGTGACGTATCACGTTGTTGTGCCTGAGCGGGCACGCCAAGTAGCAGCAGCCCCAGCAGCACGCGAGCGCTCAAGCCGAACAATGGACCCAAAGCCATCTTTACAGTCGTCACAACGCGCTCACATCCATTTGTGAAAAACGCCCGATGCGAAGCTGGCGAATCATGAGCCGGGGACCAGCCCACCCTCTCGCGATCGCCATCCAGAGAGTAAACAAAACTACGATTGTCCCTGGCGAGACGTCCGAACGCTGCACCCCTTTGACCCAAAAGCAGAAAACGGTGCCCATACCCCCGACGCTCCGCGCAGTCAGAAACAGGAGTCGACGTGAGTGATCGTTGAAAAATCCCGCTCGCGCCGCCATGAGTACGCATAGGTGGTCACGAAGGCGAGGGGAAAGACAGCGAACACCGCGACGACGGCTGCGAACATGCAGTACACCATCACCGCTGCCATCGCTCCCGCCATGCCGGTGGTCGCCTGAGCGACAATGGCGTAAACGACAGACCTCACCGCGGCGTACGCGGTCACGCCCGCCAGCCCGATTCCAGTACCCGCCGCCGCCCAGTACAAACACGCGCTTCACGCCATCTGCGTCGGTCTGAACACCCAGCACGGACTCAACTCCCGTATCACATACGTTCATTGCCAAGGCAGCACGAACGACAGCCTTCACCGCGCGGGTTCCGGCCACAACCACGAACTCGGCGGGCTCATCAATGCTTGCGCGATCTTCCACCCATACTTCGCCGTTCGGTCCTGCGTGCAACGCGTGGAAATATGGCCTTTCGCACGACCTCCACGAGCTATGCGAGCGAGCGGTCTATTGCCTGTGCGGACTTCACCAAGAAAGGTTATCCCCGCCGAGGATCGTAGCACAAAAAACTCAATCGTGACATGTGGTCCGACATCACGAACCTGGTGGGCGCAGACGACATCCCGCATCACCTTCTTAATCGTCCCACTTTCACTTACGCCTCTACATTCCTCACCCGTGCCGCGAGGGATTGGACGGCGGCGGCCGACGCTGTCTGCAAAAAAACCTTCGGCATTCGACGCGACCCTTCATCGGGATCTCCGCGTCTCAACTGTCCGCTGGCCGGAAAGTGATAGACGAGAACGCCTTGCCGCGTGCGCTGCAGTTCCGGCGCGGTGGAGTCGTTGTACGAGATGAGAGCTCTCCCGCTGAACCTTTCCGGTAGCACATACTCGTCCGCGGGCGGCTCGAAGAATCCGATGGACACGGCGCCAAGTACAAGAATCATTGCGGGAACTACGAACATGATCGTCACGGCTGACATGATCACACCCGCACCAGTCAGCAGCCGCGTTCGCCACGGCGATGGCGGCAATACGAATGCGGTGCGCTGAGCAAAGACGGCGGCAAAACTCACACCGCCTATTGCCCCGCACATCCACAAGCCATACGTCGAGTAGCGAATGACTTGCCCGAGGCCGCCGTCGAACGTCAGTCCGAACGGAAACATCGTGATGAACGGAAGTAACGCGATCCAGAACGCCGCCGCCAGCATGCGTCGTCGCTGCGGGAGCGTTGATCTCACGCTGTTCGCAATGACCGGAGCCAATGCGGCGAACAACACGATGAAAGGCAATGCCAGCCGAACAAAGTGGCTGGCATCGTCTCGCCGAGCCCCCGTTGAGGCGGCGATAGTTACCGCGCTGAAGAGGACGCATCCACACAGGGTGGCAAGCCCAACGCCGACACGAAGCGCCAGTGTATTCGTAGCGTTAGTTGTAGGTGATTCAACGTTCTTGAACGTGTTCATTCCGGATTTTAGGCATCGGATCCGCCCTTCACAATATCGTTGCGGGCCATGGGCAACAGATCCCACTGCGAAGCAGGCCTGCCGGATTTCTTAGTTCGGTCCTCCTGAAGCTGCTGAAAGCCCGTGTGTCCTGGTTCAGCGTGAACGGTCCCTTCTTCCACACACTATTCTGCGAGTCGCCTCGGCTCCCGCCAGCGCGCGCTCACACCAAAATCGCTGGCTTCTCTTGCCGGCGATGCAACATCCACCGCGTTGCCCGTACGCCGAGCAGGCGGACGACGCCAGTGATACCAGAACGAAGGTGGGGCGTCGCAAGGTGCGCTGGTAACGGCGTTGACGTCGAGCGGCGGGTGGAGACTCGCTCGGCGTGCTCTGTCGCGCACCGCTCCAATGGCGCGTCTTTCACATTTGCAACGGAGACGGCTGCCCGCGCCGGCTACTCAAGCGTCCGCGCCTGCGATTGATCGATGCTCACTGCCAGGACCGAGATGAGTACGGTCGCAAGCATCAGCAGCCCCCTCGCTCCGCGGCCGGGAGTCGTCAGGATCGTCGGCTCGCCCACAAGGACTACGAGGAACGGTATTGCCAGGAGGGAAGACACCACGAGTGCTCGCATGCCGATCGAGCGAACCTTAAGCGCCGCAAGCAGACGAATCGCCGCTACCGCAGAAACCCCGACCAGCGCCCACATAGCGAGCCACCGAAAGGGCGTCACTGAGGGAGCGCCGCGGTTAAGTGCAATGTCAAGCGCCCCCGCTATGTACGCACAGAGTAGGGCAACAACTGTGGCCCGCGCGGTGACTTCGAGGCGAGTCTGTTTCCAAGACATCAGTTACCTCTTCAGTTTGAAGAGCCGTCCTGAGCGCCGGGTAACTCAGGTAGTCATCCGACGCGACTATAGAATCACATCATTGCGAATGCGCCGGCAGCTGTAGAGCTGGCAACCGCGCCGAACGGACACATTGCCGCCGCGGCGGCCCCCGCCACTGGTGCTGTCGCTGGATTCGTGGCGAAAAACGCCAGCTGGACGCCCTCCCAAATTGTGGCGCTTACACACCCACCAGCATCTGAAAAGATGACGCTGGCAGCTTTGCGCAGCCACCCTTGTCCTCCCACATCGCTCGTTGCAGCGCCTTCTCCACACATCGCGATGCCTCCGTCTCCGTTGTCGACCGGCAGACAATACTCGCCTCCGGGAAACTCAAATGCATTCCACGTGATCGCCGAGCTTTACACGAGATCAGCTGCTGCTGCAAGCACAGCGTAGTCGGACGCAGGGATGCCAGACGCAGCGGCCAGAACGGAGGTGACGACTGCCGAGACGGCCTCGTTCGTGCCATCCGTTGCTTGCAGTCCGTTCAGCAGCGCGACTGCATACGGTTCGTAGGAACCTGTCAACGAATCACTGGATGATGTCCAACTCGTACCAAACAACGCGATTGTTGGGGCGAGCGCGACACTGGATGCAAAAGAGAACAGAACATCAGTGCGTTCGGAACTCGCAGCGAGACTGAGGTCACAGACACGATGTCGCCCCAGCTCCTTTCGCGCACGAGCTTCGCGTTCTAGCGACGTCCTCACCTTCTCCTCTGCTTGCTCAATCATAGGGGAATACTTGATGGAGACCAAGCGCGCGGCATTGCATGCGCGCGTTCGATTGTCGTGACCATTCGACAACCAGGTTCCACGGTTAGGAATCATTAATAAATTACGTGGACTATTATTGCCGGGTGTAGTAGACTTGGTACATGGACACAGACGCATTGATCACGGCCCGACATCAGGCCCTCGCGGGGGTTCTCGATGAGCGGCAACGGCGACTGCACGCGGCGGTGGAAGCCAAGGTCTTGGGGCATGGTGGCGTCAAGCGCGTGAGCGTGGCGACCGGCGTGGCGCGCGGGTCGATC
>JBBRDJ010000178.1:0-5527 GCA_038203945.1 Gemmatimonadales bacterium
TGCAACTGTTGGGAGGGTACGAATCGTGTCGCGCGTGCGTCACCTGTTCCGCAGCTGTTGTTGTTCTTCTTTGTGGCTCTGTGGCTCTGTGGCTCTGTGGCTCTGTGGTTGCGGCGGTTGGCGATTCGTGCGGCATTGGTCACGGCAACGGCTTTTACCGCAGAGTCACAGAGGGCACGGCAACGGCAACGGCAACTGTTGAGGGGGTTCGAATCGTGTCGCGCGTGCGCAGTTTTTCCCGCAGCTGTTGATGTTCCTTTTGGTGGCTCTGTGGCTCTGTGGCTCTGTGGGTTGGCTACTCAATCACCTGTCTGTCTTCGTCCGACTTGTTCAGAATTCTTTTAGCTGCTGCTGCTCAGGAGGCCGAGCTTGAGTGCCAGCTTCACGTAGTCGGTGCGATGCGTGATGTTCAGCTTTTCGTTGATCCGTTGTTTGTAGGTATCAACGGTTTTGGGACTGATTGACAACTGTTCGCCGATTTCCGGCGCCGTGTGCCCTTTTGCGAACAAGCGCAGCACCACTTGTTCGCGGTCGGTCAGTCGTTCAAAGCGTGAACGTTCGTCGGCGTGTTCTTCCTTGCGTGCCACTCGGCGTGCCAGCACGCGCGTGGCTGATGGTTGCAAGTAGAGATCACCGGCTGCCACGGTGCGCACGGCGTCCACCAGTTCGCGTTCGGCCACCGTTTTGAGCAGATATCCGCCGGCGCCCGCTTCAAGCATGGCCACCAGATGTTCGTCTTCGCTGTGCATGGTGAGCATGAGCACGCGACGGGTGGCCGGTGTGCCGGGTTCCACGGCGCGGTTGGCCGAGGCTTTCTCCAACTCGCGCGTGGCGGTGAGGCCGTCCATTTCCGGCATGGACAAATCCATCACGATCACGTGCGGATCGAAACGCTCTGCCAACGTAAGCGCATCGCGCCCCGTGGCCCCTTCACCAACCACCATGATGTCTTTGGCGGTGGCGAGAACGGCTTTCAGTCCCGTGCGCACGATAGCGTGGTCGTCTACCAGCACAACGCGAATGAGGTCAGGGCGCATGGTGAGAATGTTGCCTGTCCCGACAGTTGCGGCAAGTGTGCACGTTGCGTTGCTTGGCGATCGAGTCATTCAGAGCGCTGTCATGCGTGTTCCTACCGCCACTGTCCCGTGACTTGAAGACGCGAAGGCGGTGCGAGGGCGGAACAAGCCACGGAAACTGCGACCACGCCCAGCCCCATGCAAGAAACTATCCTTGCGACGCCGCAGCGACCATGGCCGTTAACCAATGGCGGCGCCACAGCGCCCACACTCCCGAGAGACCGGCGATGGCGGGGAGCGTGTGCATGTCCAGCGCAGTCCAGCCCAAAATGAAGCCGGAAAATACCAGCGGTACGTAGCTGCGCGCGAGCAGAATCGTGGCGACTCCCGTTACAAATACACACGCGGCGCCTTGCACCGCACGCGCGCGGAAATCGTTTTTGAGCAGCGGCTCTTCGCTTTCCCATGCTTGGTACACGGCCGCGAGATGCGCCAACAGCGTGAGCGTTGCACATGGTTGCGGTAACCATGATTATTCCGCAGACAATCATGATCTGAAACGCCACGCGCACAATGCCCACCGGTGCACGATCTTCGCGTGGGACCGCGTCGAGGCCAAGAATGCTGGCCGATGCACTGCCCTTGATCACCAGTGAAACCTCACCTTGGATTTTCACGGCGAAGCCGTTGGTGCCGGTGGTGACGTTGGACCAGCCACCAATCGCAAACGGCATGGGACCAGTGTGATGATGTGCTTCAGCGGCCGCAAACTTGACCGGTCGATATTCCGCGACATGGCGCGCCGACAGATCACCGGAGAGTGGTTGCAACGATGGCGCGGGCACACCTACCAGCAGTCCGATTTGCAACGCATTCCTGTGATATGCTTTGCGCGGTGTATTACGCAGCAGTGCAATGGGATAAATACCGGCCGTGGCAAACCCGGTGGCGACGTACGCGGCCAGCGACGTAGGCGGCCAGCGACGTAGGCGGCCAGCGACATGTGCAGCACCTGCGTGAACGACGCGGGGTTGAGCATGGCCGCGATCGGGTCCACGTTCGTGATCACTCCATTGATCACATCAAAGCCGGTGGGCGCATTCATCCAGGCATTGGCGGTGACCACAAATACGCCGGACATGGCACCGCTTATCGCCACCACGACACCGGCTGCCAGGTGTGCGCGCGGCGAGATGCGATCCCACGCGTACAGGTAAATGCCCAGGAAAATGGCTTCGGTAGAAAAGGCCCATCGTTTGGCCAGCTCTTTGAGCAGCGGGTCGCCGTGCTTCTGGTAGCGGTACTCGGCGATGACCATCAGGGCCGGCATGCCAATGCCGACGACGGCGAAGAGTATGTGAAAGCCGAGCGACATGGCCATTTGGCTGCGCGCGGCGAGTAGATCGGTCATGGAGCGGGAAACAGGATTCGGATAGACGGGGTGCGATGACGTGTTCCAAGTTCGCGACGCGACGCTTGTGCGCCAAGTTCGCCGCGCCCGCCGCGGCTGATTCGGTCGGCATTTGCACGCCTGGTTTGGCCAGCAGAGCTTGCAGGTGCAAAATCGGCTAGATTACAGAAAGAACCCTTTCAGCACGCGCCGGTGTCCAACCGGACAACCGTTTCCCACCGTATGCCATTCTCCAGACCTCTCGCAACGCGCGCGGCCCTGCTCGGCGCTTTGGCCGGCCTTGTTGGCTGCGCCAGCGCACGCCCCGCTGGGCCCACCTTTGTGACCGGCCTGGAGGGCGCAATCCTGCGCGCGCGCGCTGACAGCCTGCGCTATCCGTACACGCAGGCCGACATCGACTTCATGGGCGGCATGATCCATCATCATGCGCAAGCCATCGTGATTTCCAAATGGACCAAGTCGCACGGTGCCGACGCGGCGGTGGTTCGTCTGTCGGAACGCATCATCAATGCGCAGAAAGACGAAATTACGATCATGAGCCACTGGCTCGAAGACCGGAATCAGCTGCCGCCCATGGTGGATTCCTCGGGCAATGTGTCGGCCGGCGCTGGCGACTCGCACGCCGGACACAACATGCCCGTGAACAATATGCCGGGGCATGATATGGCGTCGATGCCCGGAATGGCGGGCATGGCATCAATGCCCGGTATGCTCACCGGCGCCCAGCTGGCTGAGCTCGATGCGGCGCGTGGCGGCGAGTTCGACCGACTGTATCTGACCTTCATGATGCAACACCATCAGGGAGCGGTCGCCATGGTGAAGGATCTGTTCACTTCGCCAGGGGCCGGGCAGGACGAGACCATTTTCAAGTTTGCCAACGATGTCGAAGTGGATCAGTCCACCGAGATTCGTCGCATGCTCACGATGATGCTCGAGTTGGGATTTGCGCCACCGCTCGGGTGAGTCGCGATCACTAGTTGTGTGGTTTCACGGTGTTCTTCACGTTCGCCAACACAGAGGACTTTGCATGACCATGCCGCATTTCCGCCACTCCGGCGCCCTTACACACGTCGCTCGACTGGCTTCCGTAGCCACGCTGGCGGTGGTGACCGCTTGCTCGTCGGGCACACCCACACCCGCGCCCACGCCCGGCAATCCGGCTACGGATCCGCGCGTTGGGCTCAAGCCCGGTCTGTTTGACGCCGGCGAAGCGACGTCCAACATGAAGCTCACTGCAACGGCGCGTTCCCCCGAAGGCTTTCTCGGCGTTACCAACTCCGATCTGGCGTTTTTGGGTAACTACGCCATCCAGGGCAACTATAACGGCCCGGTGATCTGGGACGTGTCCAATCCCAACAACCCCACGCTCGTCACCGCGTATGAGTGCCCAGCGTCTCAGAATGACGTGTCGGTGTACCGGAATCTGATGTTCATGTCGGCCGAAGCGCAGAACGGTCGTACCGATTGCATGCCGGGTGGCGTGCGTGAAACGGTGAGCCCGCTGCGCATGCGTGGCGTGCGCGTGTTTGATATCTCGGACATCAAGTCGCCCCGGTTGGTGGCCAATGTGCAGACGTGTCGTGGTTCGCACACGCACACGGTGCTCGAGGATCCGAAGGACAAGGACAACGTGTACATCTACGTGTCGGGTTCGTCGGGCATTCGTTCGGCCGACGAGCTGGCTGGATGTGCGGGCGATGCCGCGAGCAATGATCCAAACTCGTCGCGTCTGCGCATTGAAATCATCAAGGTGCCCTTGGCCGATCCGTCCAAGGCCTCTGTGGTTGGCCGCGCGAACATCTTCTCCGGCCTACAGGCGCCGCCGCGTCACGGACTGTCGGACGCCGATATGGCGGCCGCGGCACGCTCGGTAGCCGCCGCCCGTGCGAGCGGTGCGTTCGTTGCGACCAACCCGTCGTCGGGTCAGGACATGGTAGCTCCGGCGCGCATGGTGGCGCCGCTGCTCGACAGCATTGTGAAATCGCGTGGTGGCACCGGTGCGGCCACCAGCGCCGACAGCACCGCGCTGCGTGGCGCGCTGCAGGGCATCATGAACCGCACGTTTGCGGCCGCTCCGGCACCGCGAGCGTCCAACGCCAGCGCCGCCGTCTCGGAAGGCGCGCAGTGCCATGACATCACGGTGTATCCGGCGGTGGGACTGGCCGGTGGCGCGTGTGAAGGACATGGTCTGCTCATCGACATCAGCGATCCGGTGAATCCGGTGCGTCTCGATGCCGTGGCCGACTCCAACTTTGCCTACTGGCACTCGGCCACGTTCAACAACGATGGCACGCAGCTGCTGTTCTCCGACGAGTGGGGCGGTGGTGGCGGTCCGAAGTGCCGCGCCGGCGACAAGCCTGAGTGGGGCGCCAACGCGATCTTCGCCATTGAGAACAAGAAGCTGGTGTTCAAGAGCTATTACAAGCTGCCGTCATACCAGTCGGAAACGGAAAACTGTGTGGCGCACAACGGCTCGCTGATTCCGATTCCCGGTCGTGACGTGATGGTGCAGGCGTGGTATCAGGGCGGCATTTCGGTGTTTGACTGGAGTGACCCGGCCAAGCCGTTTGAAATCGCCTCATACGACCGTGGCCCGATTGACGACACGCGCCTCGTGAGTGGTGGATCCTGGTCAGCGTACTGGTACAACGGTGCGATTGTCAGTTCTGAAATCGCGCGCGGTCTGGATGTCGCCGAACTCACGCCCAGCCAGTATGTGTCGCAGAACGAAATCGATGCGGCCAAGACGGTGAAGTGGGACTATCTCAATGCACAGGGTCAGCCCAAGATCGATTGGCCGCCCAGCTTCCCGCTGGTCAAGGCGTACACCGATCAGCTCGAGCGCAAGGGCTGCGTGAGTGAGGCGCGCATTTCGACCATTCGTACAGCAATCGCCGGTGCCGAACGTGCCTCGGGTGGTGCGCGCAACGCCGCGCTGACGCGTCTTGAGTCTGACATTGAACTCGAGCGCAGCTGCGATGCGAAGAAAGTGGATCTGATGAAGAAGGCGTTGAGTGCGCTGCGCACGCAGGTGATGTAGGCGCTACTCTGATGTAATCGCTACTCTGATGTAGAGCAGCCGCGCGTTCTGCGGACGCCT
>JBBRDJ010000179.1:0-5526 GCA_038203945.1 Gemmatimonadales bacterium
CTCATGCTGCAGCAGACGCAGGTCTCGCGCGTGATCGACTACTACGATCGCTGGCTCACGCGCTTCCCCACCCTGCACGACGTGGCCCGGGCTCGGCCCGCACAGGTACGTGAAGCCTGGGAAGGTCTCGGCTACTACGCACGCGCACGGAATCTGCAAAAACTCGCCCGCACCGTGGCGCCCAACGGCGAGCCGAATCACGCCATTCCCGATAGTCCAGCGGCGTTGCAGGCGCTTCCGGGCGTGGGTGCCTATACTGCTGGCGCGGTGGCCAGCTTTGCGTATGAAAAACGGGCTCCGCTCGTAGACACGAACGTGGCGCGCGTGCTGCTGCGTCTCTACGCGCCGGAACACTCGCCCAAAAGCGGCGTGGGTCAGCGGGTGGCCTGGGCGCTGGCGTTGGCCGTGCTGCCGAGAACCGGCAAAGCGGCGTGGACGCACAATCAGGCGATCATGGAGCTGGGGGCGCTGGTGTGTACGGCGCGGGTGAAAACGTGCCGCTCATGCCCCTTGGCGCGCGAGTGTAAATCCCGCGAGTTGTAGCGGGGACGCTACACCCAGTGTAAGCGAGCATCCGCAGCAGGAATAGGATGTTCTGACCGAAAACGCTTAATTTTGTCCAAAATGTAGCGAAATGCTCGGTCCTGGGCGTCCGAAACCGTTGGCACAGATGCTGCAACTGTGCGTTCTATCACTGTTTGTCAGGTGCAGTTCCACCAGTAAAGAGAGCAGAAGCAACGTATGAGAAACTCCCTTCTTGTCACCGGGCTGGCCACCATGTTCGCGGCCACCACCCTTCAGGCGCAGGTCAACCTGAGCACTGCTAACGTAAGCGATTGGAAAGTCTGCGTGCAGACGTTCGCTGACCTTGGCACATGCAGCGATGCCAGCTTTGTGAACGCCAAGAGCATCCCTCTCGCCGGTGGTTGGCCCGCTGGTCCGTGGATCAACGCCGACACCCCCCCCTCACCGAGCCTCGGCAACGTGAGCGGCGAAAACCCGGCGTGGAGGTTCACCTACCGCACCTCCTTTAACCTGCTCGACTTGCCAGCTGGACTCACGCCCACCAACGTGGCCGCGAGCATGTTCATGCTTGACAACTATCTGGCCGGCGCGGGCTTCTATCTCAATGGCAACGCGCTTACCGGGATCAATTGGGCACCCAGCACACCGTTGGCACCCAACGGAACGAACTGGAACAAGACTTTCTCATTCACCAGCGCGTCCGGCAACATCCAGAACGGCGTCAACACTCTGGACATCAAGATCCTCGGCAATGGCCGGACCGACGGCATGGCGTTTATCGGGACAGTCTCCATACCTGAAACTCGGATTGTGCCCGAACCCGCATCACTCGCTCTGCTGGCTTTTGGTTTGGGCGGACTTGGCGTCATCGCGCGCCGCCGTCGCGTCGCGTAACTCCGCACCACCGAGCTGTCTCGCGCGGCTCAAGTTCGTTGCTGGTCGCAACGGCTCTAGTCCACTCGCGATTGGCGTCCTCGATCCCTCACGGAATCGAGGACGCTTTCGTTTACACCCTTGAGTCGCCCCCACACATCAGTGACCTTTAACCCATGGGTCCTGTAATCGAAGTTTTCTCCATCGCACTGGCCGTCATCCGACCACTCGTGCTAGGCGCCGCCGTGTTCACCGGCCTGGGCGCGCTGGCCACGTGGGCGGTGCAAACAAAACGCATTCCGCCCTTCTCAGGGTTGGCGCGGTTTACGCGCAAATCGGTAGACCCGCTCTTTGCGCCGGCCGAACGTCGGTTGCTGCTGAGCGGTGGTCAGCCGGGACATGCGCCGTGGTGGACGCTGGGCGCGGTGGTGATTGGCGGACTGCTGCTCATTTCCGGTGTGCAGTTCATCATTTCGCAGCTCGCCTTTGCCGACATGGCCGCGCGAGGCGGACCGCGCGGCATTGTGCGACTTCTTGTTATCTGGTCGTTCTCGATCGTGAAGCTGGCCATCATCGCACGCGTTATTGCGAGCTGGGTAGGTGGGTCGCCGTATAAAAAATGGTGGCGCTGGGCGTTTGTCATCACCGATCCCATTCTCACGCCACTGCGTCGGGTGCTGCCTACGCTTGGACCAATCGACATCTCGCCGCTGGTGGCTTATTTCGGACTCAGCATCATCCAGGCACTGATACTCAGCGCGATCTGACACGCAATTCAGCACGCGTGATGCCTCAACGAGGTTCGTGGTCTGTGCTGCGTTCGACCATCCACGATCGCTTTTGTTCACGGCGGTCATCTGCGCCGAAAGCAGTGCGGAGTCGGCCTCATTGGCTTTTGTGCTAGCCTTGTCGCGGCATTCTTCCTGAAGGGAACTGCTCTCCGTTGAGTGTGGCGGCTGGGGGAGGTATGGTAGTCGGCGGCAGGCCAGGCGCACACCTTGGCGGCGCCGCAGCGCGGCCCATCAGCGCGGCGCGATGGACGGCATCGTTTCCAGGAATCGATTGCGCCGACTCACACTTTCTTTCTGTAACTCGAACGCATCGGACAGAGCACCGGTTGCTGTGTGTGCGCAATATCGGAGCGTATCGCCCGCTACACGAATGATCTGGAAGAGCTGGGTATTCTCCGCCTTCCGTTCCAGAACGGCCTTGTAGGGTGTCCAGCCATCCGGCGCCGCTTTGTACATTTTCCCGCCGCTTACTGACACTACATAGACCGTTCCCGATTGCTGATCCAGCGTATTGAGGCCGTCCTGAACGTTGTGTACTGCACGAATAGATCGGGTGATGAAAGGTTGCGATGGTCCAGCATTGTGGATTGCTGCGAAGTACTCGTCGCATCCATCGCTCCTGCGCTTCGTGCTCACGATTGGAACCACGGCGTGAATAAATCCACCGACGCCAAACCACTCGCTCCACTCACGATCATTATTGGCCTGATTGACGAGCTCACCGGCGTGAATCGTAAAGCGAATATCCGGTGCTGTCCGAAAGCCCTCGCGAATCACGCTACGCTCTGCGTGCACGTTGGATCATCGGCCCACGTCGGCACCACGCGATCCGGGAACGGCGTGGCCTGATCGTGGTCGTATTCGGAGGCAGGCGCCTGTCTGGCTTGAGTCGCCCATGAAATGGAGACGACGCCCGCTACAATTGCCGTCGGGAGTACGATGAGCACTCCGATCGTCGCGATTGGCGTGCAGTCGGCCATGCGACAGCTATCCTGACATAGGGGTTAGACCGCGGTCGTTCGCCGCTTGGCGGTCGGCACACCGGCGAGAGTCTTCCGCGGCCGGCCGCCTTTGGTCCCATTCACGCGCGCGGCCGCGGTCTTTGCGTCGGACGTGGCACGCCCGGCCTCCGCAGCCAGATGCCGCACGCGTTCGGCCGGGTCGACCGCCGACAAGAGCAACCCCGCCACGCTCAGGTCGACATCGAGCGCCTCCCAACGCAGGCCACTGCCCGAGGCGGACAACGCGACCTTGGCGAGTTCGCTCGGGGTCGCGCGGCGCAGCGCCCGAATCGCGCGGACGGGAAACGCAAACACGACCCCGCTCGAGAGTTCCACGACGACGCGCGCGTTGGCGCGATCGAAGCGGACGGTCCGCGCGCGGTGTCCGCGCTTCCGCGCCGCCCGTTCCGCAGCGCGCGCCTGCGGAATCTGCCGAAGAATCTCGGCGTCGCTCAGGGCTCGGTCAGCCATGGTACGTCCTCCACGCTCGCGTGAGCAGTGGTACGTGTGCTTCGATCAGGCGAACCGCCGCGATGACGTCCGCCGCCCGCATTCGATACACGGTGCGGATCTCCAACGCCTGTCCGTCCAGCGGCAACAGGATCACCACTTCTGCCCCGGCGCGCGACACATGAACCTGCGGCGTGCCGTGTTCGCGCGGCGGCAGCAGAATGCGCACCTGAAAGCCATCGGTCTGGAGAACAGTCGGCATTGAATAGTACACAAACCCAACGGCTGGGTTTCACCAGTCATAGCTCGGCGAGCCTGGCCGCGACATCCACCATTGAATCTTGTTCAGTACCCAGGCCACATCGCCTGGCCGGTAGCAGCATGCAAATTGGCCGCATGAGTATGGATCGAGCGCGGCTCGCTCACCGGCGCCATACACGCTCCCCCGATCGCCACGGTAATCCAATACTCGCCGCGTGCCCGAGTTGCTGGTCTCTACGATCAGCGAGCGACCGATCGTTGGAACGTGAAGCGTCAGTGGCACGGATCGGGGCCGATGACGTTACAACGTGGGCGCGGAACCCATCGTGACACATTGACGCACCCAGCTACGCCGACTCACTGGGTTTTGCATGAGCAATTGCGGCGCCGAGCCGCTGCGCGATGTCTTTATGGCAAACTGCACAACGTCCCTGACTTCCAGACGCTCAGCAAAAGATTTGCACTTTGCGTGTGGCACGCGCTAGCAGACTGAGGAGCAATTACCGCAGAAGCGTAGGCGGACTGCAACAGGTGGCGAGCGGGGCCTTAAAGACGCTGGCCAATTCTCAGAGCTGGCCGCTCGTACGGAGCCAGTGGCGCACCAGCCTCATCAATGGCACGGAAGCTGCTCTAGTGAGGAGTATCTGCAGCACGCTCCACACCTCTTCTCGTGTCAGCCATGATTAAGACTCTTCTTGCGGTTGCGTTTTCGGCGCTTGTTTCGATTCCCGTCTCGGCGCAGACGCCGGTTAAAGGCAACCTGACGTTCCTCGGAGACGCATCATCCAATGGCGCATTTGGCTCGGCTGCGGTGGGCCCGTACAAAGGTTCGCTGACAGGCTTTGGTCCGTTGTTCAGCGACAACATCAATGCGGTGCTGTGGTGCGTGGACTTTGATCACTTCGCGCCGAGTAACGGAACTACGGATGACTATTGGGCGACGTCTGTGCAGACCGCGTTTACCGGCGGTCACACAGTCAACACCAATCGCTCGCTCTACCAGCAGGCCGCGTGGTTGATCGAGCGTTATGATGCTGGCACAGTTGGCTATTCCGCCCTGAACGTGCAGGGCACCATTTGGGAGCTGTTCAGTCCGTCCACATTCAATCCGTCGGTCGGCAGCTACACCAACCTGTCCGCCAACCTCGTAGGCTTTAACCCCAGCACCCTCACGCGCGACTGGTTCGTGCTGAGCGACGACGTTGATTTCAACAACAACGGCGTCAAGCTCAAGAACAACCAGGAGTTCCTCTACAGCGTGGCCCGGGTCCCCGAGCCGAGCGTTGTCCCGGAACCCGCCTCACTCGCGCTGGTTGCGTTCGGACTGGCTGGACTCGGCATGACAGCACGTCGTCGTCGCGTGAACGCACGCAGCTGAACTCACGCAGTTGAACGCAGGTAGTTGAACGCAGGTAGTGCAAAACGCACCGCTGCACGCAGGTAGTTGAACGAACACCGTTGCGCGCATGTAGCTGAACCTCGCTTCACCGCGCAGTCAAAGGCCCCGCACCCATTCAACGTGCGGGGCCTTTTATGCGCGTCGCTTTACCACTATCCAACCGCGACCAACGTGCACCATGCTTGCACCACATTTTCACCAAAACGTTTCACCTCACGCTACGCAA
>JBBRDJ010000180.1:0-5509 GCA_038203945.1 Gemmatimonadales bacterium
CTCAGTGACGAGGAGCGCGCGTTCACGGAGGGCTACTACTACACCCGCGGACCCGAGCCCGATTACATCAAAGCGGCGGCGGCGTACGAAGACGTGCTCCGCCGCGACTCCACCAACTCCACGGCGCTGAACAATCTGTCGGTGCTGTATTCGGAGCTTCGCCGCTACGATGACGCGGCGGACGTGTTGTGGCGATCCCTGTCGGCCTCATCCGCCACCGGCAACAACTACGCCAACCTGCTGATAGCGCTGGTCGCGCTCCGGGATACCGCTGGTATCGACAGTGTCGCGAAACTCTTCGCGGCCCGCCTGCCCGACAACAGCAGTTTGTGGGAGGCTGAAGGTCAGCAGTTGTATGCACGAGGCATCATCGACAGCAGCTTTGCCCAAGCGCGCATCATCGCGCGCTCGCCGAAGACGGGAAGGCAGGCGCTCGTGTCCAATGGCTGGATGGCTGAGTGGGCGGCGCTGCGAGGACGCCCGAACGAGTCGTTCGGCTATCTGCAGCAACTTCGGAAGGTGCAGATGGCCGACGCGGGCGCGAGCGCTGCCGCCATGCTTGCCCGAACGGACTCTGCCTTTGTGGCGGCGTTCTGGGGCGGAGCACCAAATGAAGCGGCCGCGTTGCTGCAACGCGCGATCGCGCCAGCCCCACTGGCCGATATCAAACCGGTGGACCGCCCGTGGGAAGAGGTGCTGTTCGCGGCCGCCTATGCCGGCGACACGCTCAGCGCGCGGATTGCGCACGCTGGCTACATGAAGGACAAGTCCGGGGCTCAGGGACTGCGCACGTTCTGGGACGCCCGTGCAAATGCGTACCTCGCGATTGCCCGCGAGCAGCACGACGAGGCGATTGCGCAGCTGCGCATTGCCTTCGGCCAACGTGCGTCGCCCGACAACGAAGAATCGTTCCTCATGGCGATGTCGCATGAGCGCGCCGGTCGCCCGGATTCGGCCATCGTCTGGCTGGAGCGCACACTCACGACACCGTCTGTGGGATTCGGCGACGGCATTTACCGGCCCGAGGCCAAACGTCGTCTCGCCGCGTTGCTGGAAGCCAAGGGCGATCTGCGCGGTGCGATTCGCTACTACGAAGCGTTTCTCGATGATTGGACGCAGCCGGAGCCGGCGCAGGCCGAGGTGGTGCGCGCGGTCAAGGCGCGGGTAGCCGCGCTACGGGCGAAACTGGCGCCAGGATAACGGTGTCACTCCCGCTGGAAGAAGTTCGGCGCTACCAACGCCACCTGTCCCTGCCGGGCGTTGGAATCGAAGGACAGCAGCGCCTGCGCCACGCGCGCGTGCTCATTGTCGGCGCCGGCGGACTGGGCTCACCAACCGCGCTCTACCTGGCCGCCGCTGGCGTAGGCACCATCGGACTCGTGGACAACGACGTGGTGGACGAGAGCAATCTGCAGCGTCAGATCCTGCACGGCACCAAAGATATCGGGCGCTCCAAACTCGACTCGGCTCGCGATCGGCTGCACGATGTGAATCCTTACGTGCAGGTGATCACACACGCTACATGGCTCACGTCGCAGAATGCGCTCGAGATCATTGCGGATTACGACATCGTGCTCGATGGTACGGACAACTTCGCCACCCGCTATCTCATCAACGACGCCTGCGTGCTGCTCGGTAAACCCAATGTACACGGGGCGATTTTTCGGTTCGACGGACAGGCGTCGGTCTTTGCAACGGCCAACGGTCCCTGCTATCGCTGTTTGTATCCCGAGCCTCCCCCCCCCGGATCCGTGCCCGACTGCGCCGAGGGCGGTGTGTTCGGTGTGCTTCCCGGACTCGTGGGCACCATTCAGGCGGTCGAGACGATCAAACTGATCCTCAACACCGGCGATTCACTGGCGGGCCGGTTGCTCATCATTGACACGATGTCCATGCAGTTCCGTCAGGTGCGCATTGAACGTGATCCGACGTGTCCGGCCTGCGGCACGCGCACCATCACCGCACTCATTGACTACGATCAGTTTTGCGGCACGCCGGCAATTGGGACGACGGCCAACGCGACACCGGTTCACGAGATTTCATCTTCCGCGCTGGCCCAGCGTTTAGCCAGCAACAGCAACATGTGCCTGATCGACGTGCGCGAACCATACGAGACTGCCGGCGGCACGATTGCTGGCGCACTGCTCATCCCGCTAGGCGCCCTCGGCGCCAGTGTGCCGTCGCTTGACCTCACGCGCGAGATCGTGACCGTGTGTCAGAGCGGAAAACGCAGCGCCAGCGCGGCGCGGCAGCTCACGGAGGCCGGCGCCGCACGTGTTCAGTCACTCGCCGGTGGCATGCTGGCGTGGAACGCCGCAGCAGTCACCGGATGACCGTGCATTTACGAAACGGTAAGCAGGCGTGCGAGCTCTGTTCACCGTACGAAACCGGCGAGGCCAAAAGACCGCATAGCCTCAGGGCGCCGCAGTTGGCTGCGCCATACTTTCGTCCGGCAGCATTGACGCATTCCACACGCCTTCCGTTTTCGCAATAAACGTAGTCGCCACCAAATCGCCGGTCACATTGATCGTGGTGCGCGCCATGTCGAGAATACGATCGACGCCCAAAATGAGCGCAATGCCCTCGCCCGGCACGCCGAACATCGCGAGAATGCCAATCAGCAGCGGCAGCGAACCACCCGGAACGCCCGCCGCCCCAATCGCCGTGATCACACACATGACCATCACAATCGCCTGATCACCCAGCGACAGCGTGACACCAAACACCTGTGCGAGAAAGATCACCGTCACGCCTTCAAACAACGACGTACCGTTCATGTTCATCGTCGCACCCAGCGGCAATACAAAGCCCGCAATCTGTGGCGGCACACCCAGCCGCTGCTCTGCGGTGGCAATGGACGTGGGCAGGGTCCCGCTGCTTGAACTGGTAGAGAACGCCGTGATCATCGGACCACGAACCCGCGCGAAAAACGTGACCGGCGATATGCCCACGAACAGACGCAAAATCGCGCTGTAGTTCACCACCAGGTGAACCGTGAGCGCCAGCAGCACCACCGTGACATAAACCGCCAACGGCTGCAAGAGCGACAAACCAAACCGCGATGTCACGCCAAAGATCAACCCGGCCACACCGTACGGCGCAAGTTTCATGGCCATGTCCACGATCTTGAGCACGATTTCATTCAATGCTTCAAGAAACGAGATCATCAACTTGCCGCGTTCAGCCGTGATCATCGTGATCGCCGCACCAAACACAATGCCAAAAAAGATGATGCCCAGCAGATCCAGCTCCACAGCGGAACGAATCGGGTTGCGTGTCACCACGTTCACCAGCGTCTGAATGCCAAACGTTGACGTTTCGGCCGCCTGCATTCGCACTGCGGCATCACCGCCGTACGTCTCCATGAGCTGTGTGCGCACTTCGGGCGTGATACGCGTTCCGGGACGCAGTGTCTGAACGAGCACGAGTCCCACCGTCACTGACAGTGCGGTACTCACCAGGAAGAAGCCCAGCGTTTTGGCCCCGATGCGACCCACACGCTTCAGATCCCCCAGCCCAGCCACACCAAGCGCAATCGACGCGAACACAAGCGGAATCACGATCATGAACAACAGGTTCAGGAAGATCGCGCCGATTGGGCCGGCCACATACTTGTTGACGTTCACCACCAGCGGATGCGTGCCACCGAGTGTCAGATTGGCCGCGATCCCAACCCCCGCGCCCACGAGCAGCCCGAGCAGGATTTTGGTGTGCAACGGAACAGACTTCGACGTTTTCGCCGGAGTGGCAGTCATGTAAGGTGGGAAGGCGGCAACAGCCGCAGTGGGACGCACAGCTCAATGCGCTATGCAGGAACGCGTCGCGGGAATATCACGAGGCTGCCAAAGCGAGACAAGGCGTATTCAGTTCGTGAGCCCCAGACTGCTTACACGAAATGCGATTCGCTTGCCGTAGGCCGCCCCCCTCACCCACCTTTCGCGCGTGAAGAATCTCTCCCCGAAGACTGTGCCCGGTCTGGGCCAGTCCGCCATCCCGGTTTTGGTCCTCGTCGCCCTGCTCGCTGTTTCCGTCTTCCTCTACGGAGACGGCGCGTCGTCCGGGCCGAATCAACTCGCACTGCTGTTCTCCGCGATGGCGGCGGCACTCATTGGGTGGCGCAACGGATACAGCTGGAAAGAGCTGCAAGCTGGCATCGTACACGGCATCTCACTGGCCACTGGGGCGATTCTTATTCTGCTCATGGTGGGGTCGCTCATCGGGAGCTGGATTCTCTCCGGCACCGTTCCCACGATGATTCACATGGGTCTCTCGGTGTTGAGTCCCACATGGTTTTACGCCGCAGCCGTTGTGATTTGCGCCATCGTTGCACTGGCAACGGGCAGCTCTTGGACCACCGTCGGCACGATTGGTGTCGCGCTCATTGGCATCGCCACCGTACAGGATCTCAACCTCGGCTTGGCCGCTGGTGCAGTGGTATCGGGTGCGTACTTTGGTGACAAGATGTCGCCCTTGTCAGACACAACCAATTTGGCGCCGGCCATGGCGGGCACCGATCTGTTCACACACATTCGTCATATGGTGTGGACGACCACGCCAAGCATCCTGATTGCGCTCGCACTCTACGCCGGCATCGGGCTCTGGCTCGGTGGCGCCACGGACACCTCCGAAGTCGCGGCCATTCAGCAGCAGCTGGACGGACAGTTCAACATCAGCTGGATCAATCTGCTCCCCGCCGTGGTCGTAATCGCACTGGTAGTGCGCAAGGTGCCGGCGTTTCCCGCGCTCTTGGTCGGCGCACTGACTGGCTGTCTCTTTGCCATCGGTTTTCAACGCGACGCGGTACTGCGCTTTGTGGGCGACACCGATCTGCCGACGTCGCTCGCGCTCCTGAAGGGTGCCTGGACGTCATTGTTCGACGGCTTCAAACTGCAGTCCGGCAACACGGCGCTCGACGAGTTGCTCTCCCGCGGCGGCATGTCGAGCATGCTCAACACCGTCTGGCTGATCCTGATGGCCATGACGTTTGGTGCGGTCATGGAAACCACCGGCATGCTGCAGCGCATCGCGGCCTCCATTCTGAGCTCTGTGCGTGGTACGGGCAGTCTCATTGCCGCTACCCTTTTTACCGCCATCGGCATGAATGTGATCGCATCGGATCAGTACATCGCGATCGTGTTGCCGGGGAGAATGTTTCGCGCCGAGTTCCGACGCCGCGGCCTGAGCCCCAAGAACCTTTCCCGGGCGCTCGAAGACGGTGGCACACTCACCTCGGCGCTCGTCCCATGGAATACGTGCGGGGCCTTCATGGCCGGCACCCTGGGCGTGGCCACGCTCACCTACGCGCCGTTCGCATTCTTCAATCTGATCAACCCGGTGATCTCGCTGATTTACGGCTTCACGGGCTTTACCATCGAAAAGCTGTCACCAGCTGAGATGGAAGAGGAGCTCCCCCTCGGCGAATCGGTGGCCGAGGTCTGACACCAGAGTTGACGCAGACCGGCCGCGACCGGGCAACTGACGCGAAGGCCCTGCTTGACGAGGCCCCGCC
>JBBRDJ010000181.1:0-5469 GCA_038203945.1 Gemmatimonadales bacterium
GGCGCGCAGAGCAACGCGGCGGCACTGCGCTCCTTCGATCCGTGGCTGGGCGCCGATTCCATCTACTCAACGCCAGTCACTGTCGGTGAGGTCACAGTAGAGGTGATCGCCACAGATCTCGGCGCGCGGCTGAACGTCAACCGGATGTCGGAAACGGAACTGCGCACACTCTTTGGTTTTGTGTTGCGCGACTACCAGCTCGCTGACCAGTTGGCCCAGTCCATCACCGATTGGATAGACGCCGATGATCTCCCACGTGTGGCCGGCGGTGAGCGCGATCAGTACATCGCCGAGGGCCGGTTGGTGCTTCCCAACAACGGCGCGTTCCGTGAAGTCGAAGATCTGATCCATGTTCGCGGCATGACCGCGGAGATCCTCGCCGCGATGAAGCCGTACCTCACAACATTTGGCTTTTCCACGCGCATCAACGTGAACACGGCGCCCGAAGCTGTGCTGCGCGCTGTCGCCGGAATGACCGACGTGGTGATTGCCAACATTCTGGCCATGCGTTCCGCTGGTCGGCGCATTGAGTCAATGGAATCAATCAGCGCCGCCGTGCAACGAGCGCAACCGCAGCTTGGTGGTGAGCGCGTGCGCGTACAGGCCGATCGCTCGCAACAGCAACTGGCAGCTCGCGCCGGCGTTGATTCGCGCGACCTGCAACTCACGCTCTTCGTGAGGGACCCCGCCAGTACGCAAACCGCGCGTCTCGTGGCCCTCGTGCAGCGCGCGAGCAACAACTCGGCGGCTTTGATATGGCAGCAGTGGTAAGGCCGCGCCGCGCATCGGGCAACCCGCGAACGCCTGTTGGCATCGCCCTCTCGGGCACGAGCCTGTGCGCGGTGTTCGTGCCTCCGGGGGAGAATCGACCACGCGTATGGCAAACGGCGCTCGGTGCGCCGCCAACTGATGCGTTGGCAACGTGGCCAGCACTTGTTGATGCACTGCTCGCTCTTGCCCAAGCGTCCGGTGTTCAGAACCGCGCCCTGGCCATCGCGCTCATGCCAACGTTGGCCGAAGTGCGATCCGTGCAGGTGCCACCGCTCGGTGACGACGCGTTGCAACAGTTGCTCGTGCGAAACGCAGGCAAATATTTCGTGACCGCGCGTGGGCCGCAAATTGTGGGCACGGTGCCGCGCGGTGCAGACGCGACCTCGCGTGTTGCCGTCGCAGCCTCGTCGCGTCTGCTCAATGTCGTGCATACATCCGCCGAAGCAGCTGGCTGGAGCATTGATGCGATGCATCCGGCCGAGGCGGCGTGGGGTGCGGCAGCGGTTGCATGGGCGAAGGGGAATGCCAAGGCCGCGCAGTTGCTGATCGCGCGCGCTGAACACGTGGAGTTGCTGCAGATCGAGCGTGGCCAGCTCTCTGCTGTACGTCGATTCCGCGCGGGAACGCTCGATGTGGAGCGTATTGCCGATGCGTGTAACATGGCGGGCGGCACGGTATTGCTGGCCGGCTCACCGGGGCCGCGCGCGGAACTTTCAAGCGCACTCGCGTCGCGTGGTGTGACCGCGCGTACACCCATCGGTGCGGCCGCTGCGTTGATAGACGATGCCGATGCGCTGGCGGCAGCCTACGCCGGAAACGCTCTCGCACCGTCGCTGGTCACCGACGCCGCGCGCGTAACGCTCGCTCGTGGTACACGAACACTTACCATGCGCATAGCCGTTGCCGCCGGTCTGCTATTGATGCTCGCTGGTGCGTTGCAGCTGTGGGACGTACGGCGGGAGCTGGCGGCTGTGCGGGCCGAACGTGACGCGCTGCGTCCACAGCTTTCGGTTACGCTCGTGGGTCGCACCACGGTGGAAACCGCGTTCCGCCAGTTGGCCGTGCTTGGCCAGGCTGGTCGCGATGCACCACAATGGTCGGTGGTGATTGGCGGCATCAGCGAAGAGCTGCCGTTTGAGTCGTATCTCACCGGCTTTCGTGGCCGGGCCGATACTGTGGGCATTGATGGACTCGCGCTGTCTGCAGCGCGCGTGTTTGACGCCATCGAAGCGGTGCCACAACTGAGCAGCGTCCGCGCATCGGCGCCGGTGCGCCGCGAGACATCGGCGGAGGGCGAAGCGCTGGAACGCTTTCAGCTGACAGCACTGCTCAAGCGAACCTCGCCCGACAGCATCACCGGCGGTGTGCGATGAGTTTACGTCTCAAACTTTCACCACGCGATCGTCGCGCCATCACCATTGGTGCGCTCGTGCTGCTGCCATCGCTCTTTGCCGTTTGGGGCGTCAAGCCGTTCCTCGCGACGCTCAGCGAGTCGCGCGACTTCCTGAGCGTGGAGCGGGCCGCCCTTTCACGTGAGCGCGCGGCGGTTAACGCGGCGCAACGCAATCCCGGCCTGCAACAGCTCGCCGATTCGCTGATGCGTGCCATGTCACCGCGCCTGTTTGCAGGTCGTGATGATGTCATGGCCACCGCCGAGCTGGTCTCACATCTTGGCGCCGTCGCGGAACAGCACGATGTGTGGCTGCAGAATGCCACCACGCGGCCGGCAGAGGTGGGCGAAGCCGGTGTACGAACGCTGCATGTGGCCCTGCGCGCCGAGTCTGATCTCGAAGGACTGCTACGCTTTTTTCAGGCGCTCGAGCGCGGTGAGAAGTTGCTGCGCGTAGAGCGACTCGATATTTCAGTGGCCGCCGGATCGTTTGTGGAAGACGGTGTTGAACCGGTTTCGATTTCGGCATCCATCATGGGCTACGCGATTCCGGAAGCGCCGGTCGAGGTGTCGAACGCGACGCCGCGAGTGACGTCTGGCGTGACACCATGAACAGGCGCGTGCTTTTGGCCGACCGGAAGTTGCAGGTCGCGCTCGGTGCGTTCACGATCGCGCTGCTGGCGTTCGTGTGGTCGGGTGTGTCGGCGCTCACCATCGAACCAACCGCCGACGCCCCGCCACCGGAGTTCAACACCACGGCCGCACGAAACAGCGAATCGCGCACTTCGGCGATCGAGATCATGAACGTGGTTGACCTCAATCTCTTTGCCCCGCAACGCAGCGCCCCTCTGCTGCGCTACAGCCTCACTGGCTACGACGACGAACCGCTGCCTGTTGACGCCATTGAAGCAGCCCGACCGCTGGTGCTTGGCACGGCCGTGAGCAGCGGGGCCCGTAGCTTCGCCATGTGCTCGCTGGAAGGCGCGCCGACAGTGATTGTGCGTGTGGGCGACGAGTTGGGCGCGTACACCGTACGATCGATCGAGCGCGGCGTGGTGGTGTTCTCCACCACGTCGGGCGAACGGTTCGCAGTCAGTGCGAATCCCTCATAGCAAGCGAATGTCCATCATGAAAGCGTACATGAATACGTACACTTGCGCAGCGCTGCTGCTGGCCATGGCAGCGTCTCCGTTGTTGGCCCAACGCGGCGGTGCGCCACCACCACGACGTGATACATCCGTGCTGCGCAAAACACCCGACGGTTTTGTGCTCGAGTTCGTTGACCAGGATGTCGCCACCGTATTGCGGGCAATCGCGGAAGCCGGCAAACTGAGTATCACGCTCAGCAACTTGCCCACCGCTCGCGTGTCGCTGCGACTGCAGGAAGAAATGACGCGCGACGCAGCGCTCGATGCGCTCAGGGCGGTGGCCGAAGGCAACGAGATCACGATGACCGAAGGCACCTCAGTCATCCGCCTCGTAGGTCCGCCGCGCGTGGCGCCTACACCCCGGTTGTCGCCACAACAGCAAGCCCAACTCGCGCAGCAAAACCGCGTGCTCAATCTGTATACGCTGCGCCTTAAGCACTCCACCGCATCAACGGTGGCCCCAATGCTCATGAATGTTCTTTCGGGAACCGGCGGTGTTGGTGCGGGGCCGCGTGCGGTAACCACGCAACTCGGTGGCATTCAGGCCATTCAACAGGGTGCGCGCGCAGGGGCGCCCAACCGCGGAGTTGCCGGCGCCATTGGTGGATTCTCCATGCCAACGCAGGAGCAACCAACCAACGCCGTACAGGAGCGATTGGAGCAGGCCATGGCGCAGGCGTTTGGGGTGCAAACGGGTGGCACCGCCAGCGGCCTCGCCTTTTCCGACATGCGCATCGTACCCGACGAGACTACCAACTCGCTCATTGTGCGCGCTACCGCCGAAGACTTTCAGGCGCTGCAGCAGCTCGTGCAGTCGGTTGATCTGCGACCGCTGCAGGTCGTGATCGAAGTGACGATCGCCCAGGTGGAACGCAGCAGTGATCTGGGTCTGGGCGTCTCCGGCGTTGCCACACGCCGAGCGGGCGATACGGCGGCCATCCTCCCGGGCAGCGGCACGGCGCGTGACTTCGTGTACTTGCTTACCGGCGGTCGAGGTTCGGTGAACTATGATCTCGCGCTGAATGCGCTGCAGTCGCGCGGAAACGTGAAGGTGCTGGCCCTGCCGATCATCATTGCGCAGAACAATCGTCAGGCCGTGCTCAACGTGGGCTCGAGTGTGCCGTTTGTGCAGGTCGCGCAGGTCGGCGGCTTCGATCCCAACGCGCGCGTGCAAACTATTCAGTATCTGCCGGTTGGCAAGTCGCTCACCATCACACCCACCATCAACACCGATGGGTACGTGAACATGGAAGTGGTGCAGACCAACAACGACGTGAGCAACAACCTGCTGTTTGATGCCCCGATCATCAACGAGCGTGAGGCGTCTACGTCGGTGTTCGTACGCGATGGTCAAACAACGGTGATTGGCGGTCTGTCCGATAACACGAGCGAGGAAACCAGCTCAGGCATTCCCTTTCTGAGCAGACTGCCGCTGATTGGTTGGCTGTTTGGCAATACCTCGCGCAGTAACCGTACCACGGAGCTGTTTCTGTTTCTGACTCCGCACATTGTGTCGAGTGATGAAGACATCGACCGGTTGCGCGAGTCCATTCGTGGCAGCAGCGACATGCTCAAGGGTGTACGCATTGAAGGTCGCGTCAACATGGGTAGTGACACGATCAACGTGGGTGTGCCCGATTCGCTGCAGCGTCGCGTGCCTCCACCGGGTGGCCTGTTCCTGCGCGAGCCGCAGTTCTGATGACGGCCGTAAACGGTGCACCCAACGTCGAGCACTCGGCCACAGAGTTGCTCGATGTGGAGCGACTGTCTCTCGCGCTGTCGGCGGAATGGCTGGAGCAAAATGGCGTGCTGCCTTGGCGTCTTGACCAGGGCGTGCTGCGCGTGGCGACCTGGCTGGAGCGCGTGCAACCAATGGTACTCGATGATCTGCGTTTGCAGTTTTCCGCCGAGGTCGAGCTCGTGCGGTTTGCCGAAAGTGAGACGCGGAGCACGATTCGTCGTGTGTACGCACAAGATGCGACCACGGCGGAGGGGATGATAGCCGGCATGTCGTCGGAAGGCCGCACTCTGGGCATCGATGACATTCCGCTTGACGACCTTGTGCACCTGGCGAACGAAGCACCGGTGGTGCGTCTGGTGAACCTGCTCATCATGGAGGCGCTCGACGCGCGTGCATCCGACGTACACCTCGAAGGCTAC
>JBBRDJ010000182.1:0-5449 GCA_038203945.1 Gemmatimonadales bacterium
ATACCTGTATCTCAAATACATCGAGAAGCGCACGCCGGCCAAGCAGTGGGAAAAGAAGGTGGCCGGTCCGTCACCCAGCAAAGTGCCCATTGGCAACTGGCAAGGGTTGAATTTGGCGCTGGTGCACGAGGTCAACCGCGATGAGGTCACGCGCATCCTCGGCAAGATTCAAACAAAAGGCGAAAGCAGTCTCACCTCGCAGGAGCGCGTGTTCCTTGGCCACTTCACGCCCAAGGACGCGTAATCGCAGTACATATCAGATGCCGCGCTCTCGGCGGCCCCACCCCGGGGCTGCCGGGGTGGGGCCGCCGAGCTACAACCTCACCACGGCGGCCGCTGATCGCGCCGACGCTCCGCGTCACGCTCACGCTCGGCGCGACGCTGCACCTCGCGCGCGTTGCGCTTGAACTCATCGCCGATGCGCTGCAGCAACGATTGCCGTACTTCACCTTGGCCGATCGCGTCGCCCAAGGCATTCATGGCGGCATCGATCGCGTCAGCTGACACATCTTCAAAACGCGAGTTGGCAAACCGAAACCAACCACCATCGCAGGACTTGGTGGGCTCGCTGCCAGGCTTGAACCACATGGTCTGCGGTTCGCCACACCAGTCGTTGGTGAGCAAACCGGTGTTCGCATCAACGGTGCGCGACACCAAGGTGGGCGGCGGCGTCCACGCGCGATCGTTCAACGGCGAGCGCCACCCTTGGCGCATGAACTGCGCCCACACGGGCGCGGCGTAACGACCTCCAGAGGCAGCCGCGCCGAGCGAGGTTGGTGTGTCGGTGCCCAACCATACGCTGGTAACAAGCGACGGTGAGTAGCCCACAAACCACGCGTCTGCTCCATCGTTTGTTGTGCCCGTTTTTCCGGCCACCGGACCGCGCACGCCGTACTCGCGCACGGCGTTTCCCGTGCCTTCGTCTACGGCCGCACGCAGCATGTGCGTGACCAGAAACGCGTCTTCAATCGACATGGCCCGGTGGCGCGTGCTTGGTGCGCGTTCCCACAGCAGCGTGCCATCGGCCGCTTCAACGCGCGTGACCACGTGCGGCACCACGCGCCAACCACCGTTGGCAAAGGGCGCGTACGCCACGGTGAGTTCAAGCGGGGTGAGCGACGCGCTGCCCAGCGCCAACGATGGCACATTGGGCAAATCCGACGTTACGCCATTGGCGCGCGCGACATGCATGATCGCATCGTTGCCCACGTCCTGCGCCAAGCGAACGGTGGCGAGGTTGGACGACCGCACAAGCGCCGTACGCATGGTCATGCGCCCGTTGGAGCCACCGCCGTAGTTTGTGGGTGTCCACGTCGTGCGACCGGTGCGAATGGACAACGGCTCATCGCTGAGCATGCGATTGCCGGCGTACCCTTTGGCCACGGCAGCAGCGTACACAAAGGGTTTGAACGTCGATCCAACCTGTCGGCTGGCCGTTGTCGCACGATTGAATCCGCGTGCGGTGACCGCCCGTCCGCCAGCAATCGCGCGTACCGCACCCGTGAGTGGATCAATGGCAACCAGAGCGGCTTCGGTAGGTTTGCTCTCACTGTTTCGACGCGCTTTGTCAACGCGCGCGGCACCCGCGGCCACTGCGCGCTCGGCTGACCGTTGCGCCTTCACATCAATCGTGGTGTGAATGGTGAGGTCCTGATGTTGCACCGTTTGCGGCAGCGTTCCCACACGCACGAGCGAATCGAGCGTGGCGCGTACCACATCTACCGCCCAGCTGTGCGCCGGCCAATCGGGCTTCCACGCACGACGCGGCAGCTTGATTGCGCGGCCGCGTGAGTGGGCGGCAGTCGCCGAGTCAATGAGCTCGGCATCAACCAGCACGCCCAGCACCACATCGCGGCGGGCGCGCGCACGCTCTTCGTTGCGGCGCGGCGACAGTGCCGATGGCGCCTTGGGCAAGCCGGCCAACAGCGCAGCGTCTGTGATGGTGGCGCGCGACACGCTGTAGCCGAGCAAGTCGCGACTGGCTGCTTCGATACCCCAGGTACCGTTACCAAAATAAATCGTGTTGAGGTAGCGCTCGAGAATCTCGTCTTTGCTGAGCGCATCTTCAATGAGCCCCGTGTAGCGCACCTCGAGTGCCTTGCGTTTCCAGCCGCGCACAGACTCGGTAAGAAACGCGTTGCGCGCCAACTGCATGGTGATGGTGCTCGCGCCTTCACGCACTCCACCAGCGGCCACGTTATTCACTGCAGCGCGTACGACACCGCGCACATCGATGCCGTGATGTGAACGATAGCGCTTGTCTTCCACGGCAATAAACGCTTCGCGCACGTGCGCCGGAATCTTGTCCAACGACACGGGTATACGGCGTACGGGATCGATCATGCCAAGCAGCTCGCCGTCGTGGGCCATGAGGCGGTCGCCGGTGCTGGGCCGCCATTCACGCAACTCGGCAACCGTTGGACAGGTTGCAAACCCACACGTCTGCCACCAGGTGTAGCTGCTTGCACCGCCAACCCCGAGCAGCACGGCACAGCCCACCCAAACGCGACGGTCGCGACTGCCTGAATACAACAGAACGCGGCTCTGCCGAAACGCCCGGGTTGACCAGACCGTGAATTGACGCCGCGCTCGACGCGCCAACAGTCGAGCGCGCAGGCGCAACGCGTTGGCCTGGAGGCCTGCACGTTCGCGGACCGTTTGAGTAGCGTTCGGTTTAGTGTTCATCACCGTAGTTCGACCCCGAGAGTCATGCCGAGTTTCGTTCGATTGTTTCTGGCCCTGTCATTGCTCGCCGCCTGTGCGCCGACCGACCGGGATTCCTCGGCCTTGGCGCACGCGGCAACGACAGACATCACCGTACGGTTGGACAGCGCCAACGGTGACACCGTTCGTGAAATGAGCAAGGAATTCACTGCTCCGGGCGAAACGGCTGATGGTGCGGTGCCGCTCCAGCTCGCCGCTGACACCGCCGCCGCCGGTCGCGTGCCCAATGAGTACGGGCGCATCCCGGTAGTGGAGTATCATCTGGTAGACTCCGTTGACGGCAGCTACAAAGTGAGCCGGGCGCGTTTCCGGGCTGAGCTCGATACGCTCTACGCGCGCGGCTACCGTCCCATTTCGCTTGCGGAAATGCTCGACCGGAAGATCGACTTGCCGCGTGGCCTGTCACCGGTGCTGTTTATTTTTGACGACGCGTCGCCCAGCCAGTTTCGCTATGTGGAGCGGAACGGACAGTTGGTGGTAGACCCAACGAGCGCGCTTGGCGTGTGGATGGACTTTGCCCGGGACAAACCCGATTGGCGGAACCGTGGGCTGTTCTGTCTGCTGTCAGGTGCCGAGGCCGGCCGCTCGTTCTTTGGCAACAAGGGCATTGAAGGGCAGAAATCGGAATGGCGATTCCCAAAACTGCGTCAGCTCGACTCGCTTGGCTTTGAGCTCTGCAATCACACGCTGTGGCACGCGCGTCTGGACAAATACGACAACGCCTTCGTGCAGGAGCAGATTGCGCGCGGCGAGCTGGCCATCGACTCTGCGATTCCGGGCTACAAGGTGCGCGGCTTTGCGCTGCCGCTGGGCATGTGGCCGAAAACGCGCGAACTGGCGTGGGCGGGCACGTGGACCGATCCGAAGAGCAAGCGTGCGCTGCGTTACCAATATGACGCCGTATTTGAAGTAGCTGGCGGTCCCACGCGCAGTCCGTACGATCCGAAGTTCAACCCGCGCTCGATTGCGCGCATTCCGCTAGGGAAGGGCATGCCGCTGTTTCCAACGCTGCGTCAACTCGAGAAAGACGGCCCTGGCGGTCGCTACGTGAGTGATGGCGACACGAGCCGAGTTGCGGGGTCGGCGCCTGCGCCGTAGAGCGCACGTGGGGGAAGCATCACGTGCGGGCACACAGCGCAAAAATCGTTACGCACTCTTTTGTTCGAGTTCGTCCCAGCGATCAACGGCGCGTCGTAAATGCGGAATGACAATGCTGCCGCCCACGATGAGTCCGATGCTCAGTGTTTCAAATGCTTCGTCGCGCGTGACGCCTTCTTCGGCGCAGCGCACGATGTGATAAGTGATACAGTCGTCACATCGCAGCACGAGCGATGCCACGAGGCCCAGCAACTCTTTGGTCTTCACATCGAGTGCACCGGTTTCGTAGGCGCGTGTATCGAGCGCAAAAAACCGATTGATGACCAGATTGTTTTCGCCCAGAATGCGCGTGTTCATGCGCTCACGGAACGCACGGAAATCGGCCAACGACGACGACGCATCGGAATCGGTGCTGGACGGCGGGTTGGGCGTGTGCGAGTCGTGGTCGGGGCTCACAGCGTCCATTTGCGAAGGGTGGTCAGCGCTGTTTCCAGCGACTGTTTTTGTTGCTCGCTGGTTGCTGAGGCAAGCAGCTGTTCATAGGTGCGAATGGCCAGGGCCATGGCTTCCTTGTCGTGTTCCGCACTGGCCAGCGATGCGGCATTGTCGGCCAGTGCGGCCTTGGCCAGCTGATCTTCCGGAAAGCGTTCGGTGACCTGAATCCAGCGAATGGTGCGATCGCGCTGGTTGCCTTCTGTGAGCGCCCACATGTGCCAGGCGCCACGGTTGGCCGGATCGGCGGCAATGGCCCGGTCGGCGAGCACGCCGACCACTTCAGGGCCTCGTCCGCTGAGCCAGTAGGCGTTGGCCAGGATTACCAGCGCGCGTGCGTTTTTGGGCTGTTGATCCACCACGATCTCGTAAATGGGACCAGCGACTTCGGGCATCTCACGCCACGGCTCGACGGCCGCAATGAGTGCGTCGGCGGTGGTACCATCGCGCAGGGCGTGCAGGCGTTCCATCAAAACGCCCATGTTGCCGGAGGCTTCGTAGGCGGACACGGCGTTGGCTATGGCCGTACTGAGGTCGGTTTGTTGAGTGATCATAAAGGACAAATGTAGTAGGGCGACGGAACTGTGACTTGCGCGAAAGCGAGTTCCCTGCAACATTCCGTGCGTCGTCGGCGTATTAAGGAGAACGCGCGCTGCGACCTACGATGGTCCCGGCCAGCTGGCGGTGCACGCGTTGCGGCAACCGTCCATGGGCGTCCAGCTGCTGGCCCCCGAGATGAAGACGTGCAGTACGTCGGGACACCACTTCGGTGTCCGAAATTTCTGCAATACCTCAGGCAGGTCCCACTGCTTTCCAGGCCTGACGGCGCGCGTAGCCACCGTCAACGATCAGTTTTCGATCAGTTCCAGTTCCAGTTTCAGCTTCAGCTTCCGCGTGAGCAGGTGCTCGCTAGGCACTGCTGATTCCGTGCGACATGCACGATTCGGCGCACCCGCGCCGCACCCTGGTCCGGTGATGGTTTCACTGGTCCTCCACGCCACACGCAGTACAGCATGAACGAACCCAACCGCCCTAATCGCCGCGGCCGTCGGCCTCGGACCAATGATGCACAAGCGACGGAGGTCGGCGGTGAGCCGAATCCGTATCGCGACGGCCCGGACGCCGCGACGTCCGC
>JBBRDJ010000183.1:0-5371 GCA_038203945.1 Gemmatimonadales bacterium
TCTGCGAGATTCGCGCCTTTGCCGCCGAGCACGGACTTCATTTCGCGACTACCGTCCGCGGTCCCGTTCCCGAAGAAATAAACCGATCGTGTCAAAACGACTCCACGTAAGTGACGAGTGTGCGACGCAGACGCGTCGCCATGTGTTCAGGAGCCCGTGTGTGCTCCCGCACGCAGCAACTCCGGCTCGTTGGGCAGTGCGGTGGGATAGCGTCCGGAAAAACACGCGTGGCAGTATCCCTCCGGTCCCTGAGGCACCGCGCTCAACATGCCATCGAGCGAGAGGTAGCCCAGCGTGTCAACACCAAGATGACGAGCCAGTTCGGCTTGCGACATACTGGCGGCAATCAGCTCTTCACGTCGTGGCGTATCGATGCCGTAGTAGCATGGACTGATGATCGGCGCACTGGACACGCGCATGTGTACTTCGCGTGCGCCCGCAGCGCGTACCAGCGACACCAGACCACGCGTGGTGGTACCGCGCACAATGGAGTCGTCCACCATCACCACCGACTTGCCGGCAATGACCTCACGCACCGGATTGTACTTCACCTTGACCTTGGCGTCGCGACCCGCCTGCGTGGGCTGAATGAAAGTACGCCCGACATAGTGGTTGCGAATGAGCGCAAACTCAAACGGCAAGCCCGCTTCTTCGGCGTAGCCGAGTGCGGCGGAGTTGGACGAGTCAGGCACCGAAAAGACCAGGTCCGCCTGGGGCGCAGGGCATTCGCGCGCGAGCTGTCGTCCGAGTTCACGACGCGCCCGGTCTACCGAGCTGCCAAACACCTTGCTGTCGGGGCGCGCAAAGTACACATGCTCAAACACGCAGCGGTTGAGCGCTTCCGGCACCGAAGCCTGCATGCTGCGCATGCCATGCCGATCGATTGCCACGATCTCGCCCGGCTCCACATCACGCATGTACGTGGCCCCCACGATATCCAGACCACACGTTTCCGACGACACTACCCAGGCATCACCGAGCTTGCCGATCGCCAACGGACGCCACCCGTGAGGATCACGTGCGGCGAGGAAAGTCTCGTCAATCACGACCAGCAGACAATACGCACCTTCCACACCGTGCAGCGCGTCGGCCAGACGCTGTTCGGGCACATCGCCTGCGGACCGCGCAATGCGATGTACAATCGCTTCGGAATCCATGGACGAAGTGAAGATCGCACCACCATCTTCGAGCGTACGTCGCAGCTCCACCGCGTTGGTGAGGTTACCGTTGTGCGCCAGTGCGATGTGTCCCTTGCGCACGCGCGCCAAAATCGGCTGCGCGTTTTCAATCGCCGACGCCCCCGCCGTGGAATAGCGCGTGTGCCCCACCGCTATGGGACCGTTGAGCGCACGCATGGCATCGTCGTCAAAACCCTCTGACACCAGTCCCATGGTGCGTCGCAGGTTGGCTACACCCGCATCATCAACCGCCACGATACCGGCCGATTCCTGACCGCGATGTTGCAGGGAGTACAGACCCAGCTGCGTGAGTGCCGCTGCGTTGGGATGACCGTATACACCGAAGATGCCGCACATGGGAACTGGTTCCGTCAGGTGATGGAGGATGACAATGGGCCGTCGCTGTATGCAGCGCCAGCATTCATGATGTCCGGAATGGTGTCGTGAAACACGCGTGCGAGAGGCGCCAGCGCCAAGCGCGCAATAACGTCTCCAACGAGAAACTCAACGCCGTTGCTGGCGGCGGTAACGCGACCGATCACTCGCGCCGGCACGTCGAACCGTGCGGCCGTGGCGAGCACTGCGTCAGGCACATCGGTGCTTACCACCACACGAGCCTGCGCTTCACCGAACAAGAGCGCACGAAGCGGCAAATCGACCCACGTGCTCAGGTCCACCGCAAAACCGAACTGTGCATCGCGCCGCATCATGGCGCACTCGGTGAGTGCCACAGCCAAGCCGCCGTCGCTGCAATCATGCGCACTGCGAATGTGGCCTTGACCAATGGCCTGCAACAGCGCGTCGACCAGCGCTCGCTCTTTCAGCGGATCACACGATGGCGGCGCGCCTATGGCGAGTCCGTGCAGGTGCAACAAGTATTCGCTGGCACCCAGTTCACTGGTGTTCTCGCCGAGCAACACAATGGTGTCGCCGTCTCGCTGAAACGCAGATGGCGTGACATGGTCGAGCGTATCGAGCACACCCACCATGCCCACCGTGGGTGTGGGATGAATGGCACCCTGCGGGTTCTCGTTGTACAACGACACGTTGCCGCCGGTGACCGGCGTTTCCATGACACGGCACGCCTCACCCATGCCAGCTACTGCATGCTTGAGCTGAAAGTACACTTCGGGTCGTGTGGGATTTCCGAAGTTCAGATTGTTGGTAATCGCGCGCGGACGCGCACCAGCACACGCAACGTTGCGCGCGGCTTCGCACACCGCAATACGTCCGCCCATGAGCGGGTCGAGTGCTACATAGCGTCCGTTGCCATCGATGCTCAGCGCAATGCCGGCGTCGGTGCCGCGCAGGCGCATGACGGCAGCGTCGCTGCCCGGACCAACCAGCGTACTGGTACGCACCATGGAGTCGTACTGTCGCCACACCCACGCCTTGCTCGCAATCGTGGGCGACGCCAGCAAACGTTCCAGCGTCCACATGGGATTGATCTCTTCCTGAAGCGGCGTCACATCGTGCGGATTGCGCGCGCGCGCTGCGGCCAGCGCTGGTGACTCAATCGCGTCAATCGTGTACGTGGGGCAGTCGGTGACCAGACGCGTGCCCGGAAACTCGGCTACCACTCTATCACCTTCGGTCACGCGATACACGGGCTCGGCGATCACTTCACCAATCACCGCCGCCTCAAGATCCCAACGCTTCAGAATCGCTTCCACTTCGCGCTCACGTCCACGGTGCGCCACCACCAGCATGCGCTCCTGCGATTCCGACAGCAGGATTTCATATGGTGTCATGCCTTCTTCGCGTACCGGAACCTTGAGCGTGTCAATTGTGACACCCACATCGCCACGCGCCGCCATTTCTGCCGACGATGACGTGAGTCCGGCCGCTCCCATATCCTGAATGGCCACAATGTGTCCACTGCGGATGAGCTCAAGCGACGCCTCGAGCAACAACTTTTCGGTGAACGGATCACCCACCTGTACGCGCGGTCGCTTGGATTCACTTTCGGCGCTCAGATCTTCGCTGGCAAACGATGCGCCGTGAATACCATCGCGACCGGTACGGGCGCCAACGGCGATGATCGGATTTCCCACGCCCTGCGCCACGGCGAGCATCAGCTCCTCTTCGCGCAGCACGCCCACACACATGGCGTTGACCAGCGGATTGCCTTCGTATGATGGATCGAACACCACTTCTCCACCTACAGTGGGCACGCCAACGCAGTTGCCGTAGTCGCCAATGCCTTTCACTACTCCGGAAAACAGATACCGCACCCGTGGCGAGGTAAGTGGTCCGAAGCGCAGTGAGTTGAGCAACGCAATGGGACGCGCGCCCATGGTGAACACATCGCGAAGAATGCCACCAACTCCGGTGGCAGCCCCCTGATACGGCTCCACCGCACTGGGGTGATTGTGCGACTCTACTTTGAACGCCACCGCAATACCGTCCTTTACCGCAATCACACCGGCATTCTCACCGGGGCCTTGCAACACCCACGGCGCTTCGGTGGGCAACGTGCGCAGCAGCGGACGTGAATGCTTGTACGAGCAGTGTTCACTCCACAACGCACTCACGATACCGACTTCAGTAAACGTGGGAGCGCGACCGAGCATTTCGACAACTCGCTCGTATTCAGCCGGCGTGATACCGTGCTCCTTGATGAGCGCTGGAGTGATCTCGGGGTCACCAGGTCGCGGCTCAACAACAGACGCCAACGGTGCCGTGCTCATACCAACGCCTCCGACATGAGCGAATCGGCGATGGAGTGCAGCAGTGGCAGGCCATCCGCCGATCCGAGCTGCACATCAACCGCGCGCTCCGGATGCGGCATCATGCCCAGTACGTTGCCCACGGCGTTGCGGATACCGGCGATGTTTCGCATGGACCCGTTCGGGTTGGCCGCTTGTGTGACATGTCCGAGTGCATCGACGTAGCGAAACACCACGTGGCCGTCGCCCTCCAGGCGCTCGAGCACATCGGCGTGAGCGGTGTACCGACCGTCACCATGTGCCACGGGCACCGTGATGACCTGATCCACATGATAGCGCGACGTAAATCGTGTGCCGATGGTCTCCACACGCAACTGCACCTGTTCGCAGACAAACTTGAGATGATCATTGCGGAGCAGTGCGCCCGGCAACAATCCCGCTTCACACGCAATCTGGAAGCCATTGCAGATTGCCAGCACCGGAGCGCCACGATTCGCGTGCTCCACTACTTCGCGCATGATCGGGCTGAATCGAGCGATCGCTCCCGGACGCAGGTAATCACCGTAGCTGAATCCACCGGGCAGAATGACGAGGTCCGCGCCCTGCAGGTCGTGATCCTTGTGCCAGCAGAACACCGCGTCGGCACCAAGATGATCAACCACGGCGTGATACGCATCCTCATCGCAGTTGGAGCCGGGAAACCGGATAATGCCAACTTTCACGCGCGCTCCGCCACACCGATGTGGAAGTCTTCCGTGACTGGATTGGCCAGCAGTTGCTCGCACATACGCTGCACTTCCGCGCGCGCCGCATCAGCATCTGCGGCGTCGGTATCGATGACGAGATGTTTGCCAACCCGCACATCGCTAACAGCAGAGAAGCCCAGCGTGTGCAGCGCATCGGACACGGCCTTGCCCTGCGGATCGAGCAGGCCACGCCGCGGCACAATCTCCACGGCCAATCGGAAACGGGTCATAACGTAGAATCCTCAGGGCCACTGTCGTGGCCGGTGTCGGAGCGAGAGCGGCGCTTGGCCAGTCGGCGGCGCCGGGATGCACGGTGACTGTCTGTCAGGCCATCATCGTCTGACAACAATTCGTCTTCATCAGCAGCAGGCAGGCGGTCGAGCAATCCGAGCAGTACCGTGCGCCCAATGCCATACAGCACGTAACCCATCAGAGCCGGAAAAAAGAACTGTTTCGGCAGAAAGACCACACCGATGAGCGTTCCAATGACCAGCACCCATCCCAGTATACCGCTCCACGTGCGAAAGCCCACGGTCGGCACTTTCGCGTATTGCACATTGCTGATCATGAGTACACCCAAACCCAGCATGACCCAGCGCAACATTTGCTGCCACGGCAGCCCACCGATCATCGTCTCGGAGTAGAGCGGCGTCTGGCTGAACCAGTAGTACGTGGCCAACGCCATTCCTGCTGCCGGACTCGGTAACCCCGTGAAATGCGTGTTGCCTTTTCCCGCCGACTCCACATTGAAGCGGGCCAGCCGCACCACGGCGCAGGC
>JBBRDJ010000184.1:0-5309 GCA_038203945.1 Gemmatimonadales bacterium
GCGGCGGTCGTACCGCTGCCTGCGGCCGCAGACACCACACCCACACGCGCGCCGTGGATCGCACCTGTGGCCGCGGCCATGCCACGAAGCGACGCAGACGGTACGCGACGACTTGTCGTGCTCGCCGAGGTCTGGAACGCGTCGCGCTGGTTCCACCCCGAGGCCGTGCAACGGATCGGGGCCTGGGATTCGGCGTATCTGCGACACGTCGAGAGTGCACGCACGGCCACTGACGCTGCAGCCTACGCGCGCGCGGTGCAGGACATGCTGGGCGAGCTCCGTGATGCGGAAACGCGGGTGGTGGGAGATACCGCAGGCGCGGTTCGCATGGCGGGCATGGCCGCGATGTTGCAACGCACAGGCGATGGCCTCATCCTCGCGCGGCCCGTGCACCTGACCATGGCGAACGCCGCGGCGCTCGGTGAGCAGCTCGGGTCGGCCCTGACAATTGTCGCACCACGCTCGACAGCCGTGCTGGATCTTCGCGCCGATTCCGGACTGGTGAGCGGGGTCAACTGGTGGACGCGTCCGCTCACCGACGACGAGTATCCTCTACCCAATGAGCTATTGGAAGCGCCCGCCCGGCGTCGCCTGCGACACGCGCATCCCGGTGGCAACGCGTCTGGCAACGCGTCTGGCAACACGTCGTTTGATCCACCAACGGTGCGCGCGTCGGTGCAACGCGAGTGTTGCACGGAGTGGACCACGACGTCGGGCGCGGTGCTGCGTGTTGCCCACGTGCCACCGGAGGACCGCAGTGATCGGACGGTGACTGACACCGCCACTGTACGAAGCGTCCCGACATTGCGCGATGGCTATACACCACCGCTGGTGGTGGTACTGGTCAACGACGCCACCATCGTCCCCGCACCGCTGTTCGCACTGCACGCAGCAGGGCAGGCGGTCTTTGTATCAACAGGGAGCGGGTTGCTGCGCACCGACGCGCACGCGATGCATCTTGCGATCGGTGGCGGTTTTCACGCGCGTATTCGCATGGAATCGCTGCAACTGGCAAACGGACAAGCGGTGCCAACCCGCGCCGACACAGTGCTCACGTCAGTCGGCACATCGCTTTCGCTGGTGCCTGATTCGTCAGACCGCGCCGTGCAACTGGCGCTCGCGATTGCCCGCGGCTCGGTGCGCGTGGCCAAACGCTCACCTGCCATGCCCGTGCACACCGCGATGACCACGGCACCAGCCGATGCGCCCTATCCCTCGCTGCCGGAACGACTGCTGGCCGTGACGCGGCTGTGGGGAACGGTGCGCGCCTTCAATCCCTACGTGCCCATGGCTGACGAGTCGTGGGACGACATGTTCGACCGCTCGCTCGGCGACATGGAAGTGGCCGCGTCCGCGCGTGACTACTCGGCGGCGCTGCTGCGATTTGTTGCCACGCTTGACGCGTCGCAAGCAGAAATCCGCGTGCCCGACCACCCGGAGTTCGGTGCACGCACCGGTTACGTGCCGTTCACGCTGCGGTTGGTCGATCGTCGTCCGCTGGTCACCGCGATCAGTGATTCACTCACAGAGCGCACCGGTGTACGCGTGGGCGATGAGATCCTGGCGATTGGCGGTGAGCCGATTGACAAGCGACTCGGTCGGTTGCGCGAGCTCGTGCCGGCATCGAATGAATGGTCGCGTGATCAGCGTCTTGAGTCATGGTTGGAGGCCGGGCCGGCGGGTGCAATCTCAACCTTCAGAGTGCGTGCGGCCAACGGGGTGACGACCAACCGCGAGTTCGCCTACGAGCTGCGCTCCGACGCCGATCGCGCGCCTATCGCCCCTCTCCGCGCGATTGAATCGATGGCCAATGGCGTGGTACGCCTTCGACTTGGTACGGATACGGCGCGCAGTGTGACACCCTTGCCATCAACGGTGTCTGAGGCAAGCGCGATCATCGTAGACGCACGTGGCATTCGTGATAGCGCGTCGCTGCGGTGGCTCGCGGGTTCGGTGCTCGACGCTGATCGTCGTGCTTACGCACGCGATGACCGGAACGTGATCACGGCACCGCCGCGTGCCGCACTGCGCACGCCGGAGCTCGATCCCGCGCGGCAGTTCACGCGCACCGAACGCACCACGCCCGCCGCGCCTCGCGATGCATTCACCGGACCAATCGCGATTCTGGTAGACGCGACCACGAGCGGCGACGGCGAACTGATCGCGCTTCGACTCCTGGCCGGCGGCTCGAATCGTGTGCTCGTAGGCACACAGACGGCCGGCGCGGTCGGTGAAACCGCCGTGTTGTCACTGCCCGGTGGCGTGCGGGTGCGCATTCCCGTGTCCGATGTGCGCTACCCGGACGGACGTTTCGTTCAGCGACTTGGTGTGTCGCCGAACGTGACGGTTGCTCCATCGGTAGTCGGTGTGCGCAACGGACGCGACGAAGTGATGGAGGCCGCGCAGCGCTGGATCACGCAGCAACTGGCGCCGCCACCGATTCGGCGACGATGATCGTGCTGCCGTGAACGCACTCCCGATTGACGACGTTCTGCCCGCGCTGCTGGCGGCATTGGACGCGCGTGCGGTCGCGGTACTCGAAGCGCCGCCCGGCGCTGGAAAAACAACGCGTGTCCCGTTAGCAGTGCTCGATGCGCCGTGGCTCGCCGGTGCGCGCGTGCTGATGCTCGAGCCAAGGCGACTCGCCGCTCGCGCCGCAGCGACGTTCATGTCGCGCCTGCTGGGCGAGAGTGTGGGCGGCACGGTGGGTTATCGTGTACGCGGCGAGTCGCGAGTGAGTGCGCGAACACGCGTGGAGATCGTGACCGAAGGCGTCCTCACGCGCCTGATTGCCGCCGATCCCACGCTCGATGGCATTGGCGCCGTGTTGTTTGACGAGTTTCACGAACGATCGCTCGCTGCCGATCTCGGATTGGCGCTCACGTTGCACACGCAAGCGCTGCTCCGCCCCGAACTGCGCGTACTCGTGATGTCGGCCACGCTCGATGGTGACGCGGTGTCACGCCTGCTCGCAGATGGCTCCGGCGTTGCCCCCGTGATTCGCAGCCACGGCCGTATGTTTCCGGTGGTCACGCACTATCGCGCCGCGCGTGACCGCGAACGTATCGAAGCACATGTTGCACGCGTGGTGCGCGAGGCGCTGCACGACCACGACGGCGACGTCCTCGTGTTTCTCCCCGGCGCGCGCGAGATCCACCGTACCGCAGAGTTGCTCGCGCCGATTGTCGCTTCGGCGCCAAGCCAGCGCACCGTGGTGCACGAGCTCTTCGGCATGCTCTCGTTGGGCGCGCAGGATGCGGCCGTGGCACCCGCGCCGCCGGGCGAACGTAAAGTCGTGCTCTCCACGTCGATCGCCGAAACAAGTCTCACGATTGAAGGCGTGCGCGTTGTCGTGGACGCGGGCCGCGCCCGTCTGCCGCGTTTCGATCCGCGCGTGGGTTTATCCAGGCTCGAAACGGTGCGCGCGAGTCGTGCGGCCGTTAATCAACGGCGCGGACGCGCGGGTCGGGTGGCGCCCGGCGTGTGCTATCGACTCTGGGACGCGCACGAAGAGGCCATGCTGCCACCGCGCACGCGTCCGGAAATGCTCGACGCCGATCTCGCGCCGCTCGCGCTGGAACTCGCCGATGCGGGCGTGCATGATGTGACGGCACTGCGCTGGCTCGATACGCCAAGTGCCGCCGGGCTCACACAAGCCCGCCAGTTGCTTCGCTTGCTTGACTCCATCGACGCAGAAGATCGGATCACACCGCACGGGCGCGAACTGCTCGCGCTCCCCGTGCATCCGCGTCTCGCACATATGCTGATCCGCGCACGCGCACGCGGGCTGGGCGCGATCGCTGCAGCGACCGCCGCCTGCCTCGATGAGCGTGACATCCTGCGCGGTGACGGCCGCATGCCACCCGCCGATCTGCGGCTGCGCGTGGAGTTGGTGCTGGGCGTGTCGGCAGCCGCGTTGGGCCACGACTTGTTCGGCGCAACGCCGGACCGGGACGGTGTACGCCGAGTGCGCGAGACTGCGCGTGAACTGGCGCAGCGCGCCGATGTGCCGTGGCGTGATGATCGGGAGCACGCTGATGCGGTTGGTGAGCTCATCGCGCTCGCATTCCCCGATCGTATCGCGCAGGTACGCGCCGGACAATCGTCGCGATTTCTGCTGCGAAACGGTGCTGGTGCGTCGCTCGCGCCAGGCGACGCACTCGACGGTGCCACGATGCTCGCCATCGCCGAACTTGATGGAGTACCTCCCGAATACCGCATCGCACGTGCGGCGCCGATCGATGCCGCCGTTGTACGCACGCTGTTCGCGGACGATGTCCGTGAGGAGCGCGTCGTGGAGTGGGACGACAACACGGATCGCGTTCGCGCGCGTGTGTTGGTGCAACTCGGCGCGTTGGTGCTGGCCGAGGCGCCGATTCGCGATGTAAGCGCCGAGGAAGTCAGAGCGCTGCTGCTCGGCCTCGTCCGTACGCGCGGCCTCCGTATGCTGCACTGGGCGCGAGGCGCCGAACGGTTGCGCGAGCGCCTCGCGTTTGTCCACGTGCACGATGCGACGTGGCCCGACGTGAGCGATGCCGCGCTCATGGAGTCGCTCGACGAGTGGCTGGCACCGGCGCTGCACGGCGTGCGCCGATTCGATGCACTTGGTGACGACGCGCTGCAGGAGGCGTTGCTCTCGCTCCTGCCGTGGTCGCAGCGGGCGCTGTTTGAGCGCCTCGCGCCAACGCATCTTGAAGTACCGAGCGGCTCACGCATCGCGGTGGACTACTCGGATCCGCAGGCACCGGTACTCGCGGTCAAGCTGCAGGAAGTGTTCGGCTGGACGGATACGCCAACGGTGCTCGATGGCCGCGTGCCGCTCACACTGCATCTGCTCTCACCGGCGCAGCGTCCCGTGCAGGTCACGCGCGATCTCGCGGGATTCTGGCGTGACGGCTACTTTGCGGTGCGCAAGGAACTGCGTGGTCGATACCCCCGTCACCCGTGGCCCGACGATCCGCTCACGGCACCAGCCACACGACGCGCCAAGCCGCGCGCGTGACGCGGTGCGCGTGGCGACGCAGTTTGTGTGGCCACCGGTGTGGCTCGTTAGTGGTCAGTCGCGCGCTTGGTCTCGCTGCAACCAGTCTCCGCCCGGAATGCGCACTGCCGATTGTGGCGTCATGTTGTACCGGTACATCCACGCCTCCTGCTCGCTGCCGTCCTCAAAGCGCACGGTGACGCGCTCGCGAACGAAGAGTGAACCGAATCGGGCATCCGGCGCGAAACCTTCGTACTGATCGAGTATGGCGAGCAAGGTGTCGGCGCTCTCGGCGCGAAACGCCCACACCTCGCCGTGCACGCGTTCC
>JBBRDJ010000185.1:0-5231 GCA_038203945.1 Gemmatimonadales bacterium
GCGGCGCTCCGCGCGCTCGGACACCCGTGTGTCGTCTGACAGCATCGTCTGCTCTTTGGTCATAAGTCCGCTCTCCTGCGCCCCCAAGTTCCTCACTAAACTATCGTTGAATATCGTCTCACCTCATATTGGCAGAGGGGGCACCGATCTTCCCGTAGCTTAGTGTACGAGGGTGATTGAGGCCGTTCCCATGTCGTCTGCTCCTTCCATGATTCCGTTGCTGCATCAAGAGACCGGGGTGTCACCGACCCGGACCCGTCGTCAATTCAGCACCGCCTATAAACTCCAAATCTTGGCTGCCGCTGAGGCGTGCACCAGGGCCGGGGAGCTTGGCGCGTTACTCCGTCGTGAGGGGCTGTACTCATCGCATCTCTCCGTGTGGCGAGCCGCCGAGCGGCGGGGCGAGTTGCGAGGCCCCGCGAAGCGTCGGGGACCTGTCCCCACGCCAGCGGATCCCGCGATCAAACGCATCGCCGCCCTCGAGCGTGAGCGGGCTAAAGCTACGGCGCGCGCGGAGCGCGCCGAGCTGATCATCGACGCCCAAAAAAAGTTCTCGCAGCTCTTGGGCCTGACACTCCCGACGCCCGACGCGCTCACCGAGACGCGCTCGTGACCACCGTCGGCACGTACGGCGCGGTGCGTCCGCTGCGCACGCTCTGCGCCAGTCTCGGGGTCGCGCCGGCGACATATTATCGCGCCCGCCGACGCGGGTAGCAGCTGGTCCGCCCCGCTGCGCGCTAGCAGCCGGTCCGCCCCGCCGCGCGCAGCGCCGGCGGCCCGTGTACGCCGCGCTCGAACTGCTGGCCACCGCGCCCCATCAACTGTGGGGCTGGGACATCACCAAGCTAAAAGGGCCGACCACGTGGTCGTGGTACCATCTCTACGTGATCCTCGATGTCTTCAGTCGCTACGTGGTCGGCTGGATGATCGCGCCGCACGAATCGGCCGCCCTCGCCGAGAAGCTCATCGGCACGTGCTGTGCACGCGACGGCATCACGCGCGCGCAGTTGACGCTGCATGCGGTTCGGGGTTCATCGATAACCTCGAAACCCGCGGCCCTGCTGCTCGCCGCGCGGGGCGTGATGAAATTACATTCGCGACCGCACATCTCGAATGACCATCCGTATTCCGAGGCGCAGTGCTAAACGATAAAGTATCGATCGGACTTTCCCGCGCGCTTCGGCTCCATCGAAGAGGCCCGCGCGCATGCGGTCGCTTTCTTTCGCTGGTACAACATCGAGCATCATCACAGCGCGCTCGGCCTGTAAACCCATACGACGTGCACCAGCATCGCGCGGCGGCGCGCAACGATGCGCGGGCGCAGGTGCTCACCGCAGCCTACGCCGCACCTCCTGAACGCTTCGTGCGCCGCCCACCAACCCCACGGCCGCTCCCCACGGCCGCCTGGATCAACCCACCCTTACCCCGCGTTGCCAGCGACGACGCTCAATAAACTTTCCCACACGGTGTCTCAAACTCGTTGACAGGTTCCGTGGGGAAGCCGCGCAGCAGCGTCGGCCACTACAAGATCGCTTGCGGTGACAACGGAGGAGGGGACGAAAGTTGAAGATCTCACCATGATCACACTGCGTTGCTTAGCGCTATCTGCACTCGCAACGCTTAACGCATCCTGCTCCAATCAATCAAACTCGCGCGCACAACGAGTAATCACGTTGGACTCGGCATCCGTGGTGCGGGGAGTTGTTGACTCAATCGATCTATTGGGAAGGCCGCCGGCGCTCTCTGCACGAGGCTTCATTGCAGTCCAGTTGCTGGAGCCGCCGAGCGGCGGAGTCGCAGTGTATGACGCGTATGGCGCATTTCTCAAGCGTGTTGCTCGGCCAGGTGGCGGGCCAGGTGAAGTGCGAAACGTGCTCTCGTCAGGATTCGGTCCGGGAGATACGCTGAGGGTGTTGGATCAGTCCGTCAAGCTGCATGCATTCACGCCGCCGCCCGACTTGTCAGCAAATGCACGTGGGTGCGGTTGACTCGGCGGTTTGACATCAGTCGCTTCTTTAAATCGGTGGTGGAGGTGTTCGATGCACAGAGCGGCCTGCTGCTCGCGACACGCAGCCTCGATGGCACGGTATTCTCGTTCGCGGCGCCAGGTGTGCTCTCTGCAGTAAGTGAAACGAGCAGCGGCAACGTTTCACTGCACGTGCTCCGCGTCGGTCTTGAGTGGGAGCGTGTGCCGTAAGTTGGTAGCCAGCACACAGGCCGCCACTCAGCACGTGACATCCGCGGTTATTGGCACCCGTTAACAGGCGGCTGAAACCTCACGAGGCGCTCGAAATCCAACTCGTCAAGCGCCGCTACATATGCGCCCTTGTCCGTGACCAGGAGTAAACGCTGACGGTCTTCCAGTGCCACGCGACAGATCCGCCGACGCTCAACGATGTGTACCAGGTCTCAGACCTCGCGGCGTGGCGGATCTTCCACATGCACCGGTAGCCAAACCACGTCGCCTGCACCGTGTATCAGTCGAGCACCGTCAAAGTTGAGCGGCGGCAGCTGCGCAGGCTTGGGTGGAAATATGATTTCACGCCCTGGCGGCAGCTGTGATGCGCCCACCCGCGTCAGCGTGGTGGCCACGAGCGCGGACGATTGCCGGCGGATACTGTCCGCCCAGCCCTGATAGCCCGCTTCGGAGGCGAAGACTGCTGGGTAGTCGAGCGTCCACGCGCCCTGCAACTCGCCGTTTTCACCCATCACCTCGAGCAGGTATGCGCCGCCGACGGCCAACACCGTTCGTCCATCGGCGAGTGTGGTCCAACTGTATGTGCGGCGAATAGGATCTGGGGCCACTGCGCGTCGCCGTCGCCCATGCTGCAGCGTCTGCTGTTGGCGTAGAGGTAGCCCAGCGTGTCCGCCGACCGGATGACCGGCCGCTCGGTGATGCGCACCGTTTGAAACGCCGAGTCACTGGCGAGGGAGACGCGTGTGGTGCGGCCGATTCCGGTGGCAACGGAAATGACAGGAAACGGCGACCCGGCAACGGCCCCCACGATCGCCACCGAATCGGTGTGCACCTTGAAGGCCCAAGCCACCCGGGCGTACTCACCGGGGCCACCGCCACGAGAGCCAAACGGCTCACGTTCGCCGGTCGCGATGTTGACCTTCCACAGCAGGTTCTCGGCAACATCAGGCACGATCAATACGCTGTCCCAGAACTCGGCTGGCCGGATGACGCGCGTGTACTCACCCGTCAGCGTATCAATGCGACTCGCCCAATCTGCAATACGCACCGTGTCGGTGGGTACGGCCGGCTTGGTAGGTGGCTGGTCGCAGCTGCAAACGATGATTGTGGCAACAATCAAACAGAGCTTTCGCATTGAGTTCCTTGCGACGGGCGGGAAGGCGCGTGCCAGCGCACGCAACGAGGGCGGTCTGCGGCGATTCTTGTTGCGCTCCGGTGTGTCCATTTTGTTTCCCGATGAGCAAACCACACACCACCATGCTGCTGCGTTTCGTCAGTTACGGCAGCAGGGTACACCAATCCCCACCAACGCCCTGTGGATTGCCGCGCTCGTTATGCAGCATCAGCTCGTGCTCTGCAGTCGCGATGCGCACTTCGATCACCTGCCTCAGATTTTGCGAACCTGACTCAGCCAGACGCGTGCCGGGGATTGGCGACGCTCTCTGGGCACGCCGGATATGTTCCCGGCGTGTGAACGTGACTTGGTACGCCTTGAGTCGTTCAGGATGTCGTCCATTACGGGCGGCGTGATTTCACGGCCGCTCTGCAGCGTCCGGGCGATGCGCACACAGACGCCATCTGAGTTGAGCCACCGTACTTTCCTTGAACCAGCCCTCTCACAGGAGGTTTATTCGAACCGAAAGCAACGTAGTCTGTGGAACGCGAAGCCGTTCACATGAAATCACAAACGTGTCTACGTCGTGTCTCGACTGCTTGAATGCAACCTGCGCATATGGTGCCGCACGCGGCTGGTCCGGGCCGTGCCAGCGTCTCTGGTGGTCCCGACCGTCGAGAACGACACTTGGTCGAAAGATTTCATGCACGATGAACTCGCCAATGGGCGGGTATAGCGGCAGGGCACTAACATCGATTTCATCGGGTCGGGAAGGCCACAACAGAGCGCGTGCGTCGAACGCTAAAGTCGCAACGAGCGCTGCATCTGGATGGCGCAGACGCTCTGGTATGCCAACCGCCCCCGCGGCATGCGGGAAAGGGCGGCGCTGCGTCAGCAGATCTTCGAGGTCGATTCCTTCGCGTATCCCCACCTGCCTCAGCGCGATGCGGATTGTCGCGTTCATCACGCAGGCGTCGGTGACCAGATCCTCGCGCACCTCCGTGCTCGCGCCGCCCGTGAATCGCACGCCGGGCCACAGAGCCCCCATCGGCGCGGGCCCCCGCGAGCCGAGGCTCGTCACGCACCCAGCGCCCGTCCGCTGACGCTTGGACCCTTCCGTAAGGCCGCCTCCCCTACCGCACCGCGACCACACTGGGCCGTTCGGTGTGCGCGGCCGTCCCACCGCGGCGGCACCGTAGTCCCTGCCGGCCACGGCGCACCCGCTCGGACCGCAGGCCTGACGGCTCGCGAGGCACACCGGCGCGGTGGCGGGGGCGCCGTCGCCCGGTCACCGCTGTTTGCGGGCCACGGCACCGAGCCCTATCCCTAACTCGCCCCGATTGAGTTTCCTTTCCCATATGCAAAGCTACCAAGCCCTCATGTCCGACGGCTTGGCAACGACCAGTCTCGTCGAGGAGATCAACATGTTCGACAGATGTTCCAACCGTCGGAGGAGCTGGATCCCCGTAACCAACTCTCCTGCGCGAAACGCGTTTCTTCGTTCGGCGCCAAAGACTCCGTCTACGAAGTGTAGTCCGTGTCTGTCGCGGTACATGAGTACGGTCTTCGCCGCTGCTTGCCTGCTTCTCGCGAGTCAATCGCTTTTTGCCCAAGCGTCACCCAGGTATTCGGTGGAGGGGAATTTGGGCCTCGTCGCGACGCGCGAGTCAGAGCCTCGGATAGAGAGCAGTGGTGCCGTCTACTTGGACCTCACAGCGAGTCGCTGGCGCACTGAAGTTGGACGTGGTGGCCTGGTGACGGCCGCCTCGTTCGGCGTCCAGGGCGGCGGCGCCAGTGATGCGGTTTGCCGTTCGGACGGTGAGGGAGGATGCCTGCCGGGCCCGCCAGAGCTCCTCAGCCTGTCAACGCTCGCAGGCTGGCAGTCTGCGGGAGAAATGATTCGCGTTATGGCTGGGCCGA